>NZ_CP023202.1:6536693-6837292 GCF_000220705.2 Streptomyces xinghaiensis S187 | reverse complement strand
GTCGAGTCCCGGCCGGGCGGCGGTGTACCCGGTGGTCTCGCCGGCGAGCGCGACGTGTTCCCGCCCCCCGCCCCTCCGCGGCCTGTTCTGCTTCGCACGCTTCCCGGCACCGCAGCGTCGTCACGATGAGGACCCATCGCTGGGCGGGACACCTTGTGGTGGAGAAGCCCACAGACCGGCATCCGCACCGGCATTTCACTACCGGTGCGGTCGGCAGGAAGCCTGTGGGCGGCGAAGAAGACCGATCGGGTGTCATCCCCGTATGCCGGGAGGAGGGGGGCCTGCCGGTTGTCGCCCCTCGTGCCGGCGATCGTGAAGAAGTCGGGGTCGATGGCTTCGTGGACCCGGGACGTGACGGTGACCCGCTTGCCCGTCCAGGTCTCCACGTCGTTCCAGAACTCGGCCTCTTCCAGGTCCCCATACTCGAACTCGTACCCGTCGCCGCCCCCGCGGGGCTCCTCGACGCCTGGGAATCCCCAGCACGACTGTCACCCTTCTCCTCGGGATCCTTGCCGACAGCGGGTTACCCCCGCTCGGGCACGAAACAACGCTCCCGCGATCGTGAGCCACCGTGCGGCCGCGTCTCCGAGCGGAGCGGGAGACGGCTGGGCGGCTGCTCGGCCGGACGGACGGTCCGCGGTTGGCGTGCGGGGCGAAGTGCGCTGTTCCCGTTCCGTCCGGTCAGTGGCCGCGCGGCGCGTACATGATGACGGCCATCCCGGCGAGGCACACCAGGGCGCCGATGACGTCGAACCGGTCGGGCCGGTAACCGTCGGCGATCACGCCCCAGGCGATCGACCCGGCCACGAAGACACCGCCGTACGCGGCGAGGATGCGGCCGAAGTTCTCATCACTCTGGAAGGTGGCCACCACCCCGTACAGCCCGAGGGCGATGGCGCCGGCCCCGATCCAGGCCCAGCCCCGGTGCTCGCGGATGCCCTGCCAGACCAGCCAGGCACCGCCGATTTCGAACAGGGCGGCGACGACGAACAGGGCCACGGAGCGGGCGATGGACACGGGGCGACCTTCTGCCGGAGGGGACGCGGGAGTATTCAGCTAAGCACGCCGGGGAGACGGGGTCCGACGCCACCCGCCCGGCTCCCCCGGTCCGCCCCGGCCGGCGGCTCAGCCACCGCTCATCAAGAAGAGCGCGACGAGCAGAATCCCGAGCCCGATGCCGCTCCACCACCACATGACGGCATGCGGCCTGTTCATGCCGTACGAGGGCTGGTCGGACTCTTCCCTTCCGGGCCTCACGGTGACTGACCCCTCTCGTTCCGGCAGCTTTCCCGTGTGCCACGGGGACCGTCGCTGCTCGGGAAGGGAACGGTCACACCCGGAGAAGTGACGCTCCCGCTCCACGGGGAGCCGGCCCGCGGTCGGCATTCCGTCTTCCCCCCGCGACCTGGATCATGCGATTGCCCTGGTCGGGGCCCCGGTGAAGGGAAGGCGGTCGTCGATGAGCCGGTGAGTGGCAGCCGGCCGGTGGACACGGCCCCGCCCGGTCATGTCCTGCGGGGTGATCCCCGCTTGGGGCTCGGTTGGCTTGGTGGTGAAGAGTTCGGAAATGGATACTTCGGAGAGGTAGCGGCGGTCGAAGACCTGCCACTCGTCGTGGAGTTCGGCCGGCCTCGACGGCGACCAGCCACGTCTGTTCAGCACCAATTCACACAGGCCGGGTGGGTGCGGCACCCAGCTGGTGCCGTAGCGCCCAGGCAGTGCCCGGCCGGCCGTGCCTCGACTTCCACCTGGCCGACAAGCGGCAGGACCGGCGCCCGTGCCACGGCTACTCGCCGCCGCGGCAAGCAGGTTCCCAGACCGGCGTGGTCGGCCCGGAGGCGCATTGAATGTACGGTCTGCGCCATGGACACCGGGAAGCTTGAAGTCGAGGGTCGGGCCATCATCGACCGCAACCGTTTCATGACGCTGGCGACCGCGAACACGAACGGCGAACCCTGGGCGTCGCCGGTCTTCTATGTGGCCGACGGGTACTCGACGTTCTACTGGATCTCCTCCCCCGAGGCGACGCAGGTCCGCAACATCGCGATGCGGCCGCGGATTGGCATCGTGGTGTTCAACTCGCAGCAGGAACCGGGCTCCGACGAGGCGGTGTACATGGCGACCACGGCGTGCGAGCTGTCCGGAGCCGAACTGGACCGGGGGCTGGAGATCTACCTGGGCGCGGCGCCCTTCAGCAGGGGACCGGAGGTCTTCCGGCCTCCCGGCCAGTACCGGGCGTACCGGGCGACGGTGACCGAACACTTCATGCTCTGTCCCCAGGCGTCCAGCCGGCCGTGCCCGGTGCACGGCCGCATATCCGACCACCGCGTGGCAGTACAGCTCTAGGACTGTCCGGCGGATCATGGGCGGAGCCATAAGCGGATGGCTGCTGGGTCTCGCGCGCTCGGGCGCAACCGGGCGACGGCCCGTCCGGGTCAGCCGGGAGCGGCCGGCTCCCCGGGGGCCGTGCCGGCCGGCGCCCGGTGTTCCACCTCCGCCGTGCCGGCGGACAGGCGTATCCGGTGCTCCGAGCCGTCCGGCCAGCGGGCCGTGACCGTGGGTGCCGTGCCGTCGTCGCTCACCTCGACCCGTACCACGTCCGCCAGCGGGATCGGGCGGGGCTCGGCCGTGAGGCGGGCCGCGCAGACGAACACGCTCACCGCCGCGCCCGTCCGCCCGGACACGGCGGGGGTCACCGCCTCCGGCGTGTACGCCGTCGCCACCGGGGGCAGCGGCGGGGCGGCCACCAGTCCGTGCAGCGGCAGGAGTTCGGAGCGCGGGACCGGACCCGCCGCCCAGCCGGTGAGGCGTACGGGGGTGCCCGGCGGCGCGTCCGTCACGGCGTGGACACGCACCTCCGCCGCGCCGTGCGCCAGGACGACGCTCACGACCCGGGCCGTGCCCACGCCGTGCCGGGACGCCGCCCAGCCCTCGCCCGCGCCCAGCGGTTCCAGGCCGTGGCGCGGGGAGACCGCGCCGTCCTCGCCGAGCAGGCCGAAGTGGTTGTCGGGTTCCGCTCCGGGCGGGGCCGGGCCGGTGGCGGTGGAGTAGGCGAGGCGCGTGTAGTGCGGGTCGTAGCGGGCGTCCTCGCTGCCGTGGTTGTGCAGCCGTACGAGCCCGTCGGCGGACGTGGACTGGAGCAGCCAGTTCGGTGCGGGCAGCGCCGTGACCGCGTCGGCGCGCTCGGCCGGGCCCGGCTCCTCGGGGTCCGTCCACACCGGGTGGTCCGGCGGGATGAGCAGGCCGAGGAACGCCTTGGCCGCCCAGTACGGGGAGGCGGGGCCGGAGTAGCGCTGGAGGACGCCCTCGTACGGGCCGTACCAGCCGAGCGGGAGCAGCCCGGTCGCCGGGTCGGCCGCTCCCCGGTCGAGGAAGTGGCGGAGCGTGCCGGAGGCCAGGCGACGGGTGGTGCCGGGGCTCAGCGGGGTGCGGCCGGTGAGGGCGCCGAGCCAGAGCGGGGCGGTGGTCGCCATGCGGTAGGTGAGCGAGCGGCCCTGGTGCAGCGGCGCGCCGTCGGCTCCGAACAGGCGGGCGTAGTCGGCGAGATGGGTCTCCAGCCGGGAGCCGTGGCGGTCCAGGAGCCGGGCGTCGGCGGAGAGGTGGGCCTCCAGGACGGGGTAGAGGTGCATCGCCCAGCCGTTGTAGTAGTCGAAGGCGCGGCCGGGGCCGTCGGTGTACCAGCCGTCGCCCGCGTACCAGGTCTCGATCCGGGCGAGGCCGCGTGCGCGGGCGGCCCGCGCGGCTTCGGTGGCGTGGCCCGTCGCGGCGAGGAAGCCGCCGACCGTGACGGGGAACAACTCCCAGTTGCAGGGCCAGGGTTCGGCGGTGAGGGCGTCCGCCAGCCAGGCCGCGGCGCGGTCCCGCACCGCCGTGTCCAGCCGGTCCCACAGCCAGGGGCGGGTGAGGCGGAGCGCCAGGGCTATGGAGGCCGCCTCGACCAGCGGCTGGCTCCGGTCGGTGATCCGCGGCCAGTCCTCGGGGCCGTCGCCGCCGGGCCGGCGGGTGCCCGCCGCGAGGCCGTCGGCGTACCGGCCGAGGAGTCCGTGCGGGTCGGCGCCGCCGGCGCCCGCGATCCGGAAGGCGGCGAGGAGGAACGTGCGGGCGTAGCCCTCCAGTCCGTCGGAGCGGTGGCCGGAGAAGCTCGGCCGGCCGCCGGGGAGGTGGTGGAACGCCCGGCCGGGGGTGGCGTACGGGGCGACGGCCGCGAGCAGCCCGTCGGCGGCGGCCTCCCAGTGCGCCCGGGTCCAGCCGGTACGGGGGCTGAGGGCACGGTCCTCGGGCGGCAGGGGGAACGGTGGCCGGGCCGCCGGCTCCCCGGCGCGGAGGTGGCCCGATGCTGGTGGCACGGAGGGGGCTCCTTCGTTCGGAGGACGGCGCTTCCGGGTGGGGCGGGGCCCGGCGTGCCGGGGGCGCCGGTCCTCGGGGCGGGCGGCCGGCGTGCCGTCAGGTACCGCGCCGCCACTGCTGGTTGTGGACGCCCGAGCAGGCGTAGGTGATGATCTCGGCGGAGTCGGCGGTGGCCCCGTTCGACACGTCGAGGCATTCGCCGCCGGCGCGGGCCACCAGCCGGACGTACCCGCCGCCCGCGTCCTGGACCTGCCACTGCTGCTCCGCCGCGTCCGAACACGTCTGCTGCTGTACGGCGGAGCCGGTCTCGGTGAGGCAGAGGGAGCTGTGCCGGGCCATCAGCTGGACGTGGCCGCCCCCGGCGTCCTTGAACCAGAACCTCTGGTTGCCGCCGCCGTTGCACCCGTACTGCTTGAGCAGCGCCCCGGCGCGGAGCGACTGGCTGGTCACATCGGCGCAGCGGCCGCTGTGCCGGGCGGTGAGGGTCTCGAACGGCCCGCCGCGGCCGGTGACCGTCCCGGCGTCGGTGTCGATGACGAGCTCCGGGTGGTAGTCCATGCTCATGCTGGTCGCGGACGGGAAGGACAGCGGGGCCCACACGTACCGGGAGTCGTTGACCGTGCCGCCGAAGGAGTTGCCCCAGCGGTCGCCCATGTAGAGGTACGAGGTCTGTCCGCTGCCCTGCACCGGCAGGACGTAGGTGGTCTGGGAGCCGTAGGTGGTGGAGTCGCCGACGTTGCGCATCTCGCTCCAGGGGCCGGCGATGCTGGTGGCGGTGGCGTACTTCTGCTGGTTGGGACTCCAGCCGGTGGCGCCGGAGGTCAGCATGAAGTAGACGCCGCCGCGCTTGAAGAGGGCCGGCGCCTCGCGGTGGCCGCCGGGCCAGGGGTTGGCGACGAGGGAGGCGACGCCGGTGTAGTCGTCGGTGAGCCGGTAGATGTGCAGGTCGTAGTTCTCCCGGGCGGCCGAGACCATGTAGCCGGTGCCGTCGCTGTCCGTGAAGACGGTGATGTCGCGTGACATGTGCTGCCCCAGCGGCCGGAAGCTGCCGCGCCAGGTGTAGTTCCCGTCGACGGTGGAGGAGGTGGCGACGGCGGCGCGGGCCTCGCTGTAGTCGGAGCCGTTCTCCTTGTGGGCCCACAGGACGTACTGGCCGGTGCGCTGGTTGTAGATCACCTTGGGGCGCTCGATGTTGGCGCGCCGCAGCTCGGGGTCGCTGGCCTGGGTGAGGATGTGGTTGCGGAACTCCCAGTTCTTCAGGTCGGTGGAGCGGTAGGCGGAGACGTAGCGGAAGGTGTTGTCCGCGTTGCGGTTCTCGCCGAACCAGTAGTAGTGGGCGCCGACTTTCAGCACTCCGCCGCCGTGGGCCTGCAGCGGGGAGCCCGAGGTGTCGGTGAACTGGGTGGCGTTGAGCACGGTGACCGGGGCGGCCTGTGCGGCGCCGGCCGGTAGCAGGGCGCCGGTGAGGCCGAGCCAGAGGCAGAAGGCGAGCAGCGCGGCTCGCAGGCGGTGGCGGTTCAACTCGGGCACGCTCCTTGGTGGGGGGTGAACGCGGTCGGGGGCGGCCGCCGGGCGTTCCGGGCCGCGGTGGCGGGGCCGGACCGGAAGCCGGGCGCCCGGCGCCTGCTAGCGGGTGTCGGCCACCGGAATCCCGAAGTCGGGCGTCCCGTCCGGTTTCCACCCCAGTTCCTGGAGGCGGGTGTGCCGGTTCGGGTCGTTCAGCGGGTCGCCGCTGATCTCCTTGTACTGCCGCGCGTGGTAGACGAGGACGTCGGTGCGGCCGTCCTCGGCGACGGTGAAGGAGTTGTGGCCGGGGCCGTACTGGCCGGTGGCGTCGCTGCTGGTGAACACCGGCCGCGGCGATTTGCTCCAGGAGGCGGGGGCGAGCAGGTCGGCGGTGTCGTCGGCGGTCAGCAGGCCGAGGCAGTAGTTGCTGTCGGTCGCGCTGGCCGAATAGGCCAGGAAGACGCGGCCGTTGCGCTGGATGACGGCGGGGCCCTCGTTGACCTTGTAGCCGGCGGTCTCCCATGCGTACTCGGGGGTCGTCAGCCGCACCTGGGGGCCGGTCAGCGTCCACGGGTCCGCCATCTCGGAGAGGAAGACGGCGGTGTTGTTGTCCATGCCGGGCTCGTGCTGGGCCCAGGCGAGACAGCGGGTGCCCCGGTGGACGAAGGTGGTGGCGTCCAGGGAGAAGGTGTCCCAGGCGGTGGTGATCCGCCCGCGCTCCGTCCAGGTGCCGGAGAAGGGGTCGGCGTTCCGGTTCTCCAGGACCCACATCCGGATGCGCCAGACGTCGTCCGTGCGTCCGGCGGCGAAGTAGATGTACCAGGCGCCGTCGATGTGGTGGATCTCGGGGGCCCAGATGTGGGCTCCCATGTCACCGCTGCCGTGCCGCCGCCAGATCACCGTCTCCCCGGCCCCGGCCAGACCGGCGAGCGTCGGTGAGCGGCGCAGCACGATGCGGTCGTACTCGGGGACGGTGGCCGTGTAGTAGTACTGGCCGTCGGTGTGCCGGTGGATGTGCGGGTCCGCGCGGTTGCGGATCAGCGGGTTGGCGTACGAGGCGGCGGCGCGGCGTCCGGCGGGGCGGGACCCGGCCGCGCGGGAGCCGGCGGCCGCCCGGGCCGCGCCCGGTGTGGCGGCGAGGGCACCCAGGGCCCCCAGCCCCGCCGCCGTTCGGAGCACGAGTCTGCGGTCGGGCGCGGCACCACGGCTCATCCGGATCTCCTGTGGGGGGAGGGGCCTGTGCGTCCGGGCCCGCAACTGGTCGATTTTGTTGGGATGTTAAGCCTTCTGGTGATTCCGGGTCAGCCCTCGGGAGGGCGGCGAAAGTTTCGGAGCGCCGTCCCCCGCGGCACCGCGGAAGCCTCCGCCACGGCCCGTCTCATCCCGTGGGACATCGGTCTTCTGCGGTGACGCGGCGCGATCTACAGTGGTGGCCGGCCGCTGCCCGGCCGGTACCGCGGGGGACTCGGGCTGTCCTGGGTGTGATCCGCGAGGCCGCGGAGCGGAAGGGGAAGGCGATGGCTCGTACCGGGAGCGCCGCGGGCCCGACCCTGGCGGTGATCGCCCGCGAGGCGGGGGTGTCCGTGCCGACCGCCTCCAAGGTGCTCAACGGCCGCGCGGACGTGGCCCCCGACACCCGCCGCCGCGTCACCGAGGTGCTGGAGCGCCTGGGTTATGTGCGCCGCCCGCGCGCGGGGGCGCCGAAGCCGCGGCCCGCGATGGTCGACCTGGTGGTGCGCTCGCCCGACAGCCCCCGTGCGGGCGCGGTGCTGCACGGCGTCATGGAGGCCGCGCACGAGGCGGGCCTGGAGGTGGTGGTCTCGGTCGCGGCCGGGTCCGGCGGGCCGGGCGGGCGGCGGACGGGCCCCGGCTGGCCGGAGAAGCTGGCGGCCCGCGGCTCCGCCGGGGTGCTGTTCCATCTGCCCGGGCTCAGCCCCGGCCAGTACGCGTGGCTGGACGGCCACCGCGTCCCGTACGTCCTCATCGACCCCGCGCGCCGCCCACCGGCCGGCACACCGTCCGTCGGCGCGGACGACCACCGGGGCGGGTCGGTGGCGACCGGCCACCTGCTGGCGCTGGGCCACCGCCGGATCGCGGTGCTCGCCGGCCGCCCCGGCACACCGCGCGGTGACGCCCGGCTGGCCGGCCACCGCGAGGCGCTGGCGGCGGCGGGCATCGCGCCCCGGCCGGAGTACGTGCGCCACGGCGGTTCCGAACGGGCCTGCGCCCGGCGCCGGACGCTCGCCCTCCTCGGCCTGCCGGAGCCGCCCACCGCGCTGTTCGCCTGCTCGGACGTCATGGCCCTGGGTGCCTACGAGGCCCTGGCCGCACGGGGGTTACGGGTCCCCGCGGACGTCAGCGTGATCGGCTTCGGCGATCTGCCCGAGGCCGGCTGGGCGTCCCCGGCCCTGACCACGGTGCGCCGGCCGCTCTCCGAGATGGCCGCGCAGGCGCTGCGGCTGCTGGCCCGGATGATGGGCGGGGAGCAGCCGGAGAACCCGCGCACCGAGCTGTTCCCGCGGCTCGTCCCCCGCCACAGCACGGCCCCGGCGGCCACCCGGCCGCTGCGGGCCGTGCCTGCCGCCGCCGGGGCGGCCGGCGGTCCCCCGGCCGGCGGCCTCCCGGCGGGCCGGGGGAACGGAACGGCCGGGGACACCGGGCCTGTACCCCGGGCGCCCGCCGTGGCACAGTGAACCCGGCCGCTGGGATCGCTCCCATCCGGGCCGTCGCGCCCCACCGCGCCCGGGCCCGCCGGCGGACCACCGAGAAGCATGCCGTCACCAGGAATCCCCCACCTCTTCCCAGGAGTCGCTATGCCCCGAGGAAAGCGGATCAGCCGGTTACTGCTCGCCCTGACGCTGACCGCCGCCGTGGCGCCGGTCGGCTGGGCGGCGGAGTCACGGTTCGGTGAGCGGGACCCCGGCCCGGGCGCCGCGGCCGCCGCCGAGGCCGCACCGCTGGAGGACCTGACCGTCACCACCACCCAGGTGGCCTCCGGTCTGCGGCGCCCCACCGCCATCGCCTCCCCCGACGACGCCACCGGCCGGCTGTTCATCACCGAGAAGGCCGGCACCGTGCGCGTCTACCACCCGGACACCGGCCTGGCCGCCGAGCCGCTGCTCGACCTGACCGGCCGCGTCAACGCGAACGACAACGAGCGCGGACTGCTGGGCATCGCCCCGGCGCCCGACTTCGAGGAGAGCCAGCTCCTCTACGTCGCCTACACCCGCCGCTCGGACGACGCCGTCACCCTCGCCCGGATCGACGTCCGCGAGGGCGGCGTGGAGGAGCTCCTGACCCAGGAGCACGCCCAGTACTCCAACCACAACGGCGGCCACCTGGCCTTCGGCCCCGACGGCTATCTGTACTGGAGCATCGGGGACGGCGGCGGCTCCGGCGACCCGTTCGACAGCGGACAGCGCCTGGACACCCTGCTCGGGAAGATCCTGCGGCTGGACGTCGGCCCCGGGTGCCGCGCCGGCTCGGGGTCCTCCTGCGTACCGGCGGACAACCCCTTCGTGGACCGCCCGGGCGCCCGGCCCGAGATCTGGGCCTACGGCCTGCGCAACCCCTGGCGCTTCTCCCTCGACGAGGCCGACGGCTCGCTGTGGATCGGCGACGTGGGCCAGGGCAGCTGGGAGGAGGTGGACCATCTGGCCGCCGACGAGGGCGGGGCGAACCTCGGCTGGTCCTGCATGGAGGGACCGGAAGTCCTCAACGCGGACCAGTGCGACCCGGACGCCGACTACACCGACCCGGTGTTCAGCTACCCCTCCTCCGTCGCCGGCTGCTCCGTGATCGGCGGCCCGGTCTACCGGGGCGAAGAGTTCGCCGAGTTGGCCGGCGGCACCTACCTGGCCACCGACTACTGCTCCTCCACCGTCTGGGGCCTCCGGCCCGGCCCCGACGGCTACGCCAACGCCGAGATCGGGGAGTTCCCGACCCAGGTCACGAGCTTCGGCGAGGACGAGAACGGCGAGCTGTACGTCGCCAACGACCTTCCCGGAGGGCTGCACCGGGTCTCGTTCGGGACGCGCTGACGCGTCACGGCGGCAGCGGCGGCCGCCGGGGCCCGGCCGGCCCGCCACGGCGGAGCGGCCGGGCGGCCGGACCCTTGCCACGAGTTCCGCAAGGGCCCGGCCGCCCGGGAGCCCGGGCCGGGCCGGGCCGGGCCTCCGTACCGTGCGCCGCCGTCAGCCGGCCGGGAGCTCCACCCCCGTCAGTTCCGCGCAGGCGGCGAGCAGTCCGTCCTGCACACCGTGGTCGTAGGCGGCGGGGTTGGCCCGCAGCTCCTGCCGCCGCTTGAAGTACCGGCCCGTCACCCGGGCCGCCGGGTCCTCGCTGGTGGCCAGCCAGACCTGGGTCTCCGCGCCCTCCGGCAGGGCGCCGGTCGCGTTGGGCCCGCCCATCCTCGTCCGGATCCACCCCGGGTCCACGGCGTTGCTGAGGGTGCCGGGCCAGCGGCGCGCCACCGCGAACGCCAGGACGACGTCGAGGAGTTTGGAGTCGGAGTACGCCCGCATGCCGTCCCACGGCCGGCGCTCGTACTGCAGGTCGCCGAGGTCGGCGGTGCCCTCCGCCTCCAGTCCGGAGGTCAGGTAGACCAGCCGGCGGGGCCTCGGCATCAGGGCGGTGAGCAGATAGGGGGCCAGCACGTTCGTCTGGAAGATGCGCTCCAGCTTGTCCTCGGTGACACTGCGCCAGGCCGCTCCCCCGCCGACACCCGCGTTGTGGATCACCACGTCGAAGGGCCCCGCCGCGGCCGCCGCCTCCGCCAGCTCCCGGGTGCCCGCCAGCGAGGCGAGGTCACCGGCGACGACCCCGGCGGCTTGCGGCACCGCCGCGCGGGCCTCCTCCGCGCGCACCGTGTTGCGGGCGTGCAGGACCACCCGGTGTCCGGCGGCGGCCAGCGTCGCCGCCGTCTCGCGCCCGATGCCGTCTGCCGACCCGGTGACGAACACGCTGATGCCGGCGCCCTTGTCGTCCATGGTGTCTCCTCTTCCTCGGCGGTCGCCCCGGCCGGCGGCGGCCGGGTCCGCGGGGGTGGAATGGCTTGGCTTTGCGGGAACGACGGTACGACGGGCGGCCCGTGCGCGGGGCGGCGCCCCGGCCGATCCGGCGCGGCGGAGCACGGCCGGGCCGGCCCCCGGCGCGCAGAGGGGCCGCCCGCGGCCGGGCGGCCCCTCGCGGATCTCCGGGACGGCTAGGAACAGGTGTTCCGGCTCGTGTTGACGAGGTTGAGGTTGCGGTAGGTGATGTTCGAGCCGCAGGGGCTCTCCCTGAGGGCCGAGTTGGTGACCGTCAGGTTCTGCAGGGTGATGTCGCGGGTGTTGGCGAACTCGGAGCGGGCGGCGATCCGGATGTCGCCCGGCCCGGAGACGGTGCCGCCCTGGGCCGCGATGTTCACGTTGTAGCAGTTCTCGATGAGGATGGCGTTGCTTCCGGTGTTCGCGATGTCCACCCGGTCGATCACGGCGCCGCCGCTCTCCGAGACGCAGAAGACGCCGCGTCCGCCGCCGCGGGCGATGACCTGGCCCACCCGGACGTTGACCGGGTAGCTGTCGCCGATCCGGCCGTTGCGGTTGGCCATCCGGAAGGCGGCGTAGCCGGTGCCGGTCCCGGCGCCGTCGGCGTCCACCTTCTCGACGGTGGCGTTGATCGTGTCGTTCAGCAGCAGTCCGGAGTAGCCGGTGTTGCGGGCCGTGACCGTGCCGATGGTGAGCCCGTCCACGCCGTAGGTCTCCACACCGTGAGCGCCGGTGCCGGAGACGCGGACGTTGTCGATGCGGATGTTGCGGGAGCGCACCGAGCGGTCGCCGTGGTTGTCGATGCGGATGCCCAGACCGCCGGAGAGGCGCATCTCGATCTGGCCGAGCGTGACGTTCTCGACGTTCCGCATGAAGATGCCGTACAGCGGGGCGCCGGTGAGGGTCAGGTGCTGGACCTCCACGTCCCGGGCGCCGCGGGCGTAGACCGGGGCCTGGTCGCCGGAGCCCGAGCCGGTCACGTCGATGGTCCCGCAGACGTCGAGCACGGTGTAACTCGGCAGCGAGAGCCGGGAGCCGGCGCTCATCGAGCCGGAGCCCCGGACCACGACCCGCTGCTTGGAGGTCCGTCCGGGCGACAGGCTGGCGACGGCCGCGCGCATCGCCGAGAGCATGTCGGTGCCGCTGTAGCCGGGAGCCGTCCAGGTGTTGCCGTTGCGGACGGCCTCGGCCTGGTAGCTGCCGGTGCCGCAGTCGGCGGCGGGGGCGGCAGCGGCCGGGGCGGTGCTCCCCGCCTCCGCGGCGGCACCGGCGTCGCGGGCCTGTCCGGGTGCGGCTGTCAGCAGGCTGATCAGCCCGGCCAGGGCCGTTCCGGCGGCGGCCAGAGCTGTTCGGCGTCGTCCTCGCGGTGTGGAAGACATACCTCGTCTCCTTTCGGAGCGGGTGAGAGATGGGTGGGGGGTGAGGGAGCGTCGGCGTGGGGCCGAGGAAGCGCTTTCACGCCGCCCCGGAACGTAGCAAGCGGACACCGGAGCGTCAATCGGCCTCAGGAGGCCCACAGTTGATGAGGCTTTCCGGATATGTCCCCGACGCCTCCCCGCGCCCCGGGGGTTCCCCGGCAGGAGGGGCAGCAGGACAGAAAGCGTTTACTGTCCTTGTCCGTCCGCACGGGGGACGGAAGCGCTCCGCGCCGCGCCGTGAACCGCCGTGCCCGCCGGGCGCACCGGTCTCCGTCTTACGGTGTCCCCGGGCGGAGGCCGGTCCGCCCGCCGGCGATCCGACCGCCCGGGCCGACGGCCCGTCACCGGAAGCCGGTGAGGTCCTCCGGAAGCGCCCCTGTTCCCCGGTCCGGCCGGGATTCCTCCGCGCTTCCGGGGGCACCCAGCCAGGAGCGCCGGACACCCGGCGCCGGAAGGAACGGCCGGCACATCGTCAACAGACCACCAACGGAGGACGGGCGCATGGCACCAACCGGCGGTCGCGCCACCGGTTCCACGGACGTCCGGCCCTCCGGGCCACCGTCCGGAGGCCCCCGCGCCCGTCCTGCCCCGCCCGGCGCCGCCCGGACCTCCGTGCGGGCCCCGGCAGCCGGGCGCGCCCACCGGACCGCCGTACCCGAGGAGTGGTCTTCGCCGTGCTCGTCCTCGTAATCGCTCACGCCGTGCTGGCGGCGGCGCTTCCGTGCTGGGGCCGCCGCACCGGTCGCGCCGTCTGGGTGATCGCGGCCCTGCCGCTCCTGGCGGCCCTGGTGTGGAGCGCCGTCCGGGCGCCGGACGTGCTGCGCGGGGTACCCGTGCGGGAGAGCCTGGCCTGGGCGCCCTCCCTGGGGCTGAGCCTCGATCTGCGGCTCGACGCCCTGTCCCTGCTCATGGTGTGGGTCATCAGCGGGGTGGGAACGGCGGTCCTGGCCTACAGCGCGTACTACACCGAACGGGACACCGGCCGGGAGGCCGGGCTGCTCCTGGCCTTCGCCGGGGCCATGACCGGCCTGGTCCTCGCGGACAACCTCTTCCTGCTCTATGTCTTCTGGGAACTGACCACGCTCGCGTCCTACTTCCTCATCGCCGGTCCCGAACGCTCCCGGGAGCGCCGCCGGGCGGCGGAGCAGGCACTGCTGACCACCGTCGCGGGCGGGCTCGCCCTGCTGGCGGGGATCGTCGTGCTCGGGGAGACCGCGGGCACCTACCGGATCTCCGGCATCCTCGACGACCCTCCGCGGGGCGCCGCGGTGACGGTGGCCATGGTGCTGCTGCTCCTCGGCGCGTTCGCCAAGTCCGCCCAGATGCCGCTGCACGGCTGGCTGCCCGCCGCCATGGTGGCGCCCACCCCGGTGAGCGCCTATCTGCACGCCGCCACGATGGTCAAGGCGGGGGTGTACCTGGTGGCACGCTTCGCGCCCGGTTTCGCCGATGTCCCCCCGTGGCGGCCGGCGGTGTTCGCCGTCGGGCTGGTGAGCATGGTCCTGGGCGCCTGGCGGGCGCTCCGGGAGACGGACCTGAAGAGGCTGCTCGCCTACGGCACCATCAGTGAACTGGGCCTGCTGATGGTGCTGTTCGGCGCCGGCACCCGGACGGCCGCGCTGGCCGGGGCCGTGATGCTGGCCGCCCACGCCGCCTTCAAGGCCGCGCTCTTCCTCGTGACCGGCATCCTCGACCACCAGGCCGGCACCCGGGACGTGCGCGAACTGTCCGGTGCGGGCCGCCGGATGCCCAGGGTGTTCGCCGCGGCTCTGCTCGCCGCCCTCTCCATGGCGGGCGTGCCACCGCTGCTCGGCTTCCTCGGCAAGGAGGCCGGCTACGAGGCGTTCCTGCACGGCACCGGGATCGGCGGCCATCTGCCGGTGCTGGCCGGACTCTTCCTGGGCTCCGTCCTCACCGTCGCGTACGCGGGCCGCTTCGTGTGGGGCGCCTTCTCCCGCAAGCCCTGGGCGGAGCCCGGTACGCCGGAACCGCCGGCCCGGGGCTTCCTCGCCCCGGCCGCTCTGCTCTCGGCGGCGGGACTGGCGCTGGGCCTGTGGTACCCGGGCATGGCGGCCCCCGCACGCGCCTACGCGGACCGTTACCCGGCCGGCCCGGAGGGCCCGTACGAGCTCGCCCTCTGGCACGGCCTCACCCCGGTGCTCGGACTGTCCGTGCTGACGCTCCTGCTGGGAGCCGCGCTGTACGCGGCCCACCGCGAGCGGGCCGACGGGACCGGCCCGCGGTGGAGGACCCTGGTCCGGCTGCCGGACTCACAGCACGCGTACCGGCGGACCGTCCGCGCGACCGACCTGCTGGCGCTGCGGCTGGCACGCGGCACCCAGGTCGGCTCGCTCCCCGTCTACCTGACGGTGCTCCTGTGCGCCGTACTGGCCCTGCCGGGAGCCGCCCTGGCCGTCACCGGCACGGGACCCGCCGGGACCCGGCTGTGGACCTCTTCCGCCCAGGTGCCGCTCGCCCTGGTCGTGCTGGCCGCGGCCGTGGCGGTGACGGCGACCCGGCACCGGCTGACCGGCGTCCTGCTGGTGGGGGCGGTCGGCTACGGCGTGGCGGGGCTGTTCCTGCTCCGCGGCGCTCCGGACCTCGCCCTGACCCAGTTCCTGGTGGAGACGCTGACGCTGGTGATCGTCGTGTTCGTGCTGCGCCGGATGCCGGCCCGTTTCTCCCCCGAGAAGGCCGCTCCGCGCACCCGGGTCCTGCAGGGCGCGCTGGCCGGGGCGATCGGCGTCCTCGTCGGTGTCTTCACCCTGGCCGCCGCCGGCGCCCGCCGGGCTCCGGCGGTCTCGGAGGACTACTTCCGCCTGCTGCCGGAGACCGGTGCCCACAACGTCGTCAACGCGATCATCGTGGACTTCCGGGCCCTGGACACCCTCGGGGAGATCGCCGTGCTGCTGGTCGCGGCACTCGGCGTGGTGAGCCTGGCCGGGGTCCGGCGGCGGGGCGGGGACGAGGCCGGGCCGGGGCGCACCGGGAACGGCACGACCGGTGCCGGCGCGGAGCCGGGCGACCGGGCGGCCCTCTCCCCGACGGCCCAGTGGGACGAGCCGCACGAGTGCTGGCTGCCCGGCGGCAGCGAACGGCCGGGCGGGGAGCGCTCCTTGCTGCTGGAGGTCAGCACCTGGATGGCCTTCCCCTCCCTCATGGTGGTCTCCGTGTTCCTGCTGTTCTCCGGACACTCCCACCCCGGCGGCGGCTTCTCGGGCGGCCTGGTGGCGGGGCTCGCGTGCGTGCTGCGCTATCTCGTGGGCGGCCGGGACGGCCTGGGGACGACCGCACCCGTCGACCCCGGCCTGCTCGCGGGCGGAGGGCTGGCGCTGGCCGCCGGAACCGGCCTGGTGCCGGCCCTCCTCGGGGCCGAGCCCCTGTCGGGCGTCCTGGTGGAGGCACACCACCTGCCTCTCATCGGGACGCTGAAGTTCTCCACCACCCTCTTCTTCGACATGGGCGTCTACCTGCTGGTGATCGGCGTCGCGCTCAAACTGCTGTCGGCGCTGGGCACGAACCTCGCTCCCGCCCCGCGGAGAACACGGACACCGGCGGAAGGGGACCTCACACGGTGAGAACGCCCGACATCACCCTCGCCGTCGTGGTCGGCGGTCTGTACGCCGTGGGCTTCCTGCTGATGATGCAGCGGTCGCTGATACGGATCGTGCTCGGCTTCGTCCTCCTGGGACACGGCACGAATCTGCTGCTGCTCTCGGCGGGACGCCCGGGAGACCCCCCCTTGACGGGCGGGGGAACCGCGGAGTCCGGCCGGTACGCCGATCCGCTGCCCCAGGCCATGGCGCTCACCTCCGTCGTGATCACCTTCGGGCTCACGGCCTTCCTGCTCGCCCTGGCCTACCGGTCCTGGTGGCTGACCGGTCACGACGAGGTACGGGACGACGTGGAGGACCGGCGGATCGGCACCGCCCGGGAACGCGCCGACTCGGCGGAGCGGGGAACCGGGGCACGGTCCGTCGAGGCGGGCGAACCGGCGGGCACGGACGACGCGGACGACGCGGACGACGCCGCGCACGGCCCGCCGGAGGAGACCCGATACCCGCCGGAGGAGAACCGATGAACCTGCTGCTCGCCCTGCCGGTGGTCCTGCCGCTCCTGGCGGCGGGGCTGTCCATCGCCCTGCGGCGGCACCTGCGGGCCCAGCGGTCGCTGAGCACCGCGGTGCTCGTCATCGTCCTCACCGTCGCCTTCCTGCTGCTGGTCCTGGCCGACCGGCGGGGCCCCCTGGTGCTGCCGGTGGGCGGCTGGGAGGCGCCGGCGGGCATCACCCTGGTGGCGGACCGTCTGTCGGCGCTGCTGCTGACCGTCTCGCTGCTGGTCGCGCTCGCCGTCCTGCTCTTCTCCATGGGCCAGGGCACGGCCGAGCGGCGCGGCCGGGTGGCGACCGCGTTCCATCCGGCGTACCTGCTGCTGGCCGGCGGGGTGGGGCTGGCCTTCCTCACCGGGGACCTGTTCAACCTGTTCGTGGCCTTCGAGGTGATGCTCGGCGCCTCATACGTGCTGATCACGCTGAACGCCGGGACGCAGCGGACCCGGGCCGGCATGACGTACGTCCTCGTCAGCCTGACGTCCTCACTGCTGTTCATCACGGCGATCGCCCTGGTCTACGCGGCCACCGGCACCGTCAACCTGGCCCAGCTCGGCGAGCGGACGGCCGCGCTCCCCGACGGGCTGCGGAGCGCCCTCGGCCTGCTGCTGCTCGTGGTCTTCGGCATCAAATCGGCCATGGTGCCGCTGCACTTCTGGCTGCCGGACAGCTATCCCACGGCTCCCGCGCCGATCACGGCGGTCTTCGCGGCGCTGCTCACCAAGGTCGGGGTGTACGCGATGGTGCGCACCCAGACCCTGCTCTTCCCCCGGGAGGAGACCTGGGTCCTGCTGGCCGTTCTCGCGGTCGCCACCATGCTGCTGGGCATCCTGGGGGCGCTGGCGCAGGACGACATCAACCGGCTGCTGTCCTTCACCCTGGTCAGCCACATCGGTTTCATGCTGTTCGGGCTGGCGCTGTTCGACGTCGCCGGGCTGACCGGCACGATCCTGTACATCGTCCACCACATCGTCGTCCAGGCGACGCTGTTCCTGGTCGCCGGGCTGGTCGTGCGGGGAGCGGGCACCCCGGCCCTGCGCCGGTTGGAGGGCCGCGCTCCCCCGCCGGCGCTGCTCGCCCTGCTGTTCCTCGTGCCGGCGCTGAGCCTGTCCGGCATCCCGCCGCTGTCCGGGTTCGTGGCCAAACTGGCGCTGCTGCGGGCCGGGGCCGCGGACGGGGGCGCCGCCGCATACGCGCTGGTCGCCGCAGCGCTGCTGACCAGCCTGCTCACTCTGGCGGCGATGGCGCGCCTCGGCCGCAGCGCCTTCTCCGGAGCGCCCCGGCCGGACCCGCGCACTCCGCCGGCGCCGGCCGCCCCGCGCCGGCCGGCCCGGCTGATGGCGGCCACCACCGCGGGCATGGCCCTGGCCGGGGTGACCCTCGTCGTGCTCGCCGGCCCGCTGGCACGGATCAGCGAACGGGCCGCCGAGGACCTCATGGACCGGGACCCCTACCGGTCCGCCGTACTCGTCACGGAGGCGAAGCCTTGACCGTCCCACGCTTCCTGCACCGCACCCGGGACCATCTGCCCCTGTTCTGCTGGCTGCTGGCGCTGTGGACGGTCCTCTGGGGATCGCCCCGCCCGGCGGTCCTGCTCAGCGGTGTGCCGCTGGCCGCCGCGGTCGTCCGCGGCTTCGCCCTTCCGCCACTGCTCCCCCGGGTCGCCGTCCGGCCGTGGCGGCTGGTGCTCCTGCTCGGTTTCATGCTCGCCGACCTCCTCCAGTCCGGGATCACCGTGGCCTGGCAGGCCCTCCGGCACGGTCCGCGGGCCAGGGCGGCGGTCGTGGAGGTACCGCTCCGGGCCGACACCGACCTGCTGATCGCCGCGACGGCCACCCTGACCACGCTGACGCCCGGCACCCTCGTCCTGGAGATCGACCGCGACCGCCGGCTGCTGTACGTCCACGCGCTGCCCGCCGGCAGTCCCCGCCAGGCCGAGCGGCGGCGGCGCGAGGTGCTGCGGGCCGAGCGCCATGTGACCTGGGCGCTGGCACGGACCGGGGCGGCCGGCCCCGGCGACGGGCCGCGACCGGCTGAGGAGGCGTCATGAGCACGGTGTACGCCGTCACCACGGCCCTGCTGTCGGCCGCCGCGCTGCTGGTCCTCGTCCGGCTGCTCCGCGGCCCCGTCGCGCTCGACCGCATCGTGGCCCTGGACGTCCTGCTGTCGCTGATCGTCTCGGCCGCGGCCCTGGGGGTCGCGGCCCGGCAGGAGGGCTCCTTCCTCCCCGTTCTCCTGGTGGTGGCGATCCTGGCCTTCATCGGATCGGTCACCGCGGCCCATCTGATCGAGCGGCGGGAGGGCATGCGGTGAACACCCTCCTCGCCATCCTCTCCGCCGTCTTCCTGCTGTCCGGCGCCGCCTTCTCCCTCCTCGGCGCGATCGGGCTGCTCAGGTTCGCGGACACCACCTCCCGGCTGCACGCGGCGTCCAAGACCCAGACCCTGGGCCTGCTGCTCATCCTGCTGGGAACCGCCCTGCAGGTGCCCGTGAAGTACGGCCTGGTCCTTCTGCTGGTCGCCCTCTTCCAGCTGGTCACCGTGCCGGTGACCGGGCAGATCGTCGGCCGCACCGCCTACCGCACGGGAGCCGTGCGCCGGAGCGGCCTGGTCGTGGACAAACTCGGCCGGCGGCTGGAACGGGAGGAGGCCGGGCCGCCGGACTGACCGCCGCGCCCGGCGGCCGCGGAAGCCGGCCCGGCGGCCGCGCCCGCACCGGACCACCGTCACCGGACCCGCTCCGGGCCGCCGCTCCTCCCGGCGGTACGCTGATCCGCGCCGAGCCGATCAAGGAGTGGGTGCCGTGCTGCTCGCCTTCGCCGTGGTACTGCTGATCGCCGTGCTGGTGTCCAGCCTGGCCCACCGCACCATCCTGTCCACCGCCGCGCTGTTCCTGATCGCCGGCTTCCTCCTGGGCAAGGAGACCACCGGTGTCCTCCAGCTGACGGCCGACTCCGCGCTGGTCGAGCACTTCGCCGAACTGGCCCTGTTCGCGGTGCTGTTCACCGACGGCATGCGGGTGGGCTGGACCGATCTGCGGTCCGCCTGGCGGCTGCCCGGCCGGGCCCTGGGCTGGGGCCTGCCGCTGACCCTCGGCCTCACCGCCCTCCTCGCCCACTACATCGTGGGCCTGGACTGGCCCGAGGCCCTGCTGCTCGGCGCGATCCTGGCCCCCACCGACCCGGTCTTCGCCGCCGCGCTCGTCGGCAACAAGCGGGTCCCCGGGCGGCTCCGGCATCTGCTGAACGTCGAGTCCGGCATCAACGACGGACTGGCGCTGCCGTTCGTCATCCTCTTCCTCGGCATCTCCGAGGGCTCCGGCGATCTCCACCTGGACGAACTGGCGACCGAACTCGCCCTGGGTGTCCTCATCGGCGTCGCCGTGCCCTGGCTGGCCATCAAGCTGGAGCAGACGCGTTTCTTCGCCGCCTCGGCCGCCTACGAACCGCTCAACGCCTTCGCCATCGGGCTGGTCGTGCTCGGGCTGGGGCAGGTCCTGCACGCCAACCTCTTCCTGGCCGCGTTCGCCGCGGGCGTGACCGTGGCCACCTTCGGCCCCCGGCAGCGGAAGGCCTTCGACGAGTTCGGCGAGCTCGTCGCCGAACTGCTGAAGCTGGCCGCCCTGCTGGTCTTCGGCGCGCTGATCTCGGTGGAGTTCCTCGGCGAGATCTCGTGGAGCGGCTGGGTGTTCGCCGTCCTCGCCCTGGTGCTGGTCCGGCCGGTGGCCCTGGCCATCGCCTTCGCCCGCTCCCATCTGAGCCGGCGCGAACAGGCGGCCGCCATGTGGTTCGGTCCCAAGGGCTTCGCCTCGGTGGTCTACGCGCTGCTGGTGCTCAAGTCCGGGATCGCCGAGGCCGATCTCGTCTTCCACCTGGTGGCCCTCACCATCGTGCTCTCGATCCTCGCCCACTCCTCCACCGACATCGTGGTCGCCCGCTCCTTCGACGAACCGGAGGAGACGCCCAACTGGCAGGATCCCGAGGAGAGCCGGAAGGCCGGGGAGCGCCCGGAGGGACGGGATGCGGAGCGGACGGAGAAACCGCGGACCGGGACCGGCGACGACCTGGCGGCGGGCGCGGGCACGGCGGAGAGCTGAGCCCTCCGCCGATCCCTCCCCGGGCCGGAGACGTCAGGCGCCCCGCCGCAGACGCGGCCGGCTCGTCAGCCCATCGGTTCGCTGAGTTCGATCGCCCGCAGCGCGGCGGCGAGGGCCTCTTCGCCGCCGACGTCGAGGGCGGTGTCCGTGAACTTGATGACGTGTTCGTCGCCGTGGGCGAGGGCGCGGTCGAAGACCTCCTCCGGCGTGATCCGGCCGGGCGCCCGGTACGGCACAGGGCCGTCGGGCGCGTACATCGCGGTGACGGCGGCGGACGCGGTCCAGGCCGCGTGCAGGCTCGGTGCCCACAGATGACGGGGCAGCGCGGGCAGGGTGCGCAGCACGGCGTTGGGGGCGGTCGCGGCGTGAACCAGCATGATCTCGTCGCCGTGGCCATGGGAGGCGTAGCGGTGGGTGGCGGCCCGGACCAGCTCGGCGAGGTGCGACCGGGCCGGGCCGGGATCGGTGACGCGCTCCGCCCAGCCCGGTATCCGGCTCACCCGCGACAGCCGCTCGGGGAAGTTCCCGCCGGGCCTGCCGAGGGGCGGTACGGCGTCGAGCGCGCCGGCCGCGGTGAGAGCGCCGGCGCCGCCGCCCACGCCGCCGGGGGCCGTCGCCGTGATCCCGGTGACGGGGTGGTGGCGGGCCGCCCAATAGCCGAGGCCGTGGGCCAGCTCGGCGACGCGGGGGCTGGTCTCGCCGCGCTCGGTGAGGGTGCGCACGGCATGGCCGACGCGGATCACGGGGTGGGTGGCGCCGCCGTAGAGGCCGGGCAGCAGCCGGGGCCACCACCGGGCGAGCACGTCCCGCCAGGGGCGTTCGGCCGTCTGCCGGGTGAAGTGGTCGATCCAGTCGGCGGCCCGGCCGGGGTCGCCCAGGGCGGCGCGCCAGCCGGTTTCCGTGATCGGTTCCCGGCGGGCCGGGAAGTCCTCCAGCTTGTCCCGGTAGAGGTCGAGCCAGCGGTGGATCGCGCGGTCGCGGCCACGGGCGGCGAGGGCTTCGACGGCCATCGGGGCGTGGTTGCTCAGCCGTCCGACCCGTTCGGGGCCGGTGGCGTGCAGTCGTTCCAGCGCTTCGTCCAGGGAGCCGGTGTCGTTCACGGGCATGACGCTAGACCGGCGGCCCGGGATGCGTAACGGTCTGCGGTCCTGGTCCCGGAGCCGTAGGGAGAGGAACCCGGGGTGCGGTGGCGCCGGGCGCCGGACGGGCCGGGACCGCGCCGCGGGTGGTGACGCGGGTGCCCCGCCGGCCGACCGTGTACCGCCGGCCCGGTGAGCCCGCGTCAGGAACGCTCGCCGCCGGGGAGTCCGCTCCCTCGCGTCACACCCGCCGCGCCCGCCGCTCGTACCGAGGGGGTTGACAAGGTTGTCATGACCCTCAACCATGGGAGCGCTCCCACCACCCCCATAGTACTCCGCCTGACGGTCCGCCCCCGACCGTCAGGCGGTTCGACCGGAGTTCACCGCACCGCGGGGCGCGCGGCCTCCTCGCGCGTCCCGCGTGCGCTCGTGCCCGAGGCGCGGCACGCGGCCCGGCGCGGTTCCCGGGCGGAACCGCACCGGACGCCCCGCCCGTTCCGCACCGTCCCCCACGGAACAGCAGGAGGCACTACCATGCGCAGATCCCTCCTCCGGGCGGTCATGGCCGGGTCGGCCCTGGCCCTCGCGCTCGTCCTCACCCCGCCGGCCGGCGCCGCACCCGCAGACGCGGCCTCCGCATCGTCCCCGGCCCCCGCGGACGGGGAGACGGCGGCCGCCGCCACCAGGATCATGCCGCTGGGCGACTCCATCACCGGCTCGCCCGGCTGCTGGCGCTCCGTCCTCTGGAACCGGCTGCAGGACACCGGCTACACCGCGGTCGACTTCGTCGGCACGCTCGGCCCCCAGGGCTGCGGACAGCCCTACGACGGGGAGAACGAGGGGCACGGCGGGGCCCTGGTCACCCGGGTCGCCGACGGGAACCAGCTGCCCGGCTGGCTCTCCGCGACCCGGCCGGACATCGTGATGATGCACTTCGGCACCAACGACGTCTGGAGCAACATCGCTCCCGACCGCATCCTGGCCGCGTACACCGAGCTCGTCCGGCAGATGCGGGAGAGCAACCCGGACATGAAAGTGCTCGTTGCCCAGATCATCCCGATGAACCCGAGCGGCTGCCCCGAGTGCGCCCAGCGGGTGCGGGACCTCAACGACCGCATCCCGCCGTGGGCTTCGGGGATCAGCACCCCGGAGTCGCCCGTGGTCGCGGTGGACCAGTGGACCGGTTTCGACACCGGGGCCGACACCTATGACGGCGTGCACCCCAGCTCCTCCGGAGACAACAAGATCGCTTCCCGCTGGTACCCGGCGCTGACCGGGTTTCTCACCACGGGTGCCTCCGCCTCCTGACCCGGCGGACGCGGCCGGCCGCTCCGGGAACACCACCGCCCCGGCAGCCGGCCGGGGCGGTGACCGGCGATCCGTTCACGTGGCGGCGGCGAGTTCGTCGTCCAGCCGGCGGCGGGCCTCCGCCAGGGCCTGGTCGATGTCGCGGGCCCCGGTGGAGACGCACAGCGTGTAGGCCGTGTCCTGCATCTGACGGTGGATGTGCGGAGCGACGACCTGCTCCTTGGCCAGCGCCCGCAGGGCTTCGTAGTGTTCGAGCAGATTCCGCAGCACGGTCGGGTGCGCCATCAGCATCCGGCATCTCCTCCACGCCTTCAGGGACAAGGGACGAGCAAGGCGATCGGCACTCCGAGCGCCCCTTCCCCCGTGCGCACGCGACGGGGCCCGCCCGAAGCGGGCCGCAACGCGGTGCTGTTATACGGACGTTACCTCAGCCGGTCCCCTCACCGAACCCCTCTGCGCGTAACGCCTCTGTTTCACGACGGCGCGCCGGCACCGGCGCCCGGGAAGTCCGCCCGCCCCGCGCCCTCCCTGTCCTCCCTCTCCCCCGGGGCCAGCCCGGACCGTTCCGCCAGGCTGCGGTCCACGGCATCGGCGAAGGCGCGCGCGAGCGGGCTCAGGGCCTCCCACTGCCGCACGGCCCAGCCGACCGACAGCGGGGGCAGCGCCGGGACGGGGACGAGGCGGACGCGGCCCGGGGGCGGCGGGCCGGGCATCGCCGGCACCAGCGCGTGGCCGAGTCCGAGTTCGGCCAGGAGGACGGCCGTGTCCCAGTCGGCCACGCTGGTCGCGGACGCCGACGGCACGCCGAGCCGGGGGAGTTGGCTGTCCAGCCGGGAGCCGGAGGTGGAGTTCTCGGGGAGCCGGATGTGCTGGATGCCCGCCAGGTCGCCCGGGCCGACGGCACTCTTCCCGGCCAGCGGGTCGTCGTCCCGGACGGCCAGCACCCAGGGGAGTTCGACGACCGGCCGCTGCTCGATACCGCGCACGGGGGGCCCGATGGTGATCCACGCCAGATCGGCGTCGTCCGCCGCCAGGGCGGCGAAACAGCCGCGGCTGGAGTTCTCCGTCTGGAACTCCAGGCTGACCCCCGGGTAGCGCTCCCGGTAGGCCACGACGGCCTCGGCCATGAAGTGCCGGACGGTGGTCGCGCCGGTGGTGATCCGCAGCGAGCCCGTTTCCCCGTCCAGCAGTTCGCGGAGCCGGCGCAGCGCCAGGTCGATGCCCCCGATGCCCTCGGCGGCGGCCGCGTGGAGGATGCGTCCGGCGTGGGTGGGGGTGACGCCGCGCGGACGGCGCTCCAGCAGGCCGAGCCCCAGCTCCCGCTCCAGCCGTCTGATGTGCTGGCTCACCGCCGGCTGCGTGCGGCGCTGTTCGCGGGCCACGGCGCTGAGGCTGCCCGCCTCGCAGACCGCGACGAAGGTGCGGAGGTCGTCGAGCGTCATGGTACCCAAGCTAAAGCTTGGGCATCTCCAAGGAAACCCTAGGATTGACTTGGGCGTTGGCCCGCCCGACGATGGTTCCGGGCCCCGGGCGGCAACCCGCCCCGCACCGCGCAGACCTTCCTCGGAATGCTGCGACAGCCGGGGGACGGGTGCCGACCCGCCGCCCTCCGAACGGGGAAAGGGGAGCGGCATGCCCGTCCTGAGCGGTGCCACCCATGCGATGACCCTGCTCCGCGCGCTGGGCGCCGGGGAGATCGAGCATCCCGGCGGATCCCTGCTGGAGCACGTCCGCCGCGTCGGCGAGCTCCTCGGCGACTGGGACGCCCGGCCCGCGCTCCGGCTCGCCGGACTCTGCCACGCCCTCTACGGGACGGACGGTTTTCCCTCCGCGCTGCTGCCCCTCGCCCGCCGCCCGCAGCTCGCGGCGGCCATCGGCGCCGAGGCCGAGGCGCTGGTGTACTTCTACGCGAGCTGCGACCGGAAGGTGTCGTATCCGGCGCTCCTGGACGATCCGCCGCTCTTCCGGGACCGGTTCTCCGGCCGCGTCCTCCATCCCGGCCCGCAGCGGCTCCGGGACTTCGCGGAGCTGACGGCCGCCAATGAACTGGACATCGCCCGGGTGAGCCCGGAGTTCCGCCGGCAGCGGGGCGTGGAATTGAGGGCGCTCCTCACCTCGCTCCGCCCACTGCTGAGCGAGGCCGCGTGGGCGGAGTGCCGCGCGGTGCTGTTCTGAGCCGCGGCGCGCGCCACCCCGGCGGACGGCCGGTGTCCGGCCGGAGAACGGCCGGAGGGCCGGGGGCCGGACGGAGCGCGGCCGGAGGGCCGGGGCCGGACGGAGCGCGGGGCTGGTGGCGGGCTCCGGCCCGTCCCGGTCCGCCCCGCCGCACGGCGCTCGTCCGGGGCGGGGCGGACGGACCGGGGCCGGGCCGGGCACGGCCGGGCCGGCGAGGGCCCGGCCGGCCCGGAGCGGATCACCGGCCCTCCACCGGCCGGCGGTCCGCGGCGGCATGGGGCGGAACGATTCAGCCCCAGATCTCCCCGGCCCACTCCGGGTGGTCGATGAACGGGTTCCGGTTGTGCTGGAAGTCCGTGTATATGACCTCGTTGCGGTTCTTCTCGAAGGCGTCCGGCGGGTCCTGCTCGTGCCACTCCAGCAGCATGGACACCCGGCCCATCAGGGGGTTCGACCCGTTGCCCACCCTGTCGTTGAGTTCGAGGTCGGCGAAGCCGTCACCGCCCTCGTACCGCACGGCCATGTAGAAGATCATCCGGGCCACGTCGCCCTTGACCCGGTCGCGCGGCTCCCAGGAGTCGCT
The DNA here is from genome assembly GCF_000220705.2 of Streptomyces xinghaiensis S187. GTDB lineage: Bacteria > Actinomycetota > Actinomycetes > Streptomycetales > Streptomycetaceae > Streptomyces > Streptomyces xinghaiensis. Next base: position 6,811,646 of record NZ_CP023202.1, on the reverse strand, counting down.
GTCGGTGTAGTTGCCGGGGGCCTCGCCGACCTCGGAGCCGCCCTCGTCGAAGTCCTTGTTGCCGCGTGCGCTGTTGACGGTGACATCGGTCGGACGGAGGTGGTGGATGTCGGTGCCCGGGCCCGTCGCGGTGCCGAAGTCCCCGTGCGACTTGGCCCAGACGTGCTCGCGGTTCCACTCGTCGGCGGCGCCGCCGTTCTCGGACTTGCTCTGTGAGCGTCCGCTGTAGAGCAGGACGACCCGGGACGGGTCGGCCGGGTCCTCGTCGGTGGCCTTCAGCGCGTCCCAGACCTGGGAGTAGGACAGCTTCGTCTGCTCGCTGACGATGCCGTGCAGCGCGTCCTTGAGCGCCGGGCCGGTCCGGCCGAGCGCGTCCTGGTAGTACGAGTCGTCGTACGCGGTGCCGCCGGCCGCCGTGAGCGCGGTGGCGGCCCCGGCGCCGGGGCCGGAGGGGGCGACGGCCGCGGTGGCGTGGGGGGCGGCGACGGCGATCGAGAGGCCGCCGGCCAGCAGCGCCAGCTGCTTCCAGCGGGTGACACGGGTGGGGGACATATCCGGTCCTCTGCTCGGGGTCCGTGCCGGCCGCCGATGCGCGACGCGCGTAGACTTCCGACACGCCCGAACCTGCGTTCGGGTGCCCAGGAGTCTCCTCGTGATAGATCACTATGGCGTGAACATGGCGGGGAGATCCGGCGAAGAGGGCGCGACCACGGAGACTCCCCACCGGCCCCGGCCCCGCCGTCGACACGCACCGCCGACGTCACCATCTGTGCATGACCGGCGAAACCCGAATATGGAAAAAATCACACATGATGCATTAAAAAGGACACCTTCCTGGTGGCAAGGTGGACCGGACAGTATTGTCCAGCAGACATAGAGGCAGCCCGGCTGGGCGGAGGGTGGGGGTTGTGAGCGGTACGAAGGATGTGCCGAGTCCTCGTCCGGAGCCCGGCAACGGCGCGGGCGGAGTGACGACCGACATGCTCGGCACCGCCGGGATGTCGCGGCCGCGCTGGCGCGGCGACCCGGAGTCCCTCCTCCTGGTGGAGGACGACGCGGGCGACGCCCTGCTCGTCGAGGAGCTCCTCGCGGACAGCGACATCCGCACCGAGCTGACGTGGGTGCGGTCCCTGGCCGAGGCCCAGGAGTGGCTGGCCGGGGCGCGGTTGATGCCCGGCTGCATCCTGCTCGACCTGCACCTCCCGGACGCCGACGGCGTGACCGCCGTCACCCGGATCCTCAACGCCGCCCCGAGCACGGCCGTCGTGGTGCTGACCGGCCGCGCCGAGGGCGAGGCCGGCCTCGCCGCCGTGGCCGCGGGCGCACAGGACTACCTGGTCAAGGGTGCGCTGGAGTCCGAACTCTTCGGCCGCGCCATCCGCTACGCCGTCCAGCGCAAGCAGGTCGAGCAGACCGCGGCGGATCTGCAGGCCGGCCGGCTCCGGGCGCAGGAGAACGCCCGCCTGGAGCGCGGCCTGCTGCCCACGCCGCTGCTGCACACCGACGACCTCACCGTCGCCGCGCGCTACGAACCCGGCCGCGCCCAGGCCCTCCTCGGCGGCGACTTCTACGACGTGGTGCAGACGCCGGACGGCACGGTGCGCGCCGTGATCGGTGACGTCTCGGGGCACGGCGCCGCCGAGGCGGCCCTGGGCGTCTGCCTTCGCGTCGCCTGGCGGACGGCCGTGCTGTGCGGCACCGAGGGCAGCGACCTGGCGGAGCTGCTGGAGAAGATCACCGTCGCGGAGCGGGCCGACTCCCCCGTCTTCGTCACCTTCACCTCGCTCACGCTCCCGCCCGACCGGCGCAGCCTGCGCGTGGTCCGCGCCGGCCACCCGGGCCTGCTGATCCGCACCCACGGCGAGGTGGAGCTGGTGGAGCCGCCGGGCGGGCCGGCGCTGGGCCTGGGTCTGGGCACGGTCGGCTGGCCGGAGACCGAACTCCCGCTGCCCGACGAGGCCGAGGTGGTCATGTTCACGGACGGGCTGTTCGAGGGACGGACCGGTCCCGGCCGCGAACGCCTCGGCGAGGACGGGCTCTGCGAGCTCGCGGCGGGCGAGGCCTGCGCGGGTCTCGGCCCGCAGGACTTCGTGGACGCCCTGGTGGACGGGGCGGAGCTGGCCGCGGCCGACTACGGCGGCCTGGCCGACGATGTCGCGGTCGTCAGCGTCGGATGGAGGAAGCCCCGGTGACCCACTCGTCCCTCCCCCGGGCCCCCCGGCCGGACGGCTCGGTCCTGACCGGCCGCAGGCTGACCGTGCAGGGCTGGTTCCAGCTGATCCTCTCGCTCATGCTGCTGTTCGTCCTGGGCGGCGCCGTCGTCGGCGCGCAGCTGCTGTCGAGCACCGTGCGGCAGTCCAACGACCTGGTCGAGCGCATCCAGCCGGCCCGCGCCGAGATGTACCAGCTCCAGAGCGCCCTGCTCAACCAGGAGACGGGGGTCCGCGGATACGTCCTCACCGGGGACGAGCGGTTCCTCGAGCCCTACGCCGACGGCCGGGACCAGGAGCGGAGGTCCGTCGCACGGCTGCGGTCGCTCGTCGGGCCGGACCGGGTGATGTCCGAAGACCTCTCCGCCATCGAACAGGCGGCCGATGACTGGCGCTCCACCCATGCCGTACCGCTCGTCGAGCGCACCCGCTCCGGGGAGCAGGAGACCGGCGACACCCCGGAGCTGGAGAAGAGCAGGGAGTCCTTCGACGGGCTGCGGACGCTGTTCACCAAGCAGAACGAGCACATAGCCGAGGCCAAGGCCGACGCCCGCGCCGAGCTCATCTCCACCCGCACCACCCGGGACTGGGTCTACGGGCTGATGATCATCAGCTTCGTGCTGGCCGCCATCGTCCTGACGGTGCTGCTGCGCCGCACGGTGGGCGGACCGCTGCTGGCCCTGCGGGAGTCGTCCCAGCGGGTCGCCGACGGGGAGTTCGACCACCGCATCAGCGCGGCCGGGCCCGCCGACGTGCGCGCCGTCGCCCTGGCCGTGGAGGCGATGCGGCACCGGATCGTGGAGGAGCTGGAGGCCACCCGGAACCGCGAGGCCCGGCTCACCCAGCAGACCGGCGACCTCGACGCCCAGGCCGTCGAGCTGCGGCGCTCCAACGCCGAGCTGGAGCAGTTCGCCTATGTGGCCTCGCACGACCTGCAGGAACCGCTGCGGAAGGTGGCCTCCTTCTGCCAGCTGCTGGAGAAACGGTACGGCGACGAACTGGACGACCGCGGCAAGCAGTACATCGCCTTCGCCGTCGACGGGGCGAAGCGGATGCAGATCCTCATCAACGATCTGCTGACCTTCTCCCGGGTCGGCCGGGTCAACGACGACCGCAGGCCCGTGCCGCTCGACGAGACGCTGGACCGCGCCCTGGCCAACCTCTCGACCGCGATCGAGGAGTCCGGCGCCCGCGTCGAGCGCCCGGAGACGCTGCCCGAGGTGACGGGCGACCCGACCACCCTGGCGATGCTCTGGCAGAACCTCGTCGGCAACGCCGTGAAGTTCCGCTCCCCCGACCGCGTCCCCGAGGTGGCCATCACCGCCGAGCAGTCCGGGGAGGACGGGACCTGGCGGTTCTGTGTGACCGACAACGGGATCGGCATCCCGCCGGAGTTCAGCGAGAAGGTCTTCATCATCTTCCAGCGGCTGCACGGCCGGGAGACTTATACCGGAACCGGCATCGGTCTGGCACTCTGCAAGAAGATCGTCGAGCATCATGGCGGTCGGATCACCCTGGACACCGACCGGGCCGAGGGCACCCGCATCTGCTTCACGCTGCCCGGCCGGACGGTTCCGCACTCCGTCACCGCCCATGAGGAAGCCACCACATGAACACCCCGCGCCCGATCGAGGTCCTGCTCGTCGAGGACGACCCCGGCGATGTCCTGATGACCCGCGAGGCCTTCGAGGACAAGATCGGCAACACCCTGCACGTGGTCCAGGACGGTGAGGAGGCGCTGGACTTCCTGTACCAGCGCGGAGCCCACGCCGGGGCGCCCCGGCCCGACCTGGTCCTGCTGGACCTCAACCTCCCCAAGTACGACGGGCGGCAGGTCCTGGAGCAGATCAAGTCGGACTCGGAGCTGTCCACCATCCCGGTGGTGGTCCTGACCACCTCCGCTGCCGAGGAGGACATCCTCCGCAGCTACAAGCTGCACGCCAACGCGTACGTCACCAAGCCGGTGGACCTCGACGCGTTCATCTCGGCGATCCGGCAGATCGACGAGTTCTTCCTGACGGTGGTCCGGCTGCCGAACCGCTGACGGCGCCCGCGCCGTTCACCGCTCCCCTCCCCTCTCCCCCGCCCCGTTCACCGGTCCCGCTCAGCGGTCCCCGGCACCGGTTCCGGCGCCGCAGGGCACCCGGCCGCCGTCCCGGCCGGCCGGGGGCCTCGCGGCGAGGTGGGCCGCCGTCCCGGTGCGCCCGGGGGCGACGTCCCCGCGCAGTACGGAGTCCCGGTCGTACTCCCCGCCCGCCTCACGGCGGAACGGGATCGGCTCGGTGTCCGGCAGGGTGCGCAGCCGTTCGCGCAGCCCGGCGGCGGCGGCCGCGTACCCGGCGGGGTCCAGGCGGTCCGCGTCGTACACGGCGAAGGGCGGGACGGCCTCCATGCCGGTGTACCAGAATGTGCCGTGGTGCAGCGGGAAGAGCAGGCTGTCGAGGTCGCCGTTGATGCCGCGCGGGCCGAAGGCCGGCGCGGCACCGCCGGTGGTGACGACGGCCATCGCGCGCCGGCCGGCGAGGCCGCCGTCGCCGTAGCGCAGGGTGCGGCCGCCGTCCGCCGGGTCCTTGACGCCGTAGGCGAAGCCCTTGACGAAGACCCGGTCGAACCAGCCCTTGAGAATGGCCGGCGGGCCGAACCACCAGAGCGGGAACTGCACGATCAAGGTGTCCGCCCAGCGGATCTTCTCCTGCTCGGCGCGGATGTCGGCGCTAAGCCGCCCGGAGAGGTGGCCCGCCTTGGAGGCGGTGGAGACGATCAGGCGGCGCTCCGGCTCGTGGTCCGGGAAGTCGCGGCGGTCGACGACCGGGTCCCAGCCCATGGCGTAGAGGTCGCTCTGCCGGTGTTCGTGGCCGGACTCGCGCAGGGCGCGGAGGCCCTCGTCGCGGAGGGCGGCGCTCAGGGAGCGCTGTTCGGGGTGGGCGTGGATCCACAGCACGCGCATGTGACGGTCCCTTTCCGGGTCTTGCGGGTTCTCGGCCGGGGCGACTCCGCCCCGGCTCCGGTGGAGATTCTTCGGGCCGGGCGCCGCCGGAACGAGTGGCCGGACGGCCGGTATGTGCAAGGATCGCGCCATGGCCGTCTTCCGGTACCCGGACCGTCATCCGGTCGCCGTCCTCGTCCGGCACGGGCTGATTCCCATGGAACTCGGCGTGGTGCACCAGTTGTTCGGGCGGGCCCGGTCGGCGGACGGGGAACCGCTGTACGAGGTGGTGACCTGTGCGCCCGAAGCGGGCGACATCCGCACGGACGCCGACTTCCCTGTCCGGGTCGGCTGCGGTCCCGAGGCGCTGGGCGAGGCCCGCACCGTGATCGTCCCGGCCGCCCGGGGCGACGACGAGGTCCACGCCACGGGACACCTCTCCCCCGCCACCGCCGCGGCCCTGGCCCGGATCCGGCCCGGGACGCGGATCGCCTCCGTGTGCACCGGCGCCTTCGTGCTCGCCGCCGCCGGACTGCTCACAGGCCGCCCGGCGACGACCCACTGGAAGTCCGCGGCGCGGTTCCGGGAGCTCTTCCCGGATGTCGTCCTCGATCCCTGCGTGCTCTACACCGACGACGGGGAGGTCCTGACCTCGGCGGGCGAGGCGGCGGGAATCGATCTGTGCCTCCACATGATCCGCCGCGACCACGGTGCGGCGGTGGCGGCCTCGCTCGCCCGGCACACCGTCGTACCGCCGCACCGCGAGGGCGGCCAGGCCCAGTACGTGCCGCGCCCCGTCCTGGAACCGCGGCTCTCCTCCACGGCGCCGGCCCGGGCCTGGGCCGAGGAGCACCTCGGCCGGCCGATCGCGCTCCATGAGCTGGCCGCGCGCTCCTCGATGAGCGTGCGGACGTTCAGCCGCCGGTTCCGGGAGGAGACCGGTCTGACCCCGGTGCAGTGGCTGACGAGGCGCCGGGTGGAACGGGCCCGGGAACTGCTGGAGGAGACGGATCTGCCGGTGGACCGGATCGCGGCGGAGGCGGGCTTCGGTACGGGCGCCTCGCTGCGGCAGCATCTGCGGGCCGCGCTGGGCGTCTCGCCGAGCGCCTACCGCGCCACCTTCCGGGTCCCCTGATCCACCGCCGCCCTCCCGCCGGCGAAGCGGCCGGCGCCCCGGCGGCGGGTCCGCCGGGGCGGGATGGGCGTCCGCCGGGCGGGATGGGCGGGAGCGGCGCAAGACACCGGAGCCCCCTCAAGAGGCCGGAGAGGCCGGTGGGCCAGGTTTCCGGGCCCGGGGCACGGGCACTCCGGGCGTGAGGCACGTGCTCGCCCGCGTGCCGGCGGAGCGAAGCGACCTGCGAGAGCCCGCGAGAGAGGGACACGCTATGCGGATCGGAATCATCGGCGCCGGGCACATGGGTTCCGCCCTGGCCCAGCACTTCACCCGGGTCGGCTACGAGGTGGCCGTCAGCAACTCCCGGGGTCCGGACACCCTCCGGGACCTGGTGGCGGAGCTCGGCCCCCGGGCCCGGGCCCTGACAGCCGAGGAGACCGCGCGCTTCGGGGACGTGGTCGTGGTGTCCATCCCGTTCGGGAGGTACCACGAACTGCCGTCCGACTCGCTCAGCAGGAAGATCGTCATCGACACCTGCAACTACTTCCCGGAGCGGGACGGGCACGACCCCGATCTCGACCGGGACCGCATCACCTCCAGCCAGAAGATCCGCGCCCACACCGGGTCCAACCTGGTGAAGGCGTTCAACGCCGTCTACTGGGAGAACCTGCGGGCGGGCAGCCGCCCCAAGGGCGCGCCGGACCGGCTCGCCATCCCCGTTTCGGGGAGTGACGAGGACGCCAAGGCCGTGGTCGCGGGCCTGATCCGGGACATCGGCTTCGACCCGGTCGACGCCGGGAATCTCGGCCAGGGCGGCCGCCGGCACCAGCCCGGCACCAGGGTCTTCGGGGCGAAGATGACGGCCGAGGAGATGAGCGGGCTCTTCCACGCGGTCCGCCGCTGAACGACACGGGGCCGCCTCCCGCGGCCCGGGACGGCGAACGCCCGGGTCAGAGGAAGCGGCGGAGGGGGGCGGTCAGCGCCTCCCGCGCCCGCTGGGCCACGGGCCGCCTCTTCCAGCGGCCGGCCACCATGCGTTCGCTCACCTTCAGGTCCTCGTCGAAGTCGGCGTTCAGCCGGCCGGTGAAGGTCTCGTCGAGCACGGTGAGCATCACTTCCTCGTCGTGTTCGAGGGAGCGGCGGTTGAAGTTGGTGGAGCCGATCAGGGAGGCGACCCCGTCGACGGTGATCACCTTGGCGTGCATCATCGTCGGCTGGTACTGCCAGATCCGCACCCCGCAGGCCAGCAGATCCTCGTAGTGGCGCTGGCCGGCGAGCTGGCACACCCGCTGGTCGGTGTGCGGCCCGGGCAGCAGGATGTCGACCGCGACCCCGCGACGGGCGGCGGCGCACAGTAGGTCGACGAAGTACTCGTCGGGCGCGAAGTAGGCGGTGGCGAGCCGGACGTGCTCCTCCGCCGACTCCAGGACCACCCGGATCAGGGTCTGCATGTCCTGCCAGCCGTAACTCGCGGAGCCGCGCACGACCTGCACCACCGCGTCACCCGGCGCGGGCTGCTCGGTGAACCGGTCGCGCTCGTCGAAGAGCAGGTCGTGGCACTCCGCCCAGTTCTGGGAGAAGGCAGCGGCGATGCCGTCCACGGCGGGGCCGGCGATCCGCACGTGAGTGTCGCGCCACTCGTTCTCGTTGCGGGCGTCGCCGCACCACTCCTCGGCGATGCCCACACCGCCGGTGAACGCGGTCCGCTCGTCTACGATCAGGGCCTTGCGGTGGCAGCGGTGGTTCTGCTTGAACGGTGAGATCCACAGCGGCTTGCGGAACCACGCCACCTGCGCGCCCGCCTCGTCCATCATCTCCAGGAGGTCCTTCTCGATGGGCCGGCTGCCGAATCCGTCGAGCAGCAGCCGCACCCGCACACCGCTCCGGGCCCGCTCGGAGAGCGCCTCGGCGAACTGGCGGGCGATCTCCCCGCGCCAGTAGACGAACGTCATCATGTCGACGGTGTGCTCCGCGGAGCGGATGGCCTCCAGCATCGCCGGGAAGATCCGGTCACCGTTCCGCAGCGGGACCAGTTCGTTGCCCTCGGTGGCGGCGATGCCCAGCAGCCGCTCCAGCCTGCGGCGTATCCGCTGCTTGCGGTCCGCCGTCCCGCGGTCCTCCCCGCCGGGGAGTGCGGGCTCGGGTCTGTCCTGGACGGTGCTCATGGTGTGGCCTCGGTGCTGGTCGGGGGCCGGGGGTTCCAGCCGACTGTACCGAACAGCTGCCCGAATCCGGCCGGTCCAATACGGGCGGCCCGCCGTTCGCGGTCCCTCCGGATACCGCCGCGGCGCGAGCCGGGACCGGCCCGTTCAGCCGCCCGGCCCTACCGTTCGGGGGTGATGTCGTGCGGTGTTGCTGCGCGGCGGGCCGGCCGTTTTGCAGAATAGTGCGATGGACAACACCACTTACGGTCAGTGGATGAGCACGGACCAGCCGGGGCTGACGGTACGGCGCGGCCCCGAAGGGCTGGTCTGCCTGAGCACCCCGGACGGGGAGTGCGCCACGCTCCGCCATCTGCTGGAGTCGATCGCGGACGGCCTGGCCCGGGGTGAGGGCGCCCTGGAGGGCGTCACCTCCCAGCAGGCCCGCTCCGCGCTCCGGGCCCTGCACCTCGCCTGACCGGGGGCCTCCGCCGGGCCCGCTCCCCGGTCCGGCGACGGTCCGGCGACGGTCCGGACGCGGCTTCCGGCCCCGTACGCCGGACGGCCCCACGGCCGGGCTCCGAGCCCGGGCCGGGTTCCGGGGCCCCTGTCCGTGTGCGGACGGACGCGGCGTGCGCGTCCCCCGTCCCGCCCCTTTTCCTCCGCGCGTCCGCGCGTCACCCTGCGTGCGCCGCCTCGTGCCGTACGGCCCGGCGCCCGTCTCCGCCTGCTCACGGCCGGCCCGTGCCCGGTACGGGCTCCCGTCCGTGTCCGCGGCCGAGGCATGGGGCGGCGCCCCGCGGACACCCGTGGGGCAGGGACCGGCGCGGGCTCCGGTGATGCGCCGGCGTCCGGGCGGCCACCCGCAGAGGCGGGGGCGGCGGCAACGGACCGCCGCCCCGTGACGACAGGGAACCCCGCGGAAAGGATCACATGTGATCACCCAGGAGCATGTCCGGGACCTGCTCCGGTCACCGGACCGGCAACCCGTGCTCGTCCTGCTGGAGGGGCGGGAGCAGATCGTGCCCGCCGCCGAGCTGGACGGCGACCGCTACCGGGGAGCCGTGGAGATCGTCTCGCGGGACGACCTCACCGCGCTCATCGCGGGCGGGGACGCACCCTCCGACCACGAGCTGGCGGAGGTCGCGAGCCGCCTGCAGACCCTGGCGGCCGAGCGCGGCGCCTGACCCGCCGGGGACACATGAGCGTCCCGGCCCCGGGTACCCGGGCGCGTCACGACGCCCGGTGGCTGCCGGGCCCCGGCCGGGCGGCCACCGGGCGAGCCGGGCCGCCGGGACACAGACGAACGAGGAGAACAGATGACCACCCCCGAGGAAAGCCAGGAGAAGACCACGTCCACCGACGACGTGCTGGGCGCGTCCGCGGAGGAGGCGGGGGACCGCACCCGGGACGGGGCGGGCCGCAACATGCGGGAGGCCCTGGAAGAGGCCGGTGTCTCCCCGGAGGACTACCGGGAGGAAGGCTGATCCCGCGCCCACCGGCGCCGGGAGCGGGGAAACCGCCGCGGAACGCCGCGGCGGGGTTGGGAAACGGAGCGCGGGTACCCGTCACGCATGAGTGACGACAACCGGCCCCTGGCCGTGGTGACGGGTGCTTCCAGCGGCATCGGATTCGAACTGGCCCGGCAGTTCGCCGCGAACGGTTTCGACCTTCTGCTCAACGCCGAGGACGAGCGCCTGGCCGGGGCGGTGGACCGGCTGCGGTCGGCCGCCCCGGCCGCGGACATCCGTGCGGTCCGGGCCGATCTGCGGACGTACGACGGGGTGGAGCTGCTGTACGCGGAGACCGCCGCGGCCGGGCGGCCGGTGCGCGCCGCGGCGCTCAACGCCGGGGTCGGCCGCGGCGGCCCGTTCCTGGACACGGACCTGGCCGACGAGGCCGAGATCATCGACCTCAACATCTCGTCGACCGTCCATCTGGCGAAGCGGCTGCTGCGCGGCATGGCCGACCGGGGGGAGGGCCGGCTGCTCATCACCTCGTCCGTCGCCTCGACAATGCCCGGCCCGCACCAGGCCGTCTACAACGCCTCCAAGTCCTTCCTCCAGTCGTTCGCGGAGGCGCTGGCGGACGAGCTGAGGGACACCGGGGTCACGGTCACCTCGGTGATGCCGGGTCCGACGGACACCGACTTCTTCCGCCGCGCCGGTATGGAGGACACCCGGATCGCGCAGGGGCCGAAGGACGATCCGGCGCAGGTGGCCGAGCAGGCCTTCGCCGCGCTGATGAAGGGGAAGCCGAAGGCCGTGACGGGCTCGGCGCGGACGAAGGTGCAGGAGGCCGCGAGCGGAGTGCTGCCCGACTCGGTCAAGGCGGCGGCGCACCGGCTGATGGCCCGGCCCGGCTCGGGCACCGGGGAGGGGCCCGGCCGGGGCTGACCTGCCCGCTCGGGCCGTGCGGCTCGCGGCGGTCCGCAGGCGGGGCGTCCGGAGGCGAGGCGTCCGGAGGCGGGGCACGGAGGAAGGCCCGGCGGGCACGGTATCCGCCCGCCGGGCCTTCCACGGGCCCGGCGGGCGGTCCGCCGTTCGCGTCCGGGTCAGCCGGTCCTGCCGTCGTCCTTCGCCAGGGCGTCGCGGAGGGTGTCACGGGTGCGGTCGACGATGGCCGCCAGCGGTCCGAGCGCCATGTTCCCGGCGGCGGACTCCACCCCGGGGTGCGGGTGGGTGGGCGCGGTGGCCTCCGCCATCCTCAGTGCGCGGGCCATGCTCGCCAGCTTCGCGGGGTCGTTCAGCCGGCGCAGCCGGGCGAACTCGTAGCGCTCCTCGGCCCGGGCATGCCTCATGACGTCCATGCGGAGAGCCAGCAGGGCGGGCAGGAAGCCCGGGTCGCCGGTGTCCATGTCCTCCAGCCGGACCAGTTGCTCCTTGGCCTCGCGCTCCTCCTCCAGCCGCTCCGCGACGACGCCCTCACCGCCCGGTACGGAGCGTTTGACGAAGGGATGGACGATCTCCTCCTCGGCCGTCTCGTGCACCGCGAGCATCCGTACGAGACGGTGGAAGGCGTCGCGGCGGGCGTCGCCCTCGCTCCGTTCCACCTCGTCGAAGAGGTTGCGGATCTCGCCGTGCTGCTGCATGAGCAGCGCCACGACGTCCTTCTCGGCGTCGGGGGCGTCGGGGATTCCGGCGGGTGTCGTCTGGCTCATCGCTTCTCCCCCTCAGCTCTGGCGCAGTTCCGGGACCGGGTGCTCGCCCTCGGTCTCCATGCGGTAGTCGCGGCCGAACCGGTCGCGGTGTTCGGCCAGGACCTGGTCGCTGGGCGCGCCGCCGTCGGTGTGGATGCTCTGCTGCATCCGCTCGAAACGCTCGTGGGCGTCGCGGACGTAGCCGGTGCCGAGGGTGGTCAGGTCCAGCTGGGTGGCGATGAGTTCCCTGAGGTATGCCTTGTTCGGTTCGAACGTGAGCACGTTGGGCAGCTCGGGGGCCAGGACTTCGGCCGGGTCCCGGCCGTCGTGCCGCCGCATCAGGTCGCATGCGATGTGCAGGTGTTCGAGCTCCATGTTGAGGTGGAGCTCCCAGATGGCCTTCACCTTGCGGTCGGTCTCCTGCTCCATGAAGGAGTGGTAGAGGTAGCACTCGTTGTACTCGTGGTTGACGAGCTGCTCCCACCAGGTCTCCCCCGGGTCGACCAGGGATTCGTAGTGGGTGACGTGCTCCTCCTCGATGAGCCCGATCTCCTGGTAGAGGCGGCGGGCGATCGGCTCCATGTAGGTCGGGCCGACGTTCATGTAGAAGTTCATCGTCTGCTGCTCGGCCGACATGATGGTCAGCGCGTGCAGTTTGGACAGCGGGTCGGTGCGCGTCTTGTCGTACGGCTCCCGCACGTTGTCGACCGGGTCGCGGTGGTGCATCGGGGTGGGGCGGCCGGGCATGACCTCCGTCAGGCCGTCGACGATCTCCTCGGCCTTGCGGTGCTCGATCATCTCGTACAGGTTGGCGTACCGGTACAGGTGGTCGAAGTCCTCCAGCACGCCGAACTGGTAGGCCTGCTGAAGGTAGGGGTCCGGCTCCATCCGCGCGACCCAGGCGGTGAGGTCGACGGCCACCTGCTCGTAGGCGATGGTCGTCTCCAGGACCGAGGAGACGCCGGGCAGCAGCCAGTTGACGGCCTTCTGCTGCTGTGCCTCGATGTAGCGGGTCCGGGCGAGCTGCTGCTTCACCTGCGGGTCCGGGCAGTGCCGGGCGAACTGGTGGCTGAACAGGATCGCCTCCACCTCGATCCCGTTCATGGTGATGATCCGGCAGCGGGTGTACGGGTCGGTGTGGTCGGGGTCGATCGGTTCCACGTCCAGTTCGCGCCAGGTGCGGAGCTGGCGGTCCAGGGGAATGCCGCGCTGCTCCAGGGGATTGAAGGACATCGGGCCTCCGGTTGCGGGGAGTGACGAGAGTGCTGGGTACCCCGGGCTCGTCCCCGTAAAAGGGGAATCAGCGCCGTGTTCCCCGGTCGGCCCAAGGCCGCCGGGCCCGGATTGCCCCGGGCGGGCGCCGGGTAACCGATAGCCTCATGGCGTCAGCAGAGCTTCCGGTCCTCACCTCGCTCCACCGGTTGGCGGATCTCGTCGAGCGCGTCGATCCGGTCTTCGTCCGCTGGTCAAGCGGCCCGCAGACGGATCTGCGGGGACACGGCGGGGTGAGCAGGGACAGTCTGACGGGTGTTCCGCTGGCCGGGCTGTCGGCCAATCCGCTGCGGGTGGAGGCGTGGTGGGGGGACCGGCCGACGCTGCTGTGGGTGGCACGGCGGCTGTACGACTACAGCCATCTGCGGGACGCCGAGGGGCCCCGGGTCCGCCCCTGGGTCCTCACCGGCGAGGAGGCCGGCCGGGGTCCGGACAACGAGCCGCTGGTGGCGCGGGTGCGTCCGGTCGCGTGGATCGCCGCCGGGGTCATCGCGGAGGCACGGGCCGAGGTGGCGCGGCAGCGGGGCCCGTGGGGGCCGCTGCGCAGGCCGCACGACGTCGCGGACGGGGGCGCGGACCGCGCCCCGGGCGGTGCCCCCGGCACGGCACGGGGCAGTGCCCGGCCGCGGACCGGCCGGAACGACCGGGGGGAGTGACCGGGCGTCATGCCGCAGGTCCTGGAAGCGGGCTGGTGGGGCCTGGTCGCCGGTTCCGCGCTGCTGATCGGCGCGCTCATCGGCTTCACCCTGCGCGTTCCCCGGCTCCTCATCGCCTCGGTGATGGCGTTCGGCGCCGGTGTACTGCTGTCCGCGGTCTCGTTCGAACTGCTGGGCGAGGCGTACGGACTGGCCGGGCCGGCCCCGGCCGTCATCGGCACCGCCGGCGGCGCGGTCGCGTACACCGCGGGCAACGTGGTGCTGGCGCGCCGGGGCGCGCGGCACCGCAAGCGGTCCGGCCACCACCGGCTGCAGCCCTCGGAGGCGGAGCAGGCGGGGTCCGGCCGGGCGCTGGCGCTGGGCGCGCTGCTCGACGGGGTGCCGGAGTCGGCTGTCATCGGGGTGGGCCTGCTGGAGGGCGGGACGGTCGGCCTCGTCACCGTGACGGCGGTCTTCCTCAGCAATCTTCCGGAGGGGCTGTCGAGCGCGGCCGGGATGCGGGAGGCCGGGCGCGGCAAGGGCTACGTGTTCGGCGTGTGGGGCGGGATCACGGCCGCGAGCACGGTTTCGGCGGTCCTCGGCTACACGGTGGTGGGCGGCCTGTCCACCGCGGTGGTGGCGGCGGTGACGGCGGTCGCGGCAGGCGCGATCCTGGCGATGATCGCCGACACGATGATCCCGGAGGCGTTCGACCGGGCGCATCTGGCGAGCGGGCTGATCCTGGTGTGCGGCTTCCTGGTGTCCTTCACGCTGTCGCACGTCTGATCGCCGGCCGGCGCGTCGCGCCGCCCGCCGCCCCCGCGCCCGGGACGGGCTCAGGGCGCCTTCCCGGATCCGGATCGCCCTCCCGTTCCCGGCTCGGCGCCCGCGCCCGTCGCCGCTCCGGCCTCGGCACGTTCCGGCCGGGACTCCGGGCCGCCCTCCGACCCGGCCTCCGGGCCGCCCCGCGCACCGGTCCCGGGCGCCGTCCGCGCTCCCGGCGGCGTCTCCGGCGCGGCACCGGGCCTGCCGGGGAACGCCCAGTCCAGTGTCGGTTCGACGACCGGGCGGAAGACGCGGCGCACGGGGGGCGAGGTGAGCACCAGCGCGAGGCCGACACCGAACACCGTGACCAGCAGTTCGCCGGCCGGGGTGTGCCAGAACCGCGGCTCGTACCAGCCCTCCCAGGCGGCGGTGCGGATGATCAGACCGTGCAGCAGATACGCCACCAGCGTCCCGGCGCCGAAGGCGGTGAACCAGTGCTGCCGGCGCGGCACCCAGGCGAGGAAGGACGCGGCGAGCAGCAGCGAGCAGACCAGCAGGGCCAGGCTCATGGCGACGCCGGCCGGCCAGTCGGCGCCGAGCTGCTCCCAGGTCTTGCTGCGCACCGCCCACTCGGAGGTCACCCGGCCCCGGGCCCAGTAGGCCGTGACCGCGCCCGCCGCGAACACGGGGAGGGAGATGATCCGCATCCACCGGGACCGGACGAGGTCCCAGTGCTCCGGGCGCATCAGCAGACCGAGCACGAAGAACGGCAGGAACTGCAGGACCCGGTCGAGATTGAGGACGGGGTCCGCGTCGAAGGCCGCGCCGAGCAGAGCGATCACGACGGACAGCCCGATGGCCAGGGACGGGCGGAGCACCAGCCACAGCGGCGCGGTGAGCCGCCAGACGAACAGGGCGATCAGAAACCAGGTCAGGTACCAGGGCGTCAGCAGGCTGATGTCGTTGCCGCGGTCGTCGACGGCGTTGCCGTAGAGGGTGTAGACGGTCTCGAAGACCGCGTACGGCACGAGGACGGCCGCGACGAGCCGCTGCACCTGCCGGGGCCGGCCGCGGAAGGTGCGCGAGAAGTAGCCGGAGAGCAGGATGAAGACCGGCATGTGGAAGGTGTAGAGGAAGAAGTACGCGGCCCAGACGGCGCGGCTGTCCTTGAGCGGCTGCCAGGCGTGGCCCACCACCACCAGCACCATCGCCAGCAGTTTCGCGTTGTCGAAGAAGGGGTCCCGTTCGGCGCCCCCGGAGCCGGGTGCGGCCTTCGGACCGGGCTCGGACCGGCCGGCCTCCCGCGCGTCCCGGTGGTCCTCCACCGGGGTCTGCGGCACTCCCGACATCCGTGTACCTCCAGCGCTGTGTCGTCCCGCGGTCGGCGGCGGGCCCTTCCCTTCCCTGCACCGTACAGACCCTCGCGCCGCCGTCCGGCCGTAACGGCACGGCGGGGCACGGGGGCGGGCCCGGCACCGGGCGGGAGCGGGGTGCGAGCGGCCGGGCCGGGGACCGGGAGCGCGGGCCGGGCCGGGCCGGGCCGGTGGGTTCTCCCGCCCACCGGGTAGGTGAACGTCGCGCGGGGCCCGCCCGGCCCCGTACCGACCGACCTCTGGAGAGCACGTGCCCCGTTCCATCGCCACCGCCGACCGTGTCAGCCGCGACGAACTCCTCGGCTTCCTCCGGCCGCGCCACCACGCGGTCCTGATGACCCGCAAGCGGGACGGCTCGCCTCAGATGTCCCCGCTCACCTGCGGGGTGGACCCGGAGGGCCGTGTCGTCATGTCGACTTATCCGGAGCGGGCGAAGGCCCGCAACGCCCGCCGCGACCCGCGGGTTTCGCTGTGCGTCCTCTCGGACGAGTTCAACGGCCCGTACGTGCAGGTCGACGGCACCGCCGAGGTCCTCGACATGCCGGAGGCCCTGGAGCCTCTCGTGGAGTACTTCCGCTGCGTCTCCGGCGAGCACCCCGACTGGGACGAGTACCGGGAGGCGATGCGGGTCCAGAACAAGTCGCTGATCCGGGTGACGATCACCGGCTGGGGCCCGGTCGCCACCGGCGGCTTCCCGCCCCGCCTGGCCGATGACTGATCCCCGGCCCTCCCGGCCCGCCATGGGTACGGCCCCGCCGGGAGGAGCCGCCCCCGGACATCCCGGGCGGCTCCTCCCGTTTCGGAGATCGGCCGCCGGGAACCCGAAGGCTTTCCGAGGCCGAACGCAAACGCAGGAGGCTGCCCATGAGCAAGCACGACGGCGAGGCGCTCCCGCTGGCCGACTACGACGAGTTGCCGGTCGGCGCACTGGAGCACCGCCTCCGCACCCTGGACTCCGCCGAGCTGGAGGTCCTGCGCCACTACGAGCACGAGCACGCCAACCGGACCCGGGTCCTGGAAATGATCAACACCCGCCAGCTCCAGCTGGCCGGTGGCGGCACCCCCTCGCCGGGCGGCGAGGATCTCCGGCAGGCGGCGCGGCACACCGCGGGCGGCTCCCCCGTCACGCCCGCGACCTCGCCCGAGCCGATCCACCCGCCGCCGCACGGCACCCCCGACCAGCGCGCCAAGCCCAAGGGCAACCGCCCCTGACGGTTCCGGGCGGCACGCGCGGGGCGAGGCCTCCGGTGTGACGGAGCTGTCGGGACCACACCGCACCGGAGGCCTCAGCGGTCCACCGTAGTGTCCGGCGCACCCGCCGGGGCACTGTTCGAACGGCAGAGGACCCGCAGGGGGGACCGCACGGTTCCAGCAGCAGCCCGCCGCGTGCCGCGCCGCATCCGGGAGCGCATCCGCAGCAGCCCCCAGGGGGAGGGACACACCAGTGAGCACGCCGACGGACGGGCCGGACGCCGCACCGCGGGGCGGCCGGGTCCTGCTGACCGGCTGGTTCAGCTTTCTGCACGGCGAGGCCACCGTGGGCGACCTGCTGGCGCTGGACCGCGTCCGGGCCGCGCTGGACCGGCAGGGCACCGCGTACGACACCGCCTGGAGCGGCGGCTTCCATCCGCGGGGGCTGCGGCTCGACGCGGCCGATCCCGGCCGTTACCGCGCGGTCGTCTTCATCTGCGGCCCGCTGCACGGGCCCCAGATCGAGGATCTGCACCGGCGCTTCCCGGACTGCCTGCGCATCGCCGTGGGCGTCTCCGTCCTGGACGCCGCCGATCCGGCGGTCCGCGGCTTCCACCGGGTGCTGGCCCGGGACGCCCCGGACGCGCCTCCCCGCCGCGACCTGGCCGTCTCCGCGCCCCGCTCCCCCGCCCCGCCCGTCGTCGGCGTGGCGCTCACCCGGGGCCAGGGCGAGTACGGCGGACGGCGGCGGCACGAGGCGGCCGGGGACACCCTCACCGGCTGGCTGAACGGCAAGGACTGCGCGCGGCTCGACGTGGAGACCCGGCTCGACCCGGGCGACTGGCGGCTGGCCGCCACCGCCGCCCAGTTCGAGGCCGTCGTCGCACGGCTCGACGTCCTCGTCACCAACCGGCTGCACGGACTGGTGACCGGCCTGCGCGCCGGTGTCCCCGTGCTCGCCGTCGACGCCGTGGCGGGCGGTGCGAAACTCACCGCCCAGGCACAGGCGTGCGACTGGCCCGCGCTGGTGGCGGTGGAGAAGGCGGACACGGCCGAGCTGGACCGCTGGTGGGCCTGGTGCCTGGACGAGGGCCGGGCACTCGCCCGGCAGCGGAGCGAGGCATTCCACTCGGCTCCCGAGACCGCTCTGCTCACCGGCCTCACCGAGGCCCTGGGCGGTGCGCCAGGGTGAACGACGCGATGAGCGACGCGGACCGGAGGACGGACGACGGGCGGCGCACGGACGGCGGCGGGCCCCTGCGGCTGCTCCTGATGTCGGACACCCATCTCCCCAAGCGGGCGAAAGAACTGCCGGCCCGGCTCCTGGAGCTGGTGCCCGGCGCCGATGTCGTGATCCACGCCGGGGACTGGGTGGACACGGCCACCCTGGACCTCCTGGAATCCCGGGCCCGCCGGCTGGTCGGCGTCCACGGGAACAACGACGGCCCGGAGCTGCGCGCCCGGCTGCCCGAAGTGGCCCGCGCCGAGCTGGGCGGCCTGCGTTTCGGCGTCGTCCACGAGACCGGGGCGGCGCGGGGCCGGGAGGAACGCTGCGCCCGGCGCTTCCCCGATCTGGACGTCCTGGTCTTCGGCCACAGCCACATCCCGTGGGACACCGAGGCGCCCGGCGGGCTGCGGCTGCTGAACCCCGGCTCGCCGACGGACCGCCGCCGGCAGCCGCACTGCACGTTCATGACGGCCGAGGCCGGGGAGGGCCGGCTCACCGGTGTACGGCTGCACCGCCTGCCGCCCCGGCGCTGAGGTCACGCGCCCGTGGTCACCCGGCCGGACCACGGGCCCGGCCGGTCCGCCGCCGCGCCGGCGGTACGGTCACCGGTGCGGGTCCCCCGGGTCCCGCTGGGCCTCGACGTTGGTGGTCAGCGCGTCGCCGCTCTCGCCGTCGCGCCCGGCGGCGTCCTGGTCGGGCACCACTTCTCCCTGGGCGCGCCGGATCTCCGCCTCGACCTCCTCGGCCGCCGTGCCGGGCTTGTGATCCGGCTGCTGCCGCTCGTTCCGTTCCGTCATGGCGGGCTCCTTCCGTGTCGTGGGGTGCCGCCCGGGGCGGACCGGCTCCCGGCCCGCCGTCCGGACGGTCTTCGCTGCGCCTGCTCGCCACGCCGCGGGATATTCCCGCGCCGCGTGTCCCGCCCCGCCCCTCGTACCCCGTACCGGCCCTTCGCTCTCCCGGGTCCCGCCCGCCGCGCCGTCCCGGCGGCTCGCCGGCCGCCGCCGCTGTCCGCCGGCCGGGGCATCGGCCGGGTGAACAGGCGTGGCAGGACCCGGCGCGGACGGCGGTGCGGCTAGCGTCGGTCCGTCCCCCGGAGATCGCGGCCCCGGAACACCCGGAAGACGCAGCCCTGAGAGCAGCCGCCCGTCCCCCAGCTGACAGGAGCGTTCCGTGACCGACCGCACCGTCGACATCTGGGGAGCGCGCACCCCGTTCGGTGCCGGAGAGCGCTGGCCCGAGCGCGTGGACCGCCATCTGACCGTGGACGAGTCGGAGGTCCACACCTGGGTCCCCTCGGTCTGCGTCCTCTGCTCCAACGGCTGCGGCCTGGACATCGCCGTCTCGCACGACGGCCGGATGGTGGGTGTCCGGGGCCGCGCCCGGGACCGCGTCAGCCACGGCCGGCTGGGGCCCAAGGGGCTGTACGGCTGGCAGGCCGTCAACTCCCCCGACCGGCTCACCCGTCCCCTGGTCCGGGTCGCCGGCCGGCTGGAGCCCGCCGGCTGGGACACCGCCCTGCGGGCCGTCACCGACCGCTCCCGGCAGGTGCTCGCCGAGCACGGGCCGCTGGCGATGGCCTTCTACACCTCCGGACAGCTGTTCGCCGAGGAGTACTACGCGCAGACCGTCATCGCCCGCGGCGGCATCGGCACCCCCCATCTCGACGGCAATACGCGGCTGTGCACCGCCACCGCCGAGTGGGCGCTGATCGAGAGCTTCGGCAGCGACGGCGACCCCGGCTCGTACACCGACGTCGACCTGTGCGACACCCTCTTCCTCGTCGGGCACAACACCGCCGAGACGCAGACCGTGCTGTGGTCCCGGATGCTCGACCGGCTGCACGGCCCGGACCGCCCCCGGCTGGTGGTCGCCGACCCCCGGCTCACCCCGACCGCCCGCGAGGCCGACGTCCATCTGGCGCTCCGTCCGGGCACCAATGTGGCGCTGCTCAACGCGCTGCTCCACGAGGTCGTCGAACACGGCCGGCTGGACCGGGAGTTCGTCGACGCGCACACCACCGGCTACGAGGAGCTGGCCGCCGCCGTCGCGGACTGGTCCCCCGACCGGGCGGCCGGGATCTGTGGCGTGCCGGCCGAGGACATCCGCGCCGCCGCCCGGATCCTCGGTACCGGCGAGCGGCTGGTGTCCACGGTGCTGCAGGGCGTCTACCAGTCCCACCAGGCGACCGCCGCCGCCGTGCAGGTGAACAACCTGCATCTGCTGCGCGGGATGATCGGCCGTCCCGGGTGCACCGTCTTCCAGATGAACGGCCAGCCCACCGCCCAGAACACCCGCGAGACCGGCGCCAACGGCGCCCTGCCGGCCTTCCGCAACTGGCAGAACGAGGCCCATGTCCGCGAGATCGCCGAGGCGTGGAACGTCGAGCCGCTCCGCATCCCGCACTGGGCACCGCCCACCCCCGCCATGGAGATCTTCCGGTACTGCGAGGAGGGCTCGGTGAAGTTCCTCTGGGTGACCGGCACCAACCCGGCGGTCTCCCTCCCCGAGCTGCGCCGCATCCGCTCGGTGCTCGGCCGGGACGGGCTGTTCCTCGTCGTCTCCGACGCCTTCCGCACCGAGACCACCGAACTCGCCGACGTCGTGCTTCCCGCCGCCCTGTGGGGCGAGAAGACGGGCTGTTGCACCAACGCCGACCGGACGGTCCATCTCTCCGAGAAGGTTGTCGAACCGCCCGGCGAGGCCCGCGCCGACTTCGACATCCTGCTGGAGTACGCGCGCCGGATGGACCTGCGCGACAAGGACGGGGGCCCGCTGCTCGCCTGGAGGAGCCCGGAGGACGCCTGGCGGGACTTCACCGCCCTCACCCGAGGCCGGCCCTGCGACCAGAGCGCGCTGACGTACGAGCGGCTGCGCGGCTCCGGCGGCGTCCAGTGGCCCTGCACCCCCGGGGCGCCGGACGGCACCGAGCGGCTCTACACCGACCACGTCTTCCCCACCCGCGCCGACCAGTGCGAGGACTACGGGCACGACCTCACCACCGGCGCCCAGCACGGGCCGGCCGAGTACCGTGCCCAGGACCCGGCCGGACGGGCCCGGCTGCGGCCCGCGGCGTACCTCCCGCCGCACGAACCGGTCGACGAGACCTATCCGCTGCAGCTCACCACCGGCCGCACCGTGCACCACTGGCACACCCGCACCAGGACCGGCCGGGCGCCCGAACTGCGGCGGGCCGCCCCCGACGTCTGGGTGCAGCTCTCCGCCGAGGACGCCGGGGGGCTGGGCATCGCCGACGGCGACCTGGTGCGCGTGGTGTCCCGGCGCGGGGAGATCGAGGCGCCCGCGGTGTGCCGCGGCACCCGGCGGGGGGTCGTCTTCGTCCCGTTCCACTACGGCTACTGGGACCAGACCGAGCCCGGCCGGCACACCCGCGCCGCCAACGAGACCACCCGGACCGAGTGGGACCCGGTGTCCAAGCAACCGCTCTACAAGTACAGCGCGGTCCGGGTGCAGAAGATCTCCTCCGCGGCGACCGCGCTCGCCCACGGGCTGGCCGACTCCGACCGGCAGACCGACGCCCCGCCGCCCGGCACCCTGACCGCGGAGCCCGTCACCCCCGCCGGGGAGACCCCCGGCACCACGGGAACGGGAAGCACCGCGGCCGGGAGCACCGCGGCCGGGCCGTCGGGGAAGGGCCGAAGGCCGTGACCATGACCAGGACCGGAGCACTCCTCGCCGAACTGCACGAGGCCGAGGAGGCGCTGGCCCGGGAGTTCCACCGGGTCGCCGAGCGCCAGGCCGCCGACCACGGCACCCACTACCCCTGCCTCACCCTGGCCGCGCGGTGCGAGGAGCACGCCGCCCGGCTGCGGGCCGCCGCCGGACGCCACGGACGGGACCTCTCCGAGCCCCGCCACAGCGAGCCCCTGTCGCATCTCCTGGACGCCGTGCGGCGGAAGTCCTCCGAGCGGCGGGGCCACCACACCTCCGCCGGGCAGCTCCTCCTGCGCGATCTGCGCCATCTCTTCCTCGCCGCCCAGGAGGTGAGCCTCCTGTGGCTGCTGCTCGGCCAGGTCGCGCGGGCCGTCCGCGACCAGGAGCTGCTGGCCGACGTGGAGGAGCTGCACCCCGGGACCCTCGGCCAGATCGGCTGGCTGACGACGCGGCTGAAGGACGCCGCGCCCCAAGTCCTGGCCACGGCCGACTGAATCACGCGGACGGGGAGCACGGTGCCGAAGAGCGACAGTCCGGGGCCCATGACGGTGTCCCCCTGGCAGCCCGCGTCCACACGACGCCGGGACGCGCTGCTGGAGACACCCGTTCTGCTGCTGATGGTTTTCCTGGCCTCCCTCGTCCTCTTCACCGTCGGCCGTCTGGTGGAGGACGAAGGGCGCGTGGTGTCGCTCATGGCCTTCCTGCCGCCCATCGTGGCGGTCATCGGATCCGTCCGGCAGACCGTGCTCACCGCCCTGTGGAGCACCGCCACGCTGTTCGTCGTGCTGCTCGGCATCCGCCTGGACGTCGCGGAGGTCATTCCGCCGACCTTCGCCACCGCCCTGATGAGCGCCCTGAGCATCGGGGCCTGCCGGTACCGCATCCACCGCAACGCGGAGGTCAGCCGCCTCCGGTCGGCGGCGGCCGGGCTCCAGCGGCAGCTGCTGCGGCCGCTGCCCTTCCGCACCCCGGAGGTCGTCATCGACGGCCTCTACCAGCCGGTCGAGGAGGACAGCATGGTGGGCGGTGACATCTACGAGATCGCGATGTCGCCGTACGGCACCCGGGTGCTGATCGCGGATGTGCAGGGCAAGGGGCTGCCGGCCATCGGCACCGCGTTCTCCGTGCTCGGCGCGTTCCGCGAGGCCGCACAGCGCGAGCCCGGCCTGCTGGGGGTCGTGGACGCCCTGGAGTCCGCCGTCGAACGGCACAACAGCTTCGCCAGCCGGACCGGCGAGCCGGAGCGCTTCGTGACCGCGCTGGTCCTCACCTTCGACGAACGGTCGTGCGGTCTCGTCGTCAACTGCGGTCACCTCCTGCCGTGTCTGGTCTGCGAGGACCCGGAGAAGAGCGGTCCCCTGCCGCTGGCGGACCCCGGGGTGCCGCTCGGGCTCGTCGGGCTCTCCCCGGAACCGCGCCGCATCGAGGAGTTCGATCTGCCGGAGGGCAACACGCTGCTGCTCTTCACGGACGGGGTAACGGACGCCCGTGACCCCTTCGGGGTCTTCTACCCGTTGCGGGAGCGGCTGCGCGAGTGGTCCGGCATCCCGGCCTCCGAACTGGCCGCGACGATCTCCGCGGACCTCCAGCGGTTCACCGGGAACAACCAGCGGGACGACATCGCCCTGCTGGCACTGCACCGCGTCCCCGTCTCCGGGAGCGAGGGAAACGGCCGAGGCCCCTGCACCGCCGCCGGAGGCGGGGAGCCCGGCCCGGACGGGGAGGCCGGCGCCTCCTCGCGCTTCACCACCGGCGGCGTCCCCGGCGGCACCGACGGCCCCGGGCCCGACGGTGGCAGGGGCGGCGGTGTGGACCACAGCCGCGCCGGCGCCACCGTGCACACCGACCACACCGGCCGCACCGGCGCCTGACAGCCGGCCGGTGTGCCCGGCCGCCGGCGCCTCAGCCGGTCTCCCGCGCCGCCTCCCGCCCGGCGGTGCGGCCGGAGAAGAGGCAGCCGCCGAGGAAGGTTCCCTCCAGGGAGCGGTAGCCGTGCATCCCGCCGCCGCCGAAGCCCGCCGCCTCACCGGCCGCGTACAGCCCGGCCACCGGCTCCCCCATCCCGCCGAGGACCCGGCTGCTCAGATCGGTGTGCAGGCCGCCGAGGGTCTTGCGGGTGAGGATGCGCAGCCGCACGGCGATCAGCGGGCCCGCGGCGGGGTCGAGGAGACGGTGCGGCGCGACGGTGCGGATCAGTTTGTCGCCGAGGTAGCGGCGCGCCCCGTGGATGGCGGTGACCTGGAGGTCCTTGGTGAACGGGTTGGCGATCTCCCGGTCCCGGGCGGTGATCTCCCGGCGCAGCTCCATTTCATCGATGAGCGGCTGCCCGGCGAGCCGGTTCATGCCGCGCACCAGCGCCGCGAGGTCCCGTTCGACGACGAAGTCGGCGCCGCGGTCCATGAACCGCTTCACCGGCCGGGGCACGTCGGTGCGGGCCCGTCCGAGGACGTCGCGGACGCTCTTGCCCGTGAGGTCGGGGTTCTGTTCGGAGCCGGAGAGGGCGAACTCCTTGCCGATGATCCGCTTGTTGAGGAGGAACCAGGTGTAGTCGTAGCCGCTCCGCATGATGTGCTCGAGCGTGCCGAGGGTGTCGAAGCCGGGGAAGAGCGGCACCGGCAGCCGCCGTCCGAGGGCGTCCAGCCAGAGCGAGGAGGGGCCGGGCAGGATGCGGATGCCGTGCCGCGCCCAGACGGGGTTCCAGTTCTCGATGCCCTCGGTGTAGTGCCACATCCGGTCGCGGTTGATCAGGCTGCCGCCGGCCCGTTCGGTGATCTCCAGCATCCGGCCGTCGACGTGCGCGGGGACGCCGGAGAGCATCCGCTCGGGCGGGGTGCCCAGCCGCTGCGGCCAGTTGCGGCGGACGAGTTCGTGGTTGCCGCCGATCCCGCCGGACGCCACCACGACCGCCCCGGCGCGCAGGTCGAACTCGCGCACGGCGGTACGGGAGCTGGCCTGCCCGCGCTCGGCGACGCTGGGCGCCAGCAGGGTGCCGCGGACGCCGTCCACGCGCCCGTCCGTGACGGTGAGTTCGTCCACCCGGTGCCGGAAGCGCAGCTCGACCAGGCCGCGGTCCGCCGCCTCCCGGACCCGCCGCTCGAACGGCTCGACGAGCCCGGGGCCGGTGCCCCAGGTGATGTGGAAGCGCGGTACGGAGTTGCCGTGGCCGCGGGCGTCGTAGCCGCCGCGCTCGGCCCAGCCGACCACGGGGAAGAACCGGACGCCCATGCCGTGCAGCCAGGACCGCTTCTCCCCGGCGGCGAAGTCGACGTACGCCTCCGCCCAGCGGCGCGGCCAGTGGTCCTCGGGCCGGTCGAAGCCGGCCGTGCCGAGCCAGTCCTGCCAGGCCAGGTCGCGGCTGTCGCGGATCCGCAGCCGCCGCTGCTCGGGCGAGCCGACGAGGAACAGTCCGCCGAAGGACCAGTGCGCCTGGCCGCCGAGCGACGCCTCCGGCTCCTGGTCCAGAAGGATCACGCGGCGCCCCGCGTCCGCCAGCTCGGCGGTGGCGGCCAGCCCCGCCAGTCCCGCTCCCACCACGATCACATCGGCGTCGTACGCCACTGCGGCCCACCTTCCGCGCTGCCCTCGGTACGGCGCGGGACCTCTCCCGGTCGCGCGCCGTCTGGTTCCCCCGGTGCCCTCCGCGGCCGCCCTGGTCGGGCGGGCGTGCCGCCGGAGTGCGGACCGTTCTATCAGCCCTGGTCCGGCGTGGGAATGGCGGGGGCCGCCGGGTTCTGCCGACGGGGCACCGTCCGGTCGGTACGGTGTCTCCCCAGCCAACCAGCAGCCGCTCGGGCCGGTCATCCGGCCGATCACAGGGAAGGGACGCCCGGACATGAGCCAGGAACGCCCGCGGGACCTCGCGCACGCGCAGACCGCCTTCGCCTCGTACCAGGACGAGATCTATCTGAACGGCCTGCTGACGGGCGAACCGCCCCGGTTCCCCACCGGTGCGGCGGCCGTGGAGGCGGCGGCCCGCGAGCGGATGACCGCCGAGGCGTACGGCTATGTGGCCGGGGGTGCGGGCGGCGAGGCGACCATACGTGCCAACCGGGCCGCCTTCGAACGGCGCACGATCGTGCCGCGCATGCTGCGCGACGTCGGCGTGCGCGACCTGTCGTGTTCGCTGCTGGGGACGGAACTCCCGGCGCCCGTGCTGCTGGCGCCGGTCGGGGTGCTGTCGATCGCGCATCCGGACGCCGAGCCGGCGGTGGCCCGGGCCGCGGCCGGGCTGGGCCTGCCCATGGTGCTGAGCACCGCCTCGTCCGTCCCGCTGGAGGAGGCCGCGGAGGCGTCCGGGGACGGGCCGCGCTGGTTCCAGCTGTACTGGCCGAAGGACCGCGAGGTGACGCTCAGCCTGTTGCGGCGGGCCCGCGCCGCCGGCTACACCACGCTCGTCCTGACCCTGGACACCTGGCTGCTGGGCTGGCGCCCGCGCGATCTGGACCGGGCCTATCTGCCGTTCCTCCAGCGGATCGGGATCGCGAACTACCTCAGCGATCCGGCGTTCCTCGCCGGACTGGCCACGCCACCGGAGGAGGACCCGCTCGCTGCGGTGGCGCACTGGGCGGGGATGTTCGCCGATCCCACCAAGACCTGGGAGGACCTGGCGTTCCTGCGGGCGCACTGGGACGGGCCGATCGTCCTCAAGGGGGTGCAGCACCCGGACGACGCGCGCCGCGCCCGGGACGCGGGCATGGACGGGGTGGTCGTCTCCAACCACGGCGGCCGGCAGGTGGACGGTGCGGCCGGGTCGCTGGACGTGCTGCCGTCGGTCGCCGGGGCGGTCGGCGACGACGTCGCGGTGCTGTTCGACAGCGGGGTGCGCGGCGGCGCCGACATCCTCAAGGCGCTCGCGCTGGGCGCCCGGGCCGTGCTGGTGGGCCGGCCGTATGTGTACGGGCTGGCGCTGGGCGGCGAGGAGGGCGTCCGGCACGTGCTGCGCTGCCTGCTGGCGGAACTGGACCTCTCGCTGGCGCTCACCGGCCATGCCCGGCTCTCCGGGCTGGGGCCGGACGTCCTGGGCACGGACTGACCGCTGTACGGGCGGGGCGGGGCGCGTGACCGGCGCGGGGCCCTCGTGCCCTCCGGGCCCGGCCCCGGCCGTCAGCGGGTGGCCCCGGCCGTCAGCGGGTGGCCCCGGCCGTCAGCGGGTGGTCAGGGACTCGCGCAGGATGGTCACGACCTCGTCGTCGCGTGTCTGCGCGAAGTCGTCGTAGAACTGCCCGACGGCCTGGAAGTACGGCGGCTGCCACATGCACACCACCTCGTCCGCCTCCCGTCCCAGCGCGGCGACCGCCTGCGGCGAGCCGACGGGCACGGCGAGGAGCAGCCGGGCCGGGTCCCTGCGGCGTACGGCACGGAGCGCGACCCGGGCAGTGCTCCCGGTGGCGAGCCCGTCGTCGACGACGACCGCCGTGCGGCCGGCCAGGTCCGCCGGCGGGCGGCCCTCGCGGTACAGGTGCTCGCGGCGCCGGATCTCCCGGCGTTCCTCCTCCACGCGGGCGGAGAGCCGCTCGGGCGTCAGGTCGAGCATCTCCAGCGTCTGCCGGTCGTACCAGGGGTCGTCCTCGCCGGCGACGGCCCCGACGGCGAACTCGGGGTTGAACGGCGCGCCGATCTTGCGGACGACGATGACGTCCAGGGGGGCGCGGAGCTCCCGGGCCACCTCGTCGGCGACCGGCAGTCCGCCGCGCGGCAGGGCGAGGACCACCGGCTTCTCCAGCAGACCCGCGCGGCTCCGCTCCCTGAGTTCTCCGGCCAGTTCACGCCCGGCCGACCTGCGGTCGTGGTAGTTCATGATCGCTTTCCTTCCGGTTGTCCGGCGCGGCCGGTGCCGTGCGGTGCTGTGCCGTGCTGTGCCGTGCGGTGCGGTGCCGGGCGTGTCAGAAGCCCGTGGGGTACGTCTCCTCCTCGCCCCGGCCCGGGCCGTCCGGGTGGAGCGGGGTGAGGGCCTCGGTGTGGTCCAGGTGGAGAAAGGCGTCATAGCGGCCGGCCAGGACGGTCGGCACGTAGACGCCCTCGCCGCCGGGGTCGTGGACGACACCGATGGCGCGGTGGTCCAGCGGCCGGCGCTGCCAGCCGCCGGCCCCGGCGCCGTCCTCCCCGCCGGGCGGGGCGCCGTCCCCGAGGAGGAAGAGTGCGGCGGGCTCCGGCAGCGCCCGGTGCAGCAGGTGTTCGACGCTGCCCTCGCGGGCGGGCGGCACCCGCATGACACGCGGGGTGTCCTCCCAGGAGCCGGCGGCGATCACCGTGCCCTCGTAGGAGCCGAAGCCGGCCAGGACGACCCCGTCCGCGGCGTGCCGCTCCCTCAGCAGCTGCCCGACGTTGACCATCCCGGCCCGGGCCATGTCCGTGGCCCGGGCGTCCCCGACGTGGGTGTTGTGCTCCCAGACGACGGCCCGGGAGTCCGGCCCGTGGTACGCGGCGAGCCGGTCGAGGGTGTCCGCCATGTGACGGTCGCGGACGTTCCACGCCTCCGGGCCGCCGCGCACCATCTCCCGGTAGTAGCGCTCCGCGCCGGCCAGCACCTCGGCGTTCTGCCGGGCGGCGAAGTCCGCGAACCCCCCGTCCCCGGCGGCCGTTCCGGCGGCTGTCCCGGCGGCCCGGTTCCGCATCAGGGCCAGCAGGGAGACCACCTCCTGTTCGCAGCCGCCCGGGACCAGCCGGGTCGCCCGGGCGTAGGCCTGCGGGTCCCCGCCGTACGGCTCGAAGCACCGCTCGGCGGCGCGGGCGTGCCGGGCCGATCCGGGGTCGTGGCGGCGCAGATGGCCGAGCACCGCGTGGAGCGAGTCCCAGAGGCTGTACACGTCCAGGCCGAAGAAGCCCGCGCGCCGGCCCGGGGGCCGCCCCAGGTTGTGCCCCCGCAGCCACCGGGCGAAGCCGAGCACGTCGGTGTTGGCCCACATCCACCGCGGCCAG
The DNA here is from genome assembly GCF_000220705.2 of Streptomyces xinghaiensis S187. Taxonomy (GTDB): domain Bacteria; phylum Actinomycetota; class Actinomycetes; order Streptomycetales; family Streptomycetaceae; genus Streptomyces; species Streptomyces xinghaiensis. The sequence continues at coordinate 6,783,062 of NZ_CP023202.1, read as the reverse complement.
CGGTCGAAGGAGAGCAGGACCTCCGCCGGGTCGGCGGGCGCGCCGGGCGCTCCGGTGACGCAGTGGTGCAGGGCCGCGCAGTCGGGCCAGTCGCCCTCGACGGCCACGAAGGAGAAGCCCCGCTCCGCGATGAGACGGCGGGTCAGCTCCGCCCGCCACCGGTAGAAGCCGGAGGTGCCGTGCGAGGCCTCGCCGATGGCGACGAAGCGGGCGTCGCCGATCCGGTCCAGCATCGGGTCGAGCGACGCGGGCCCGGTGAGCGGCAGCGCGTCCGCCCGTACCGCGCGCTCGTCCTCCGTGCGGAGACCGGTGGCGGTCACGGGCCCGCCCCGGCCGTCGTCGTCCGCTTGCCGGCCACCGTACGGACGAACCACTCCTGCGCGGCCGCGGCGGCCTGCTCCAGTGTCCCCGGTTCCTCGAAGAGGTGGGTGGCGCCCGGGACGACGTGCACGGTGCCCGGCCCGCCGAGCCGCTCGGCGGCGTCCCGGTTCATGCGCAGCACCTCGTGGTCCTCGCCTCCGACGACGAGCAGCACGGGCGCCTGGACCCGGGGCAGCGCGGGGCCCGCGAGGTCGGGGCGGCCGCCGCGCGAGACCACGGCCCGTACCCGGTCCGGCCGCTCAGCGGCGGCGATCAGCGCCGCGGCGGCGCCGGTGCTGGCACCGAAGAGGCCGACGGGGAGCCCCGCCGTGCCCGGGTGCCGTCCGAGCCAGTCGACCGCGGCGACCAGCCGCCGCCCCAGCAGGGGGATGTCGAAGCGGAGTTCGGCGGTGACGGCGTCCACCCGGTCCTCCTCCTCGGTGAGGAGGTCGAACAGGAGGGTGGTCAGGCCCGCCTTCTGGAGGACCCGCGCCACCTCCTGGTTGCGCGGACTGTGCCGCGAGCTGCCGCTGCCGTGCGCGAACGCCACGACCCCGTGGGTCGGCTCCGGGGAGACGAGGTCGCCCCGGAGATCCGCCTCTCCGGTGTCGATGAGAACGGTGTCGAAGACCATCGGCCCTCCTCCTGCTGGTTCCGGGGTTCCGGGCCGCCGGGACGGTGACCCTGCGCCACCCGTGCGCGGGGTACCCGCGCCCGATGCCGGTATGCGCCCCGCCCGGGGCCGCCCGGGCGGGCCCCTCCCGGCCCGCCCGGGTGCGTCACGGCCGCACCGCCCCGGCCCCGCACGGCACCGGAGGGAGGTGACGAGCGTCATGTCCGCCCGGCCGGGGCGGCGGCTACCCTGAGGGCCCGGCGGCGTCCGGGACCACCGCCCGTCACGGCGGGGCCGCCCGGCGCGCCCCCGGCGCCCTGCCCCGCGGACCGAAAGCGCGGATGCCCCATGCCCGCCGGCCTCTCCTCCGTCATAGCGGCCACCACCCGGTGGCTCACCCGCTCCTATCCCGCCTCGGGCGGCGCCCTCAACGCCGCCTACGCCGAGATCCAGGCCCGCCAGGCCGTCTCGGTTGCCGCCATGCTGCGCTATCCGACCGAACTCGACGCCGGACTGCTCGTCCTCACGGGCCCCGGCGGCTCCGGCCGCCTGGACCGGCTCACCGGGGCGGACGCCGCGGAGCCGGATCCGGAGGACCACGCCTGGCGCACCTGGGTCGACGAGGTGCTCGCGAGCTGGGCCGCGTGTCTGCTGACCGACCCGGCCCTGGCCGGGGCGGCGGTGGCCGCCGTGGCGGAGGGGGAGCACCCGTCCGGATTCCCGTACCGCTTCCGACGGCTGACCGAGCCCGACGACGGCGACCGGCGGGCCGCCCCGCTGCTGCGCCACCCGGACCTGCTGGAACCGGTCGCCCTTCTGCACCGGGCCCCGCTCCTGGAGCGCCTCCACGACGGGCTGGCCGAGGCGGCCTGACCACGCCCGGCGGGCGGACCCCGGGAGCTCCCGCCCCGGCGGCCGGGGCGCCTCGGGGCCCCGTACCCGGGTCGCCGCCGAGAAGGAGGCCGTGCTCCGGCTCCTGAACACCGGGCGTCCGCCGGAGGGCTGCCCTCCGCGCGGCAAGCCGCACCCGTCCACCGCCCGTACGCCGACCGCCGCCCGTACGCCGGTGCAGCACAGCGGCACAGCGGTGTACGGGCGGCGGTTCTCCGGCCGGGCTGTCCCGGGCCCGTGGGGTCCCCCGGGGTGCCGGCGGCTCAGCCGCCGGGCCTGACCTCGTACAGCGGGCCCAGATCGGTCCTGCCGGTGTCCGGGACCTGGCGGGCGAGCCGGTGGGTGGTCACCAGGTCGTGCATCAGGACCCGGGCCTTGTCGTGGGACATCCGCGCGATCCGTGCGATCTCGTCCAGTGCGACCCCGCCCTCGTGGGCCTCCTCGGCCTCCACCAGGGCGCGGAAGAGCACCTCGTGATCGTCCGTGTACGGCGGCCGGCCCCGGCCCGCGAAGGCGGACTCGGTCTTCTCCGGACCGGACGGCTCACCGGCGGCCTCGGCCTGCTCCCCCTGCCACCGCTGCTTGCCCTTGTGCGGGGTGGCCAGCCGCTCCTCGTGCGTACGGGTGGACCGGTCCGTGAGGTGGGTCCGCTGTTTGGAGGCCCCGGTCGTCGCACCCCAGGCGCTGGGGGACTCCCCCGCCCGGTGCGCCGCTCGCCCGGCGGCCCGCCGCTGTTCCTCGTCGCCCTCGACCTTCTTGCGCACCATGCGAAAGCCTCCTCGCGCCGATAGGGAAGGTGACACGCCGACCGGGTACCCGGCGGCGCGCCGTGAAACAGCCCGGTACGGGGCCGCCGCGGTTCCGCCGTCCGGAGCCCCGGCCCCGGCAGCGGAGGGACGTAACGGCCATATCGGGGGCCCCGGACGGGATCGCCGTGTTCCCCGGGGGTTTCCGGGCATACATGACTCCGCTCCGGGCACCGGGCATCAAGGCGGCCGGGCGAGGCTAGGGAGGAACGGGTGGAGGAACGTCAGCGGGTGCCGCGGGAAGGCCGCTGGGAGGAGCACGGGGACACGGACCCCGCGCCGTCGACGGAACGGCGGGTGAGCACCGGCCGGAGGGTGCTCGGCTGGCTCACCACCACCGACCACAAGGTGATCGGGAACCTGTACCTGGTCACCTCGTTCGGCTTCTTCCTGGCCGCCGGGGTGATGGCGATGCTGATGCGCGCGGAGCTGATGCGGCCCGGGATGCAGCTCATGACGCCGTTCCAGTACAACCAGCTCTTCACGATCCACGGCACGATCATGATGCTGCTGTTCGCGACGCCGACCTTCGCCGGTTTCGCCAATGCCGTCATGCCGCTGCAGATCGGCGCCCCGGATGTGGCGTTCCCCCGGCTCAACGCCTTCACCTACTGGGTGTTCCTCTTCGGCGGGCTGACCGTGGTCGCCGGATTCCTCACCGCCGAGGGGGCGGCGCCCTTCGGCTGGTTCTCCTACACACCGCTGAGCCGGGCGGCGTACTCGCCGGGGGCGGGCGCGGACCTGTGGGTGATGGGGCTGATCGTGGCCGGTCTGAGCACCATCCTGGGCGCCGTCAACTTCATCACCACGATCATCACGCTGCGTGCGCCGGGCATGACGCTGTTCCGGATGCCGCTCTTCACCTGGAACGTCCTGTTCACCTCGATCCTGGTGCTGCTGGCCTTCCCCGTGCTCACCGCCGCGCTCTTCGGGCTGGCCGCGGACCGCATGTTCGGGGCGCACATCTTCGACCCGGCCAACGGCGGCGCGCTGCTGTGGCAGCACCTCTTCTGGTTCTTCGGCCATCCCGAGGTCTACATCGTGGCGCTGCCGTTCTTCGGGGTGATCACCGAGATCATCCCGGTCTTCAGCCGGAAGCCGATCTTCGGCTATCTCGGGCTCATCGGCGCCACCATGGCCATCACCGGCCTCTCCGCGACCGTGTGGGCGCATCACATGTTCGCCACCGGCGGGGTGCTGCTGCCGTTCTTCTCGCTGATGTCCTTCCTCATCGCGGTGCCCACGGGGGTGAAGTTCTTCAACTGGATCGGCACCATGTGGAAGGGATCGCTCTCCTTCGAGACGCCCATGCTGTGGTCGCTCGGCTTCCTGGTGAGCTTCCTCCTCGGCGGCCTCACCGGCGTGCTCATCGCCTCACCGCCGATGGACTTCCACCTCACCGACACCTACTTCATCGTCGCCCATCTGCACTACGTCCTCTTCGGCACCATCGTCTTCGCCACCTTCGCCGGCTTCTACTTCTGGTGGCCGAAGATGACCGGCCGGATGCTCGACGAACGGCTCGGGAAAATCCACTTCTGGCTGCTCTTCACGGGCTTCCACGGCACCTTCCTCGTCCACCACTGGCTGGGGCAGCAGGGGATGCCCCGCCGCTACGCCGACTATCTGGCAGCGGACGGGTTCACGGCACTCAACACCGTCTCCTCGCTCAGCTCGTTCCTGCTCGGCCTCTCCACGCTGCCGTTCCTCTACAACATCTGGAAGACCACCCAGTACGGCGAGAAGGTGACCACGGACGATCCCTGGGGCTGGGGCCGCTCCCTGGAGTGGGCGACGAGCTGCCCGCCGCCCCGGCACAACTTCCACGCCCTCCCCCGGATCAGGTCCGAGTCCCCCGCGTTCGACCTGCACCATCCGCGGACGTCGGGGGTGGGCCACCGTCCGCCGACGGCCTCCGCCGAGCACCCGGCGGGGCGGCCGGAGAGCGGAGGCCGGCGATGAAGGCGGAGGCCCTGGTCTTCACCGGTGTGGCCGCCTTCTTCGGCGTCGTCACCGCGGTCTACGTCGTCTGGGGGTCCGTGGAGCCGGCCGGCACGGCCGTCCTGGCGCTCTCCTTCGTCATGTCCGCCCTGGTCTCGCTCTTCCTCTGGATCCAGTACAAGCAGCGCGGCGCACGGCCGCAGGACCGCCGGCAGGCGGCGGTCCACGAGGCCGCCGGGCCCCTGGCGTTCTTCTCCCCGCGCAGCTACTACCCGGTGCTCACCGCCGCCGGCGCGGCCCTGCTGGGTGCCGGGGTGGTCTACGGCCTGTGGCTCTTCCTCGTGGGGGTGGGGGTCCTGATCCCGGGCATCGCCGGATTCGTCTTCCAGCACAACGACCGCTGAACCACGCGTCCAGGACAGCAGAGGAGAGGGAGAGGCACGGATGCTCTTTCCGCGGAAGAAGGCCGGGCTCAAGGCCAGGGCCGGGGCCGCCGCCGAGACCGGCTTCACCGCGCTCGACAACCGCCTGCCCGTCGCGGAGGGGGGATCGCTGCTGCGCAAGGCGTTCCCCGAGCACTGGTCGTACTTCCTCGGCGAACTCGCGCTCTACAGCCTGGTGGTGCTGGTCCTGACCGGGTCCTATCTGACCCTCTTCTTCGACCCGGAGATGACGCAGGTCCGCTACACCGGGTCCTACGAGCCCCTCCGGGGCACCCTGATGTCCGGGGCCTACGCCTCCACGCTCGACATCAGCTTCGACATCCGCGGCGGGCTCCTGATCCGGCAGATCCACCACTGGGCGGCGCTGGTCTTCGTGGCCGCCATCGGCCTGCACATGCTGCGCGTCTTCTTCACCGGCGCCTTCCGCAAGCCCCGGGAGGTCAACTGGGTCATCGGGGTGACGCTGTTCCTGCTGGCGATCGTGGAGGGCTTCGCCGGCTACTCGCTCCCCGACGACCTCCTGTCGGGGACCGGGCTGCGGGTGGTGCAGAGCCTGCTGCTGTCGGTCCCGGTGGCCGGCACGTACCTCAGCTTCTTCCTCTTCGGCGGCGAGTATCCCGGGACGGAGATCATCCCCCGGCTCTACATCGGCCACGTCCTGTTCATCCCCGCCCTGCTCATCGCCCTGGTGGTGATCCATCTGATCCTGGTGGTGTACCTCAAGCACACCCAGTGGGGCGGCCCGGGCAGGACCAACCGGAACGTCGTCGGCAAGCCGTCCTTCCCGCAGTTCGCCACCACCTCCACCGGCCTGGCGCTGGCGGTCTCCGGCATCCTGACGCTCCTGGGCGGCCTGGCGCAGATCAACCCGGTGTGGAACTACGGTCCGTACCGGACCGACCAGGTGAGCATGGCCTCCCAGCCGGACTGGTACATCGGTTTCCTGGAGGGCGCCCTGCGCCTGATGCCGCCGTTCGAGACGACGCTGTGGGGCCACACCCTCATGTGGAACGTCCTGGTGCCCACCGCCATTCTCCCCGCGCTGCTCTTCCTCGTCCTGTATCTCTATCCGTTCCTGGAGAAGTGGGTGACCGGTGACTCCGCCGAGCACCATCTCTGCGACCGGCCCCGCGACCGGCCCACCCGCACCGGTCTCGGCGCCGCCGGGATCACCTTCTACGCCGTCCTGCTGATGGCGGGCGGCAACGACGTCATCTCCCTCACCCTGGAGATTCCGCTCACCTGGCTCACCTGGTTCTTCCGCTTCGCCCTCGTCCTGCTCCCGGTGATCGTCTTCCTCCTGACGAAGCGGCTCTGCCTGGGGCTGCAGGACCACGAGACCCAACTGCTGGAGGAGGGCGAGGAGACCGGCGAGGTGCGGCAGAGCGTGGAGGGCGGGCTCGGCGAGGGAACGGAACCGCTCTCCCGGGAGAAGCGCTACACCCTGCTGATGAACCGCCGGCGCGTCCCGCCGCCGCTGCGGCTCACACCGCCGGAGGACGGCGGCCTCCCCTCCCGCCGCAGCCGGCTGAGGGTGGCTCTGAGCCGCTGGTTCCACCGCGACCGGGCCCGCTGAATCCCGTGCGGCAACGAGAGGAGAAACCCGTGGCAGAGAACACCCACCACCCGGTGGCCGTGGTCACCGGAGGCACCGCCGGCGTCGGCCGGGCCACGGTGCGCCGACTGGCCGCCGACGGCTACGACGTCGCCGTACTGGCCCGGGGCCGCGCCGGTCTGGAGGGAGCCGCCGAGGACATCAGGGCCGCGGGCCGCAGGGCGCTCGCCGTACCCGTGGACGTGGCCGACGCGGAGGCCGTGGAGGAGGCCGCCGACCGGGTGGAACGCGAGTTGGGATCGGTCGCCGTCTGGGTCAACGCGGCCTTCAGCGGCTTCCTCGCCCGGTTCCTCGATGTCTCCGACGAGGAGTTCCGGCGCGTGACCGATGTGACCTACCACGGCCAGGTCAACGGCACCCGGGCCGCGCTCCGGAGGATGTGCCCGCGCGACAGCGGCGTGGTCGTCAACGTCGGCTCCGCCATGAGCGCGCGCAGCATTCCGCTGCAGAGCTCGTACTGCGGGGCCAAGCACGCCATCGTGGGGTTCAGCGAGTCGGTGCGCACGGAGCTGCGGGCGGACGGCAGCCGGGTGCGGGTGTGCACGGTGCAGCTTCCGGGGCTCAACACCCCGCAGTTCACCTGGGTGCTGAACCGCATGCCGGGCCGGCCCCGGCCCGTGCCGCCGGTGTACCAGCCGGAGACGGCCGCCCGGATGATCGCGTATGTCGCGCGGAACCCGCGCCGGGACGCCTGGACCGGCCTCTCCACGGCGTACACGATCCTCGGCAACCGGCTCGCCCCCCGGTTCATGGACTGGTACCTGGCCCGTACGGGCATCGGCAGCCAGCAGACCGGCGAGAAGACACCGGACCGCCCGGCCAACCTCTTCCGGCCCGGCGACGACGGGATGGACGCCGGTGCCCACGGGCCCTTCGACGACGAGGCCCACGGACACGACACCCTGGGCTGGCTCGCCCGGCACCGCAGGGGCCTCGCCGGCGCGGGGGGCGGCGCCCTGCTGACCGCCGCCGGGGTGGCAGCCCTCCGCCGCCGCACGGCGGCGTGAGGCGGCAGGGGAAAGGAGCGCAGGCGCATGTCCGCAGAACGTCCTCCGGCGGCCCGCCGCGGCCTCGCCTCACCGGCGGCCGCGACGGCTGGCGCCGTGCTGACCGGCGCTGTCTTCACCCTCGTCGGGCTCCTCGGCTTCATCCCGGGGATCACCACCCGGTACGGCGGCATGGAGTTCGCCGGGCCGCACTCCTCGGCCCTGCTCTTCGGGCTCTTCGGCGTCTCGGTCCTGCACAATCTGGTGCATCTGGCGTTCGGCGCGGCGGGGCTGTCCGTGGCGCGGGCACCGCGGTTCGCCAAGCCGTACCTCGTCGTCGGCGGCGTGCTGTACCTACTGCTCTGGGTCTACGGGGTGGGCGTCCACCGCTCCACGGCCTGGAACTTCCTCGGGCTCAACGGCCCCGACAACTGGCTGCACCTCGGACTCGGCTTCGGCATGCTGACCCTGGGCTCCCTGCTCGGCACGCCCCGTCGGCCGCCGGACTCCGACGAGGCGTACGGGCGCTGACGGCTGACCGGGGCGGAGGGACCGACCGGTCCGCCGCCCCGTCGCCCGGTCAGCCGCCGTGCTCCGCCAGCTTCACCGCCGACTCCAGGAACAGGGCGTGCACGAACGCCTGCGGGAGATTGCCGCGCAGCTGGCGCTGGGTGACGTCGTACTCCTCGGCGAAGAGCCCGGCCGGGCCGCAGGCGGCACGGCTCCGCTCGAACCAGCGGGCGGCCTCGGTCAGCCGGCCGTCGGCCAGGCAGGCGCCGGACATCAGGAAGCCGCAGAGGAGGAAGGCGCCCTCGGCCCGCCCGAGCGGCTGGTCCCCGTGGCGGAACCGGTAGACGTAGCCGTCCTGGGTCAGCTGCCGCTCCACCTCCCGGCGGGTCAGGGCGGGCCCCGGATCGTCCGCCGGCCAGTGGCCGCGGGTGAGCGGCCGCAGGAGAGCCGCGTCGGGCCGCGGGTCCCCAGAGGTGCGCTGCCAGCGGCCCGAGGGGTGCCGGCAGCGGCGTCCGGTCTCGCGCTCGATGGCGCCGGCCAGCTTCGTCCAGCGGTCCGCGTCGGGGTGGCGGAGTTCCCGGGCGGCGGCGCGCAGCCCCATGACGGCGGACAGCCGGGAGTGGGTCCACCAGGCTGTTTCCAGTTCCCAGAGGCCGCTGTCCGGCCGCTGCCAGTTCTCCTCGACGGCCTGGGCCGCCGTCTCCACGGCCCGTACCCCGTCCCGGTCCAGCCGGCCGTGGCGGGCCGCGGTCGCCAGCAGGTCCAGGGCCTCGCCGAAGACGTCGAGCTGGAACTGGCGGCCGGCCTGGTTTCCCACGTGGCGGCCACCACCGGGGAAGCCGGGCAGCGGCAGTGAGCGCTCCCCGGGGACCGGCCCCCCGTCCACGGTGTAGGCCGGGCACAGCCCCGGGCCGTCGGCGAGGATCCGCTCGGTGATGAACCGCACGGACCGGTCCGCCGACGGCTGCTTCCCGTGTTCGGCGACCGCGATGCCCGCGTAGCACTGGTCGCGGATCCAGGCGTACCGGTAGTCGTAGTTGCGGCCGGTCCGGGCGCGTTCCGGGAGGGACGCCGTCGCGGCCGCCACCATGCCCCCGGAGGCGCTGGTGAGGCCGTGCAGCACGGCGTACGCGTGCCGGGCGTCGCGGGGCGCGGCGGTGTCCCCGCAGTCCGGGACGGCGCGGGACCACGCGTCCTCGGTCTCCGCCCACAGCCGGCCGGGGTCGGGTGAGGGTCCGGGCCCGCTCTCGCCGATCTCCAGGACGAGGTCGTGGGCGCCGCCCTCGGGCACGGTGATCCGGGTGGTGAGGACCCCGTCCCGGTCCGGTGCGGCCTCCGGCGCCCCGCACAGCCGCAGCCGGAGCGGCCCGCTCCGGGCGTGCCACTCCCCCGCCCGCAGGCGGACGTCCCGCATCGGGTGGCTGCCGAAACCGGCCCGGACGTCGAGCCGGAGCACGACCCGGGCGTCACCGTGGACGGCCCGGATCCGGCGCAGCAGGACGGCCCGCCCCGGTTCGGCCGGCATGGCCAGCGCCTCACGGCACTCGGTGATCGCGCCTCCGCTCTGCACCCACCGGCTGACGCGGATCAGCGTTCCGTCCTCGTAGGAGCCGCCCCAGACGTTCCACGGGTCCTCCGGGGCGACGATGAAGCAGCCGGAGCCGCCCATCAGCCCGGAGAACACCGCGTCGCTGTGCCAGCGGGGGGCGCACATCCATGCGATGTCACCGCGGGGTCCGATGAGGGCGCCCCGCTCGCCGTCGGCGAGCAGGGCGTACTCCCTCAGCACCCAGGGGGCACCAGTCTCCGTCACGGGTCTCCCGTCGTCATCCGCCGTCCCGGCCCGGCAGCCGCTCCGCGTACTCGGTGAGCTTCTGCCGTACGCCGCGCCTGACGATGCCGGTCCGCTCGGGGTCGTGGACGGCCGCCTCCGCCGCCTTCTTGCCCTGCTCCAGCATGATGTGCGGCGGGATCGGCGCGATCTCCGCGTCGACCTTGAACTCCAGGACGACGGGGCCGCCCGCGGACAGCGCCTCGTCCCACGCGCTGCCGATCTTCTTCGGCGACTCGCAGCGGATGCCGCGCAGGCCGAGGAGTTCGGCGTAGGCCGCGTAGGGCACGTCCGGGATGGTCTGGGAACCGGGGAACTTGGGGTCCCCGCCCATGGCCCGCTGCTCCCAGGTGACCTGGTTGAGGTCCTGGTTGTTGAAGATGCAGAAGATGAACGGCGGGCCGCCCGCGAGCCGGTCCAGATAGCGCTTGACCGTGATCATCTCGTTCATGCCGTTCATCTGGAACGCGCCGTCCCCGACGAAGGCGATCACGGGGCGGTCCGGATGGGCGAACCGGGCGGCGATCGCGTACGGCACCCCGGGCCCCATGGTGGCGAGCGTCCCGGAGAGCGAGGCGCGCATGCCCTCGCGCAGCTTCAGGTGGCGGGCCCACCAGTTGGTGCCCGACCCGGAGTCCGCGGTGACGATGGCGTTGTCCGGGAGCCGGGGGGAGAGTTCACTCGCGACGGCCTGCGGGTTGATGGTGCCGTCGAAGTGCTGTCCGGCCCGCTTGTCGCAGATGCGGTTCCACTCCTTGACGTTCTTCTCGATCTCCGCACGCCAGCCGCGGTCCTCCTTCCGCCTGAGCAGCGGGATGAGGGCGCGCAGCGTCTCCTTGGCGTCGCCGACGAGGTGGGCCTCCATCGGATAGCGGATCCCGATCATGCGCCCGTCGATGTCGATCTCCACCCCGCGCGCCTGCCCCTCGTCGGGCAGCCACTCCGAATAGGGGAAGCTGCTGCCGACCATCAGCAGGGTGTCGCAGTTCTGGATCATCTCGTCGCTGGCCTTGCTGCCCAGCAGGCCGATGGGGCCGGTGACCCACGGCAGGTCGTCGGGGAGGACGTCCCGTCCGAGCAGGGCCTTGGCGACCCCCGCGCCGAGGAGCTCGGCGGTCTCGATCACCTCGCCCTCGGCGCCGGCCGCGCCCTGCCCGATGAGCATCGCCACCTTCTCGCCCTCGTTGAGGACGGCCGCGGCGCGGCGCAGTTCGTCCTCGTCGGGCAGCATCCGGGACGGGCTCCAGCCGACGCTGGAGAAGACCGAGCCGTGCGCCTTGGGCGGCGAGGGCTGGGCGTCGGCCTCCTGGATGTCCTCCGGGATGATGACCGTGGCGACCCCGCGGGTGGTGAGGGCGGTCTTGAACGCCCGGTCGATGACGTGCCGGGCCTGCCCCGGGTGGACCACCATCTGGCAGAACTCGGAGACGTCCGCGAAGAGCTGTTCGAGGGCGATCTCCTGCTGGTAGTGGGAGCCGAGGCAGAGGGTCTTCTGCTGGCCGACGATCGCGACCACCGGCTTGTGGTCGAGCTTGGCGTCGTACAGGCCGTTCAGCAGGTGGACGGCTCCCGGTCCGGAGGTGGCCGCGCAGCAGCCGACCTCGCCGGTGAACTTGGCGTGGCCGACGGCCATGAAGGCGGCCATCTCCTCGTGCCGGGTCTGGATGAACTCCGGTTTCCCGGCGGCCCGGTCGAAGGCGCCGAGCAGGCCGTTGATCCCGTCGCCGGGATAGCCGTAGACCCGCTGGACGCCCCATTCGGTCAGGCGGTTGAGTACGTAGTCGGCGACCTGGCTCATCGGTTCTCCTGTGTTCTGGCGGCGGGCTGCAAGGGAGGGGTCAGCTGCTCTTGCCGCGTCCGGTGAGGGCGTCACGGGCGCGGTCGACGAGCCCCGCCCCCGGGGCGAGCAGCTTGTTGGCGGGGGGCTTGGACGGGGAGGCCGGGTGCGGCCGGGTGGGTGCGGTCTGCTTGGCCTGGCGGACCTTGTCGCCGAGCCGGTCGAGCTCCTCGGCGTCCGCCGCCGCGCGCAGCCGGGGGAAGAGGTTGTTCTCCTCGTCCTCGACGTGCAGGCGGATCTCCCGCATGAGGGTGCCGATGAGGCGGTCGAAGTCGGGGTCGTCCGCCTCCAGGCCTTCGATCTGCTTCATGGTCCGCTCGGCGGAGGAGTGGTCCTCGATCTCCTTGTCGGCGATGGAGTCGCCGTCCGGCAGGTACTGGCGCACCGCCGGGTAGAGGTGCATCTCCTCGGCGACGGAGTGCCGGACCAGTTCGATGACGGCCTCGTCGGCGAGTTCCTTCCGCCGGGCGTCGCCCGGGGGCAGCGCCTCGATCCGTCCGAAGATCTCGTCGACCTCGCGGTGGTCGGTGGTCAGTTCGTCGATGACGTTTCCGCCGTGTCCCATGCCCTGGTCTCTCCTTCTGGCTGTCGTCCCGTGGGTCCCCGGACGGTGCCGGGTCCGAACCGCGTACCCGGGCCGCCGGAGGTCTAACGCCCGTACGGGCGGCGACGGAAGACCGGCGGCGGGGGTCCGTTCAGCCCGACGGGGCGGTGCCGTCCGCTTCCGGCGCGGGAGCGCCGTCCGGCTCCGCGGGGGCGGTGCCGTCCGCCGTGCGGGTCCTGACCGGCCGGGTGTGGACGTAGAGTTCGCGCCGTCCGGGCGTGGCGCGGCGCTCCGGCAGCGGCAAGTGGTAGCGGACCGGACGGGCGTGGTCGGCGAGTTGCCGTTCGGCGTTGTAGACCCTGCCGAACTTCCACAGCATGCGGGCGAAGTTGGTCTGGCCGCGGGCGAGGTTGCGGCCGAGGACGCCCAGCGCGCCGGCCGCCGTGCGCAGCCCCAGGTGCTTGCGGTTGATGACGGCCTGGGTGCGGACGAGTTCGCGGTAGAAGGCGTCCAGCGGGAGGGTGGTGGGGACGACGGCGTGCTGGATGTCGAAGAGCCGGTAGTCGCGGGTGGTGAGCTGCCGGGCCTCGGTGTGCCAGACCTCGGTGCCGGGGTACGGGGTCATCACCGTGAGGTGCACGATCTCGGGCACGGAGAGGGCGAACTCCCGTACGACGCGGAAGCGTTCCTCGTCCCAGGCCGGGTCGACGATGAGGTTGATGGCGACGGTGATGCCGAGCTTCCGGGCGCGCTCCAGGGCGCGGAAGTTGTCGTCGGGGCTGACGCGCTTGCGGTAGAGGTCCAGCCCCTCGGCGTCGATCGCCTCCATGCCGAGGAACATGTACTTCAGCCCGAGCCGCCGCCAGCGGGCGAAGACCTCCTCGTTGCGCAGCAGGACGTCGCTGCGGGTCTCCAGGTAGTAGCGCTTGCGGATGCGGCGGCGTTCGAGTTCGGCGGCGATGCCGTCGCCGTGTTCGGGGCGGATGAACGCGACGTCGTCGACGATGAAGACGTTCGGCTCCCGGATGGAGGCCATCTCCTCGGCGGCGGCCTGCGGGGAAGCCTTGCGGTAGCTGCGCCCGTAGAAGGTCCAGGCGGAGCAGAAGGAGCAGTCCCAGGGGCAGCCGCGGGTGAACTCGATGGAGGCGCACGGGTCGAGCTCGCCGATGAAGTACCGGTTCCGCTTCCGCATCAGATCGCGGGCCGGGCGGGGCTCGTCGAGGCTGTCCAGGAGCAGCGGCGCCGGGCCGCGTCCCGCGGTGGAGACGAGGCCCGGCACGCTCTTCAGCCCGCCGTCCCGGACCGCCGCCATGAGCGGGGCCATGGCCGGCTCGCCCTCCCCGCGCACCACGGCGTCGACGGCGCCGTCCGCCTGCTCCAGCACGTGGTCCGCGATGAACGAGACGCTGTGCCCGCCGAAGAAGACGAAGCAGTGCGGAAGCACGGTCTTGGTCATCTGCGCGATCTCGATGGCCTCGGGGATGTTGGCGAGGTAGTTCAGCCCGATACCGAGGACTTCGGGCGCGTACGAGACGAGTTCGCGGTCGAGCAGGTCGCGGGAGAGCACCTGGAGGTCGACCACGCGCACCTCGTGCCCGGCCTCGCGGATCGCGGCGGCGACCCGTTCCAGCCCGAGCGGCTCCAGCCGCAGGAAGAGTTCCGAGTACATCAGGGCGCTCGGGTGGACGAGCATCACGCGCATGTCATGTCTTTCACCGGCGGAGCGGGGATCTCGGTGCGGCCGGCCGGGGTGAGCGCGGCGGGTCCGGGGCGGACGAAGGCGGCGCGGCGCTCGTGGTACGGGTCGCTGTCGGAGAAGAAGGCCCGGCGCATGCGCTCCTGCTCCTCCTCCCGGTGGGCGCGGAGCGGCCGGATCTCCTCGTCGCGTTCCCGGGCGGGCTTCTTGTCGGCGATGCGGGCACCGAGACCGGGGTCGCCGGCCAGCTCGGCGGCCATCCGCACGACTTCGCCGCCGAACTCCCTCGGCGCGCAGGCGAGGACGCGGTCGGCCAGTCCGGCCCGCCGGGCCTCGGCCGCGCCGACCGGCAGCCCTTCCGCCATGAGCGCGGCGGCGCGGTCGGCACCGGCGCGCCGGGGCAGCACGTACGTCCAGAACGCGGAGCCGTACAGCCCCGTGCGCCCGTAGTGCGGGTTGAGGACGGACCCGGAGCGGCACCACACCTCGTCGGCCGCCAGGGCCAGCATCGCGCCGCCCGCCGCGGCGTTGCCGCCGAGGGCGGCCACCACGAGCCGGTCGGTGGTGGTGAGCACGGCTTCCACGAGGTCGTTGAGCGCGGTGAGGTTGGTCCAGGACTCCTTCGCCGGGTCGTCCGCGCCCTCGATGACGTGGAGGTGCAGGCCGGTGGAGAAGAAGTCCCGGGCCCCGCCGAGGACGATGACGGAGGTGGGCCGGTTGCGGGCGAAGCGGAAGGCGGCGAGGAGCCGCCGGCAGTGCGAGGTGCTCATCGCACCGCCCGGGAAGGAGAACCGCAGGTGGCCGACGGGGCCGCGCTCCGCGTACTGGATGTCGGTCCAGGTGCGGCGCTGGGCGGGGAGCCGCAGCGGGGCGTGCACCTCGGGGAGGTCGGGGAGGAGGCCGCCGAGCGCCAGGGTGGCGGGCCGCCGGACGGCCGCGGGGGCGCCGGGGCGCCGCTTGGGGCGGAGTTCGGGGATCCACACGGCCCCGTCGGCGGTGGCGCGGCAGATCGCGCCGGCGCGGGTGGCGAGCAGATGGCCGGGGCGCCCGGCGAGCCGGTCCTCGGGGTGGCCGCCGTGCAGGAACCACTCGCCGCCGAGGAGTTCGTCCAGGACGCCGGGGCGGGAGTCCGCTCCGCGGAGCTTGGCGAGCACGGTGGCGGTGGAGTCCCGTTCCCAGTCGATCCGGCGGAGTTCCTGGGTGAACGGGGGACGGCGGACGACCCGGGTCTCCAGGGACGCCTGCGGTACGGGGCGGTACGTCCCGGAGGCGAACCTCGCTACGGCGAGCAGCACCGCCTCGGCGGCCGCGTCGGCGATCTCACCGCGCAGGAAGTCCCCCTTGCCGGCCGGCGGAACCTCGCACGGGACCGAGGCCCAGATGTCGCCCTCGTCCGGCTCCCCCGCCGCCCGCAGCACGGTGACGCCCCACCGGTCGGCGCCCTCCCGCAGCGCCCAGTCCAGCGGGGACGGGCCGTGGTCGCCCGGCGGGGCGGTGCGGACCAGCAGACAGGTGTGGGAGGAGCGGATGTCCTCGGGGAGCGGCGGGGCGGGATCCGGCACGATGACGAGCTGCGGGGCGCAGCGGCGCACGGCACTGCGTACGGATTCGTCACCGTCGGCTGCCGGCCGTTCCACCGTGTGGCCGTGTTCCCGGAGCTCGGTGAACAGCCTCTGCGCCAGGCTGTTGAACGCGCTCGCGACCAGCAGAATCTTCATGACGCCTCCTGATGCCCGGTTCTGGGCGGACGTCCGGGGGCGGACGGCCGTGACGGACCGGACGATCCTGACCCGGAGGAGGCGCCGGGGGGCGGCGACCCGGCGGACGGGGCGGGGAAGTGCGTCCGCTCGGGGGAACGGCGGGCGCCGGACACGGCCGCCGGGCTCGGGTCACCCGGTAGCGCCCGGCCCGTTCGGGTACGAGCGTCCGGCCGGGTCCGGTCCGGGTCCGGGCCGGGCGCGGGACACCGCCCTCGTCCGGAGTGAGCACTCCGCCGGACGGCATCTCCCCGACGCGCACACGGTCGTGGACGTACTCCGGATGCCGCGGATGCCGGACCGCCGTGCGGACATGGGCACTGATCCGCGGGGCGCGGCGCGCCGCCGGACGGCCCCGGCCGGGTTTCGCCTCCGCGCGGGCGGTAACCGGTGGCCGGTAGCCGTCACCGCGGCGCCGGCACCGCTCTGTCCGCGCTCCCCGCCCGGAGGTGTACCCCGCATGCCCCGCGACTCCCGCACCACGACCGTCCCCGCCCGGACCGGCACCCGCTTCCCCGGGGGTATGGCCTCGGCCGAGCAGATCAACGTCAAAGGGCTGGAGCGGCGGCTGCGGCGGCACGTCGGGGGCGAGGTGCGGTTCGACGCGGGCAGCAGGGCGCTGTACGCGACCGACGCCTCCAACTTCCGGCAGGAACCGGTCGGTGTGGTGATCCCCCGGACCGTCGCGGACGTGGAGGCCACCGTCGCCGCCTGCCACGCGTACGGCGCACCGGTCCTGCCGCGGGGCTGCGGCACCAGCCTCTCCGGCGAGACGGTGAACTTCGCCGTCGTCATGGACTTCTCCAAGTATCTCGACGCGGTGGAGTGGGTGGATCCCCGGCGGAAGCTCGCCCGCTGCCTGCCCGGTGTGGTCTGCGACGACCTCAAGGCCGCCGGGCGGGAGCACGGCCTGACCTGGGGCCCGGACCCCTCGACCCACGAGTACTGCACCGTCGGCGGGATGATCGGCAACAACTCCTGCGGCACCCATTCGGTGATGGCCGAGTTCTACGGCGGCGGCCCGCGGACCTCGGACAACATCGAGGAGCTGGACGTGCTCACCTACGACGGCGTCCGGATGACCGTCGGGCCCACCGGCGAGAAGGAACTGGAGGAGATCATCGCGGCGGGCGGCCGGCGCGGGGAGATCTACGCCGGTCTGCGGGATCTACGGGACCGCTACGCGGACCTGATCCGGGAGCGGATGCCGGACATCCCGCGGCGGGTCTCCGGCTACAACCTCGACGAACTGCTGCCCGAGAACGGCTTCAACGTCGCCCGCGCGCTCGTCGGCACCGAGGGCACCTGCGTCACCGTCCTGGGCGCCACGATGCGGCTCCTCGACGATCCGCCGCACCGCGTCACTCTCACGCTGGGCTACCAGGACATCTTCGACGCCGCGGGACAGGCACCCGCGGTGATGCGCCACAAGCCGCTGGCCTGCGAGGCCCTGGACCATCTCCTCGTCGACCAGCTGCGGGCCGAGCGCCGACACCCGGACGATCTGCGGCTGCTCCCCGAGGGCGCGGGCTGGCTGCTGGTCGAGTTCGGCGGCGACAGCCCGGAGGAGGCGGGCCGGCGCGCGGAGCGTCTGCTGGAGGACCTGCGCTCCGGGCCGTGCCCGCCCACCGGGGCCAGGACCTACGACGACCCGGCGCGGAGCGCCCAGGTCTGGGCCGTCCGCGAGGCCGGACTGGGCGCCACCGCCTTCCCGCCCGGGGAACGGGACCACTGGCCCGGCTGGGAGGACTCCGCCGTGCCCCCGGAGCGGGTCTCCGAGTATCTGCGGGACCTGAAGCACCTGTACGCCCGGCACGGACTGCGGGGTGCCGTGTACGGGCACATCGGCCAGGGCTGTGTGCACTCCCGGATCGACTTCGACCTCTGCACGGCCGACGGCATCGCCGCCTACCGGCACTTCATGGAGGAAGCCGCCGGCCTCGTACACGGGTACGGCGGCTCGCTCTCCGGCGAGCACGGCGACGGGCAGCAGCGCGCCGAGCTGCTGCCGCGCCTCTACGGCGAGGAACTCGTGGGCGCCTTCCGGGAGTTCAAGCGGATCTGGGACCCGCGGTGGAAGATGAACCCGGGCAAGGTCGTCGACCCGTACCGGCTGGACGAGCATCTGCGGCTGGGCACGGACTTCCGCCCCGGGCAGCCCGGCACCCACTTCGCCTACCCCGACGACGGCGGCAGCCTCGCCCACGCCGCCACCCGCTGCGTCGGCGTGGGCAAGTGCCGCGAGACGCACGGCGAGGGCACCATGTGCCCCAGCTTCCAGGTGCTGCGCGAGGAGAAGCACACCACCCGCGGCCGGGCCCGGCTGTTCTTCGAGATGCTCCGCGGCGGCATCACCGAGGGCGGCTGGCGGGACGAGGACCTGGCGGACGCGCTGCACCTGTGCCTGTCCTGCAAGGGCTGCACCCACGAGTGCCCGGTCAACGTCGACATCCCCACGCTGAAGGCGGAGTTCCTGGCCCACCACTACGCGGGGCGGCTGCGGCCCCGTGCCGCCTACGCCATGGGGTGGATCATGTACGCGGCGCGGGCGGCGTCCCTGGCGCCCTCCCTGGCGAACTTCGCCGGGCAGGCGCCGCTGCTCTCACGCGCCGTCAAGTTCGCCGGCGGCGTGGCGCCCCGCCGGAAGGTGCCCGCCTTCGCGGCCACCCCGTTCCACCGCTGGTTCGCCTCCCACCGCCCCGCCCATCCCGCCGGACCGCCGGTGATGCTGTGGCCGGATACCTTCAACAACTACTTCCACCCCGAGACGGCGGTCGCCGCGGTCCGGGTGCTGGAGGACGCCGGCTTCCGGGTGCTGGTCCCGGACCGGCCGGTGTGCTGCGGCCGGCCGCTCTACGACCACGGCTTCCTCGGCATGGCCCGGCGGTTCCTGCACGACACGCTGGACGCGCTGCGGCCCGCGCTGGAGCGGGGTATCCCGGTGGTCGGCGTCGAGCCGAGCTGCCTGGCGGTCTTCCGGGACGAGCTGCCCAAGATGCTGCCGCACGACCCCGACGCCCGGCGGTTGCGGGAACTCGCCGTGCACTTCAGTGAGTTGCTGCAGGACCGGGCACCGCACTGGGAGCCGCCGCGGCTGGCCGGTGACGCGCTCGTCCACGGCCACTGCCACCACAAGAACAGCCCCGGCGGCATGGACGCCGAGATGCGCCTGCTGGAACGGACCGGCCTCGCTCTCACCACCCCGGACACCGGCTGCTGCGGCATGGCGGGGTCCTTCGGCTTCGAACGGGGCGAGCGCTACGACGTCTCCGTCGCCTCGGGTGAGCGGGTGCTGCTGCCGGCCGTCCGGGAGGCCGGTGAGGACTCCTACGTCATCGCCAACGGTTTCAGCTGCAAGGAGCAGATCCGCCAGGAGACGGACCGCCGGGCCCTGCACCTCGCCGAGGTACTGGCCCTCGCCCTGGACCGGGACGGAGACCCGGACCGGCAGGCGCCGGCCCGGCCGCGGCCGGAGGAACTCATCGCCCCGACGGCGGCCTCCCCCTGGCGCGGCGCCGCGCTGACCGCCGGGGCGGCGCTGGCCGTCACCGGCGCGGTCCGGCTGGCCCGGGCGGCGCGCAGGGGCCGCTGAACGCACCGAACACCCCCGGGGCCCGCCGGGCACGGCGGGCCCCGGGGGCTGAGCGGGCGGGGGACGGGTGGGGCGGTGGTGGTCGCCGACCGTCCGTCAGGGGCCGCCTTCCTTCTTCTGGCGGCGGACGGCCTCGTAGTCGCCGGAGGCCGGGGCGGCGCCCCGGGGCGGCGGGTCCTCCTCCAGGGGCGGCCGCCACTCGGCGTGCTCCTTCTCGCCGGGCTGGACGCCCGGCACCGGCCCCTGGGCGATCTCGGGCTGCTGTTCGTCGCTGCCGGCGACGTTGGGCGTGTCGGCCTTGCCGAGCGGGAGGTCTCCCGGGGCGGCGGCGCCGTCCTGTTCCGGGGTGCCCTCGGGGCGGATGTGCTGCTCGTCGCGCCGCTCCGCGTCCGCGCGCTGCCGGGTCTCCACGGGCTCCGCGGGACCGGCCTCGGGCTGTGGGTCGTGCATCGTTCGCCTCCTGGCACGTGGTGGGCGGGCTGCCACCCGCGTACCCGGGGAGAACGGGTCGTAACGGCCGGCCCGGGGGCCCGTGCGGTGCGGGGCCCCGGGTCCGGGCGCAGGTCAGGAGGTGGGGAAGGCCCGCCAGAAGTGGTGGACGATCTCCCGGAAGCCGGTGTGCCCGGGGCCGAGGACGGCGTGCCGGGCCGCCCACTCGTAGACGGCGCCGGACTCGTCGGCGGCGCCGGAGGAGTGGGTGCAGCCGGTGCACTCGACCTCGTAGACGGCGGGCGGCGCCTCGGGGGCCGGCTCTCTGCGCAGCACCCAGTCGGCGTGGCGGTGGATGGTCTCCGCGCTCATACGGAACCTCTCTGCTGCGGGTACGCGCTGTAGGCCGCGCCCTCGGCCGCTTCGCGGGGGGTGGCTGGCCGGACGTCCTGGGGTGCCGCCTCCCACTCGCGGCCCCCCTCGGGCCGGCGCAAGTACATGCGACCGCCCTGGGTGTCCATGACGACTCCTACCCGCCCCTGCCTGGCGTCCAGGGCGAGCTCGCCGATGGCGCAGCTCGAAGCGGGCTTGCGGTTGCTGCTGACGCTCACCACTCCTCTGTGCTCCGCCGGACGTGTCCGCGCGCCGGCGACTGCCTGCTAGGGGCGTGCTCGGACACGGCCGCGCCGCCGGCGTCCCCCGCCCGCCTTCCCGGCGAGCGGCGCGACCGTGTCCGCACTCACTATCGCGGGAGTCGCACAGTCACTGCAAGTACATCTGCAAGAACACTTGCAATTGCATTCGCGGGCGACTTCAGTACGGGGTGACGGTAGGTCACGCCCGTGCCGGGAAAATCAAGAGAAGAGGCGAATGGTGCAACAGCAGTACGAGAACGGCGTGTCGGCGGCGCGTTTGGTGGGGGCGGCCTGGCAGAAGAGCCGTTACAGCAACCCCAGCGGCAACTGCGTGGAGCTGGCCAGGCTCCCGGGAGGCAGCATCGCCCTGCGCAACTCGCGTGATCCCGAGGGCCCCGCCCTCGTCTACACGCCCGACGAGATCGCCGTCTTCCTCCTCGGCGCCAAGGACGGCGAGTTCGACGGCATGGTCGGCGAGAGGTGACGGCCCGCCGCGCGGTGACTCTCTGTTGCTGTACGGGACGGCCCCGGTGGTGGAACACTGGGCACTCGCCCATTCACTCAGGGGAGCCAGCATGACCGCCGCTCGGCCGGGCCTTGAACCATCGATAAGGCGCTTTCTCGAGCATCCGCAGGGTGGACCGACCGTCCTGCGGATCGTCCTCGGCACACAACTCCGCAAGCTGCGCGAGGCGCGTGGCGTCTCCGTGAAGGCCGCCGCCGAGGCGATCCGCGGCTCGCACGCCAAGATCAGCCGGCTGGAGCTGGGGCGCGTGGGCTGCAAGGAGCGCGATGTGGCCGACCTCCTGACGCTCTACAACGTCACGGACGAGGGCGAGCGGCAGGACTTCCTCGCCCTCGCGCGCCGGGCCACCGAGCCCGGCTGGTGGCACCAGTACAGCGACATCCTGCCGGGCTGGTTCGAGACGCACCTCGGCCTGGAAGAGGCCGCCTCCGTCATCCGCACGTACGAGAACCAGTTCGTGCCGGGCCTGTTGCAGACGGAGGGCTACGCCCGCGCCGTCACCTACCTCGGGCACCCGCGTGCCGCCGCCTCGGAGATCGAGCGCCGCGTCCGGCTGCGGATGACCCGTCAGGAACTGCTGCACCGGCCGGGCGCGCCGCGCCTGTGGGCGGTGCTCGACGAGGCCTCGCTGCGCAGGCCGCTCGGCGGCAACGCCGTGATGAGGGAGCAGATCGAGCACCTCATCGAGATGTCGCAGCGGCCCAACATCGTGCTGCAGGTGGCGCCGTTCAGCATCGGCGGCGTCTCCGCCGCGGGCGGCCCCATCACCATCCTGCGGTTCCTGGAGCCGGACCTGCCGGACATCGTGTACCTGGAGCAGCTGACCAGCGCGCTGTACCTGGACAAGCAGGAGGACCTGGACAACTACCTCGCCGTGATGGACCGGCTCTGCGCGGAGGCGGACCAGCCGAGCAGCACGGTGCCCTTCCTGGAGAAGATCCTGGCGGAGCTGAGCTGAGCTGAGCTGAACTGAGCCGAGGCCGGCTTCCCCGCGGGTGGGCGACCCGCGGGGAGGGGCCGGTGAAGGGGCCGCGGTTTCCCTGCCGCGGCCCTTCCGTGTGCCCGGGGGCGGAGCGGCGCGGGGCTCAGCCGCCGGTTTCCCCGGTGTTCTCGGACTGCCCGGATCCCTCGCCGGTCGGCTCGGTCGCACCGGTCGCGCGGAGGCGCGGGGGCCGGCCGGCTTCCGGTGCCGTCCCGCCCGCGGAGAGCCCGGCGGCGAAACGGCGGGCCCAGGAAGTGAGTCCGGCCGCGTCGATGCCGAACGGCGGTGCGGCGGCGAAGGGTTCGATGCCGTCCGCCGCCCGTTCCAGCAGGGCCACCGCCCCCTTGGTGTTGCCGCGGGCCGCGTGGGTCACGCCGACGGCCAGCTGGGCCATGGCCCGCCACAGCGGCCGCTCGGGCTTCTCCAGGGCGGCCTTCCAGGCGTCCTCCAGAACCTCGTGGGCGTGGAAGGGCCTTCCGTCGTCGAGGAGCCGCTGCGCCTCCTCCAGCGTCTGGCCGGGTGTGCGGGGGACCCCCTCCGGCTGGCGTTCGACGCCCGGTGCGCCGTAGGGCAGGGGTCTGCCGAGCCCGTCGCGCGGGCGGGCGTTGCGCGCCCGTCCCTCCTCGTCGCGGTCGCGGCCGGCTCCCGCGGCACCGCTGTCGCCGCCCGCGTCTCCGTCACCGCTCGCGTCTCCGCCACCGCCCGGGAGGGGCGCGGGCGCCGGGGCCCGTTCGGTCGCGCCGCAGTTCTCGCAGACCGTGGGGTCCGGCCCCTCGCGCATCCGGCCGCACTCGTCACAGACCCGGTCGAGCCAGCACGCCGGGTCGCCGCCCTCCTGCTGTCGTTCAGCTTCCATCTGCCGATGGTGCACCCTCCCGGCCGGCAGGGCTCCACCCGGGTACCCGGTCGGTCCCGCGGAGCGCTCCGGGCGCGGGCACCGTCCGGGACACGGAAAGGTCCCGGCCAGGACGGGGGGACCTGGCCGGGACCGTATGGGGAGCGCCGTGGGCGCGGCCGCCTCATGGCGGCGGAACCGTATCCGTGTTCGGTCAACGGCACTGTAAATAGTTTAACCACGAATCAGCGATGCCGCCCTCCCCCGCCTTCCCCACCGGGCACAACCCGGGCGGCCTCCCGCCGCTCAGTCGCGCGGGGCGATGCGCAGCCGGATCTCCATCTCCTGGTCGCCGGAGGCGCTGCCCTTGTCCTCCGCGTGGAAGCACTCCTCCAGCGCCTCGCGCACCTTGCCGACCGCCTGGTAGCCGCCGGAGAGGTCCGCGATCACGGCGCCCGTCAGCGGGCCGCCGTCCACATGGCCGCCCGACCGCGCCACGTCCACGGTCGTCGACCACACCGTGGGGCGGCCGTCCGTGGCCCCGGCACCGTGTCCCGCCGGTTCGACGACGAGCGGGAAGGCCCGTCCGAGGGCGGCGAACACCGCCTGGGCGTCATCCCGGGCACAGTCGGTGAGCTGGACGCTGACGTGGGTCGGCCTCTGCTCGGTACTCATCGGCGGCGCTCCTCTGCCCGTCGGGGTGTGCTTGCTGCGGGTCCGTCCTGCGAACCGTAGGAGACGCGGGGCGCCGGTGCGCGCGGACACCGCCCGACCCGCAGGGGCCGTGACGCGCGCCACCGGTTCGGATCAGCCGGACGGCACACGGGCGGCCCTCTCCCCGCGTGCCCCGTTCCCGGTGGCCTATCCCCGCGCCCCGCACCCCGGTTCGGCGGCTCCCGGCCCCGGCACCCGGCCGTCCGCGGCGGGGGCTGGACCGGTACGGCGAACTCGCGCGGCGCGGCTCGCGCGCCACCGGGTGCCGGACCCGGCCTGTGATACCGATTTCCAGCGGGACCCCGGCCGATCTCCCCACCACGGCGGGGTCCGCGCCCCCGGCCTCCTGGAACCCGCTCCGCAGGGAGCCCGACGAAGGGCAGTTCCCCCGATGACCGGACACCATCTCCTCGTACACGACGGCACGTTCGCCGCGGTGAACGACTCCGGCGACATCACGGAGGCGCGCGGCGTCTCACCCGACGGGCTGTTCGCCCGGGACGCGCGCCACCTCAGCCGCTGGCGGCTCGCCCTGGAGGGTGCCGCGCCGGAGGTGCTCGTCCCCGCCGGGCAGGCCGGGCCCGACCGGCCGCTGGCCGCGGTCCTCACCCCGCCGGGCAGCCGCGCCGAGCCGCCCGCGTACACGGTCTTCCGCGAACAGGCCGTCGCCGAACGGTCGTTGCTGGAGCTGCTGCGGGTGACGAGCAATCGTCCCGCGCGCACCGTCGCCCGGATCGCGCTCACCGTGGACGCCGACTTCGCCGACCAGTTCGAGCTGCGCTTCGAGAACCGCGTCTACGAGAAGCCGGGCGCCGTCCGCTCCGCCCTGGAGCGCCCCGACGGCGTGGAGTTCGGCTACGAGCGGGTGGCACCCTCCGGTGAGCCCTCCTGGCACTCCCGGACCGTGGTCCGCGCGGTGCCCTCGCCGGAGGCGGTGGCCCGGCCCGGCGAGGGCACCGCGCGGATCCTGGAGTGGCGGATGGAGCTCCCGCCGCACGGGGAGGCCGAGATCCTCGTCCAGGCCTGTGCCCTGCCCTCCGGCACGACCCCCTCCTCCCCCCCGCACATCCGGCCGCCGGGCGACGCGCTGGCGCGGGTCGCCGCCGACAACGACTCCTTCGCCGGCACCTATCCGCGGCCCCGGGACGTCATCGGCTGGACCGAACTGGCCCGCGCCTGCGAGCAGGGTCTGGCCGATCTGGCGGGGCTGCGCGCCCCGGCCACCGGGCCGGACGGCGAGCCGCTGCGGGTGCCCGCCGCGGGTATCCCCTGGTATCTGGCCCTGGTCGGCCGGGACGCCCTGCTGACCTCCCTCTTCGCCCTGCCGTACCGGCCCGGGCTCGCCGCCGCCACCCTTCCGGCGCTCGCCGCCGCGCAGGGCGGTACGTACGACCCCGAACGGCAGGAGCAGCCCGGCCGGATCGTGCACGAGCTGCGTCACGGTGAGCTGTCCTGCTTCCGGCAGGTGCCGTACGGGCGCTACTACGGGGCCGTCGACTCCACCCCGCTGTTCCTCGTCCTGCTGCACGCCTACACCGAGCGCACCTCGGACACCGGTCTCGCGGTGGCGCTGGAGAAGCAGGCGCGGTCCGCGGTCGACTGGATGTTCCGCGACGGCGGGCTGTCCGGACTCGGCTGGCTCGCCTGCGCCGCGCCCGGCGGGGTGGAGGGCACCGCCGCGGCCGGCCGGAGCTGGAAGGACACCCCGGGCGCGCTCTGCTTCGGCCGGGAGGTGCGGACGAAGGGCCCGGTCGCGGTGGCCGAGGTTCAGGGGTACGCCTACGACGCGCTGGTCCGCACGGCCGCCCTGGCCCGCACCGTCTGGGAGGACCCCGGCTTCGCCGGGCGCCTGGAGACCGCGGCGGCCGCGCTGCGCGAGCGCTTCCACCGGGAGTTCTGGATGGACGGGCGGAACTTCCCGGCGCAGGCCGTGGACTCGGCGGGGAGGCGGGCCGAGGCACTGGGATCGGAGGCGGGGCATCTGCTGTGGTCCGGGATCCTGGACCGCGAGCGGGGCAAGGCGGTCGGGCGGCGCCTGCTGGAGCCGGACTTCTTCAGCGGCTGGGGCATCCGGACGCTCGCGGCCGACCAGCCCGCGTACCACCCGCTCTCGTACCACAAGGGCGCCGTGCGACCGCACGACAACGCGCTGGCCGTCCTGGGGCTGGCGCAGTACGGGCTGACCGAACAGGTGCTCCAGGTGACCCGGGGGCTGGTGGACGCCGCGGCGGCCCACGGCTGGCGGCTGCCGGAGGTCATGGCGGGCTATGCACGGGGTGACCAGCCGGCCCCCGTGCCGTATCCGCACTCCTGCCGGCCGCAGGCCTGGGCCGCCGCCGCTCCGCTGGCCCTGCTGACGGCGGTGAAGGGACAGGTCGGCTGAGGGCGGCGGGCGTCCGGCGGCGGGACGACGGGACGTGGGTCCGGGACGGGTCGGGTACGGGTCCGGACGGCCACTTCACCCGTATGGAGCAATGCCGCCGGAAAACCCGGACCCGTATCCGCCCACGGGCATGCCGGTATGGGGACGCGGTACGGCGACGGCCGTCTGCTGCGGTCGCAGGGGTGTGCGAGGCGAGGCGCAATGGAGAGGAGCACGGCCGCTCGTCTCGTCCGCACACGGAAGGAGCAGTCACCATGACCGCACCCCACAGCACCAGCCCGCAGGAACTGTCCGGCCGGTCCCTGTACGACAAGGACGGCCAGAAGGTCGGCTCGGTCCAGCAGGTGTACCTCGACGACGCCTCCGGTGAGCCGGAGTGGGTCACGGTGCGCACCGGCATGTTCGGGACGAAGGAGACCTTCGTGCCGCTGGGCGGAGCGCAGATCTCCCCGGACCGGCTGCAGGTCCCGTACGGCAAGGAGGACATCAAGGAGGCCCCGCGCATCGACGCCGGCGGCCATCTGGACCCCGCCGAGGAGGAGAACCTCTACCGGCACTACGACATGAGCGCGTCGGGCGGCCGCACCGGGCGGCGCCCCGAGGACACCGCGGGCGCCCCGCGGACCGCCGAACCCGCGCGTTCGGCCGGCACGCCCGCCCCGGCCGGAGCCCCGGCACCGGCCGCCCGCGAGCGGGAGACCGCCCGCGTCCGCGACACGCCGGAGATCACGCGCTCCGAGGAGCGCGCGTACATCGACACCGAGCAGCACGAGAGCGGACGCGCCCGGCTGCGCAAGCACGTGGTCACCGAGGACGTGCACACCACGGTCCCGGTCAGC
The DNA here is from genome assembly GCF_000220705.2 of Streptomyces xinghaiensis S187. Taxonomy (GTDB): domain Bacteria; phylum Actinomycetota; class Actinomycetes; order Streptomycetales; family Streptomycetaceae; genus Streptomyces; species Streptomyces xinghaiensis. Next base: position 6,756,297 of record NZ_CP023202.1, on the reverse strand, counting down.
CACGAGGAGGTCCGGGTCACCCGGGAGCCCGTCGGCCCCGAGGAGCGCACCCGTTCCTCGGCCTCCCCGATCGAGGAGGCGCAGGTGGAGCTCACCCTCCACGAGGAGCGTCCCGTCGTGCGCAAGGAGACCGTCCCCGTCGAGCGGGTCCGGCTGGAGGCCGAGAAGGTCACCGAGGAGGAAGAGGTGAGCACCAAGGTCCGCAAGGAGCAGGTCGACTACGACAGCGGCCGGGGGAAGGGCTCCGAGGAGAGGACCGGCCGGGGCGGCCGGGACGACCGGTTCACCTGAACGATCCCGTCCGGGCCCGGCCCGGGTCCGGACGGCGGCGCGGACGGCGGCACGGCGCTGAGGAGCCGGGACGAAGGCACCCGGCCCCGGGCGCGGAGCCGCCGTGCGCGGCGCTCGCACCGGGCGGGCCGGGCGGGCCGGGCCGGTGCGGGGCCCCCGCCGGGACCGGGGCGCGGCGCGTCCGCGCCCCGGCCCGGCCGGCCCGCCACCGTCCCCCTCCCGCGGGCCGTTGCCGCTGTTCCACGCGCCGTCCCGGACGGGCCGCGCCGCATGACCGCCGCTCGCGCGGGCACCCGAGCGGCGTGGGGGGAGACCGGGGGACGGACAGACGATGGAAGGAGCCGGTGCCGTGACAACGCCACACGACCCTGCGGTGGATCCCGAGGACGAGGGCATCCCCGACCTGCAGGACGGCACCCCTCAGCAGCAGCGGGCGTCCGATCCGCAGCAGATGCCGGTGCCGGGCGACCGGCCGACGTTCGCCGAGTTCCGCGAGACGACCCCGAACGAGGTCCGCGAGGGCGAGACGCTCGACGAGCGGCTCTCCGACGAGGTGCCGGAACCCGACCCGGCGGAGCTCGCCGAGCCGCGCAGGGCCGCCGCCTGGGAGGACCCGGAGGCCGACCAGCGGCCGCTGGACGAGGACGAGAACGGCGAGGAGGACCCGCGCGCGGGCCTGCTCTACGACGAGCCGGACCCCGACCGGCCCCGCGAGCAGGACGTCTACTCCCAGGAGGGGTCGACGCACGGGCTCTCGGCGGAGGAGGACGCGGTGCACATCGTCGACGACGACCGCATCTGACCGTCCGACCGGAGGAGCGCGCCGGTACCACCGGACCGCGCCCGCCCCGGACCACGGACCGCCACCGGCGGCCGGTCACCGGACCGGCCGCCGGTGGCGTGTCCGGCCCCGCCCCATCGCCCCGCCCCGTGACGCACAGCCGGGGCGGGGCGGGGGCGGCGCTCCGGCCGGTGTTCCCGGACGGGCCGCGCGGGCCGGGCCGCGGGTCAGGCCGGGGCCGTCCGCCCGGCGCTCTCGCCGGCCTCGACGACGCCGGCCAGCCGGTGGAGCATCTGGCGGTGGCGGAGCTTGAGGAACGCCTCGGTGGCGAAGCCGTGCAGTCTGGCGCCCGGCCCGGTCAGCGGATGCTCGTCCACGATCACCAGGCAGTCCTCGCCCCAGGGGCGCAGCTCGATCGCGATGCGCGCGGAGCCCAGCGGCCCGGCCTTCGCCTCCAGTTCGAGCCGCTCGTTCCGTTCGGAGACCCGGACAATCGTGCGGCCCCCGAGCGTCAGGCGGCCCAGGCGCACGGTGTAGCGGATCTCCGAGCCCGGGGCGGGCCAGCGCGCGTCGACCTCCTCGGTCTCGTCGGTGCCGATGACCCAGTCCTCGTACTTCGCGCCGTCGCACAGGACGGCCCACACCGCCTCGGGCGGGCGGCGGATCAGCGCGTACCGAACGGCCATGGAACTCTCCACTCTCTGCGTAGCGGGCCGGCGGGGGTTTCCGGCCGGGTCGGTTGGTCGGGCGGTTGGTCGGCGGGACACGTTACGGGCCGGGCGCCGCCGGTTGCCGAGGGCGGCCGGCGGGCGTCCGCCCGGGTCGGCGGCGGCCGCTCAGGAGCCGCCCGGGCGGCTCCGCGCCGTGCCGCCCGTCAGCGACCGCTGGAGGGCGGACAGCGCCGGTGCCAGGGCCTGGCGGACGAGACCGCCCCGGCCGCGGAGCGCGGCCCGGGCGGCGTTCGCGCCGCAGGCTCCGTGGACGCCGCCGCCGGGGTGCGCGGAGGCGGAGGCGAGGTAGAGGCCGTCGACGGGGGTCTCGGGGCGGCCGCTGCCCGGTACCGGGCGGAGGAAGAGCTGCTGGTGGATGCCGGAGGTACCGCCGTTGACGGCTCCGTGCCACAGGTTCTGGTCGCGGCGCTCCAGATCGGGCGGGGCGAGGATGCGGCGGGCGGCGATGCGGGCCCGGAAGCCCGGTGCGCGCCGTTCGACCTCGGCCTCGACGCGCCGCGCCATCGTCTCCGCCGCGGCCGGGCCCCAGTCGCCGTCCAGTCCCTCGCCGCCCGCGTCCCCCCGCACCTGGTGCGGTACGTGCGTGTACGCCCAGGCCGACTCCGTGCCGGCGGGTGAGCGGCCGGGGTCGGCCGTCGTCATCTGGCCGAGCAGGGAGAACGGCCGGTCGGGGAGGTGGCCGGTGGCCAACTGGGCGGTGTGGCGGGTGAGATGGTCCATGCCGTCGGCCAGGTGCACGGTGCCGGCGCCGGCCGCGGCGGGTGACGCCCAGGGGATCGGTCCGGACAGGGCCCAGTCGACCTTGAACGTGGCGTGGTCCCACTGGAAGCGGCGCATGTCGTCGCGGAGCCGGGCGGGCAGGTCCTCCCAGCCGACCAGGCCGCCGTAGAGGGCGGGCGCGGGTACGTCGGCGAGGACGGCCCGCCGGGCCCGTACCGGTTCGCCGTCCGCGGTGAGCACCCCCAGAGCCCGCCCCTCGCGGACGACCACCCGGCGGACCTCGGTGCCGCACCGCACGGTGCCGCCCTTGGCCTCCAGCCGCCGGACGAGGGCGTCGGTGAGGGCCTGGGCGCCGCCCTCGGGCACCGGCCAGCCGTGCCGCTGGCCGATCATCGCCAGCAGCCAGCCGAAGGCAGTGGAGGCGGGCGACTCGGGCTGGAAGTCGGCGTGCAGCGCGCAGCCGGCGAGCAGCATCGGGCCGCCGCTGCCGGTGAACTCCTCCTCCCCCAGCCGCCGTACGGGGAGCAGCAGGGTGCGCATCAGCCGCAGGCCGCCCGCGCCGCGGAGCCGGGCGGCGAGCACGGCGGCGGAGCGCACCGGCGGGAAGGGCGTGAACAAGGTCTGGATCAGTTCGGGGCCGAGGCGGTCCCAGAGGCCGACCAGCCGCAGATACGCCTCGCCGTCCCCCGCTCCGGTCTCCTCCAGGCTCTCGGCGGTGCGTTCGGCGTCCCGGTGGAGGACGGGGCAGCTGCCGTCGGGCAGCGGATGGGCGAGGACGGCGGGCGCGTGGCTCCAGCGCAGTCCGTACTGTTCGAGGCCGAGCGCGCCGATGGCCGGGGAGGCGACGGCCAGCGGGTGGAACGAGCTGAACAGGTCGCTGACGTAGTCGGGGTGGACGCCCCGGTCGCTGCGGACGGCGCCGCCGGGCACGGGCTGCGTTTCGAGGACGAGGACCCGCCAGCCCGCGTCGGCGAGGATGTTCGCGGCGACGAGGCCGTTGGGTCCGGCGCCGATCACCACGGCGTCGGCGTCGCCGGCCGCGGCGGGGCGCGGGTGCGCCGCCGCGGCCGTGGGCGCCGTCCCGGCCGTGTGCCCCGTCCGGGTGGGGTACGGGGCCTCGGCGGTGTCCGGGTGCGGCTCGTTCCGGCCGGCGGGCCGGTCCGTCCCGCCGGGCGTCATGTGCGTTCCCCCACGCCGGTGGCGAGTTCCCGGGCGCGGCCCCCGCCGGGGAGGCGGGCGGCGAGGGCCGGGGTCGGGCCGCCGGCGCCCCCGCGCAGCCCGGCGGCGAACTCCTCGACGGTCTCCTCCGCCGAATGCCGCGGCTGCCAGCCGAGTTCGGTCCGGGCGCGGGTGGTGTCCATCAGCGGCATGCGGAGCACGGCCTCCAGGAGTCCGTCGGGGGTGGGGACGAGATGGAGCCGCCAGGCGGCGGCCACGGCGGCCAGCACGGGCCGGGCGGGGACGCGCACGGTCCTGGTTCCGAACACCCGGGCGAGCATCTTGGCGTCGACGGGCGGGTCGGCGGCGAGGTTGAACGGGCCGCGTACGGGCGTCAGGACGGCGCGGCGGAAGGCGTCGGCCGTGTCGTCGGTGTGCAGGGTCTGGAAGCGCAGCCCCGGCACGTCGGGCATCGCCGGGTAGCGCGAGGGACGGACCATACGGCGCGACAGCAGCGGACCGGCGAAGATCCGGCGCTGCTGGGCAGCCGACTCGCGCCGGAACACGATGCCGGGGCGGAGCCGGACCACCCGCATCGCGGGGTGGTCCTGTTCGAAGGTGTCCAGGACCCGTTCCACATAAGCCTTTTCGCGGCAGTAGGCGGACGCCGGCCAGCCGTGCGTGGGCCAGCTCTCGTCGACCCCGCGCTCCTTGGGGCCGGGCGAGTAGGCGGCCACGGACGAGGCGTGGACGAGGGCGCCCACCCCGGCGGCGGCCGCCGCGCGGAACACCCGGGTGCTGCCCAGGACATTGGTCCGCCAGGTCACGGACGGCCGGTGGGAGGGGTGGAACAGCCAGGCGAGGTGGACGACGGCGTCGGCGCCCTCGAAGTGGTGGACGAGGTCGGCCTGGCAGACGTCGGCCCGCAGCCAGGTGACCTTGTCGTCCCGGGCCGTCGCGCCGGCCGGCCCGTCCCCGTCTCCCGCCCGTTCCGGCGGGGTGCCGGGCGGTCTGCGGGCGATGGCCAGGACCGAGCCGACCCGGTCGTCCTCGCGGAGCAGCCCCAGCAGCCCCGTACCGATGTTGCCGGTGGCGCCGGTGACGACGACCCGCAGCCCCCGCTCCCGGGCCTCGTGGGCGGCGCCCGGCGGGCCCGGTGGTGTGGTGTGGCGCGTCATGGTCGGCTCCCTCTGCTCCGGCATCCGCCGCTCGTGCGGTTTCGCGGCCCGTTCCCGCGGTGCTCATCGTGTCCTGCCGCTCCGTACCGCCGGGGGTGCGACGGCAGCGGTGGGCGCTCCGCATGTCGCCCGTGCGGGTGACCTGCCACGGTTCCGGGGCGGGCGGCGCCCGGCGGACCGGGCGCTCCCCGTCCCGGCGCCCGACGGGTGTCCCGGCGGGCGCCACGAAGGAGGGCGGCGACACCCGGCCGGGGCCGGCCCGGGCCGGGTGTCACCGGGCTACTCCTCGTCCTCGTCGTCCCGTTCGCCCTCCGCCTGGGAGGGCGTGGTGCGCGGGGTCATCTCGTGCTGCTGCTCGATCGGGTCGTCGTCCCGGTCGCCCTCGGCCTGGGACGGGGTGGTGTAGGTGTCGCTCATCGTCCGGTCTCCTTCCGTTCGCCGGCCCGGGGGCCCGGGCCGGCGGAGGCGCCGGGGCGGCCGGTGCGCCGGTGGCCCGCCGGGATCCCGGCGGGGTGTGCCCGGTGGTGGCGGGCCCACCGATGCAGGTGCCCCGAAACCGCCGTTTCACGACGATTGCCCCGCCCGGTCCGTCATCCGCTCACCGCGGCCGCGGCGGCCGGGGGCCGTGGTCCGCTGCCGGGCAGGGAACCCGCCACCGGTTCGGGCAGCGCCGCCAGGGCTGCCAGCACCTCGTCCGCGGTGATCCGCAGCAGCCGCTCGTCGGGCCGTTCGCCGTGGGCGTCGCCGGGCCGGGCGCCGGGGCCGTCGGGGTGCCACAGCGCCCGGTGGCGCGGGTCGTCCGGCGGGCCCCACAGCCGTGGGGCGACGGGCCCGAACAGCACGACGGACGGGGTGCCGAGGGCGGTGGCCAGATGCGCCAGGCCGGTGTCGCCGGCGACGACCGCCCGGGCGCGGGCGACGAGCGCGGCCAGATCCTGGAACGGCACGTCGGCGTCGCCTCCCAGTACGGCGGAGGCGGGCAGCCCCGCGCGTCCGGCGACCGACCTGGCGAGCGCGCCCTCGCCCGCTCCGGCGGTGACGACGACGCGGTGCCCGGCGGCGTGCAGCGCGCGGGCCACGGCCGCGTACCGGTCGGCGGGCCAGCAGCGCGCGCCGGCGTCCGCGCCGGGGTGGAGGACCACGGCGCCGGGGGCCGGCGAGGGTCTGCCGGGGAGGGGGATGCGCAGGTCCTCCGGGTCGGCGGGGATGTCGAACCAGTCCAGGAGGCGGCACCAGCGGGCGCGTTCGTGTTCGTCGTCCCGCCACTGCGGCCCCGGGATGCCGGGGGTGTCCGGGTGGGCGTAGGCCATCAGCCGGGCCGGGCGCAGCTCCCGCAGCGGCAGGTGGCTCTCGGGCCCGTTGCCGTGCAGGTCGACGGCGATGTCGGGGGGCGGGCCCGGCCAGGCGATGCGTCCGGGGACCGCGCGCCCCGGCGCGGCGGCGGGCAGCAGGCGGTCGACGGCGCCGGTGGCGAGGGCGGCCTCGGCGAGCCGGGCCGGAGCGGCGAGCACCAGTTCGTGCGCCGGGCGGGCGCGGCGCAGGGCGCGCAGGGCCGGCACGGCGGTCAGCAGGTCCCCGAGGCCCAGGGCGCGCAGCACCAGCAGGGAGGGGGTGCCGGGCGGGGCCGTGATGTCGATGATGTCGCGGGAGGTCATCCGGCGGCTCCGGAGGCTGTGGGGGCTGTGGGCGCGAGCGCGGCGCGCCGCGCGATCTCGGTGGTGGAGCGGCCGTCCAGGTAGGGCAGGACGAGCGCCTGCCCGCCCCACCGGCGCAGGACCGCCGCCTCGGGGAGGGCGTCGACGCTGTAGTCGCCGCCCTTGACCCAGATGTCGGGGCGCAGGGCGCGCAGCAGCGCCTCGGGGGTGTCCTCGTCGAACACGGCCACCGCGTCCACGCAGCCCAGTCCGGCCAGCACCCGGACCCGGTCGGCCTGGTGGTTGAGCGGCCGTCCGGGGCCCTTGAGGCGGCGGACGGAGTCGTCGGAGTTGACGCAGACGATGAGGCAGTCGCCGACGCGCCGGGCGTTCTCCAGCAGGCCGACGTGGCCGGCGTGGAGGAGGTCGAAGCAGCCGCCGGTGGCGACGACGGTACCGCCGCGGGCGCGGACGGCCGCGGCGAGCGCGAACGGGTCGTCGGGGCGGGCCGGGCGGTCGGCGGCGGCCGGACGGCCGCGCCACAGCGCGGGGTTTCCGGCGCCGCCCGCCGCGACGAACCCGGCGGCCTCGGCGACCGCCCGCTGAACGGCCTCCTCGGGGAGCGCGCCGTCGGCGAGCGCGGCCGCGGCGGCCGCCGCGAAGCGGTCGCCGGCGCCGCACGGATCGCCGCCGGACATCTGCGGTGCCGGGACGAGCATCGGGCTGTCGCTGCCGGGGCGGGTCAGCAGGGCGCCGCGGGCGCCGAGCGTGACGGCCACGCCGGCGGCCCGCCAGCGTCCGGCGAGGTGGGCGCCGCGCAGGCCGTGGGCGCGGAGGGAGTCGTCGTCGGTGGCGGTGTGGGGGGAGGCGGCGCGGGCGGCGTCCGGACCGGTGTCCGCACCGGGCCGGTCCGCACCGTCACGGCCGGTGCCGTCAACGAGCCCGCCCCCGGCATCAGTCGGACGCCCCGGACCGGAACCCGCCGCGGCGGGCGCCAGGGCTCGGGCCTCGGCGGCGTTGGGGGTGGCAAGCCGGGCGCCGGGCACCGGTTCGTCCCCGCGCGGATGCGGGTCCCACACCAGCGGTACGCGCCGGGCGGCCTCCGCGAGCCAGGGCCGCACGGCGGTGGCCGTTCCGCGCCCGTAGTCGGCGACGAGGATCGTGCCCGCCGCGCGCAGCACGGCCCGTACCGCGTCGTCCGGCTCGCCGGGACGGCCGCCGCCCCGGTCGACGCGGACCAGCGGACGGCCTTCAGCACGGACCCGGATCTTCTCGGGCAGCGTCCCGTGGAGCGGCAGTTCGACGAGCCGGACGCGCGGGGTGAGCGCGGCGCGGACGGTGCGGCTGGCCGGGTCGTCGCCGAGGGCGGTGACGAGCACGACCTCGCGCCCGTCCGCCGCGGCGAGGACGGCGGCCAGTCCGGCGCCGCCGGGCCGGCTGCGGTCGCCGGTGACGTCCACGACGGGCGCGGGCGCGTCGGGGGCCAGCCGCTCCGCCGTGCCGTCGATGTCCCGGTCGAGCAGGACGTCACCGACGACGACGAGGGGTTGACGGTGGTTCATGATCACCTCGCAGCTGCGCTGTCGGTCCCCGGGGCGGCGGGGCGGCTCATGCGATGTCCCGCCAGGGGCGCACCGCCGCCGTGCGGACACCGTTCGCGTATCCGTTCCCGTTCCTGTCCCCGTTCCCGTTCCGGGCGGCGCGGGCCGCCGGTTCCGGTGCGGCCGGCACGGCGGTGGCGGGGGCCGTCGCCGGCACCGCCGCGGCCGAGTCGAACGCCGCGCACAGCAGGTGCAGCGCCACCAGGTGCGCCTCCTGCACCGTCGCGGTGCTGTCCGCGTCGACGCACAGGGCCTCGTCGGCCCGGGCGGCCAGCGGGTTCGGCCGGGGCCCGGTCATCGCCCAGACCCGCAGCTCGGCGGCGCGCGCGGTGTCGGCGGCGGCGAGCAGGTTGGGGCTGCGCCCGGATGTCGACATCAGGACGAGGACGTCGCCCGGCCGCCCGTGCGCGGCGACCTGCCGTGCGTACAGCTCGTCGAAGCCGTAGTCGTTGCCGATGGCGGTGACGGTGGAGGTCTCGGCGTGCAGGGCTATCGCCGAGTAGGCCGGGCGTTCGCGCTGGAAGCGGCCGACGAGTTCGGCGGTGAGGTGCTGGGCCTGCGCGGCGCTGCCTCCGTTGCCCGCGGCGAGCAGCCGGCCGCCCACGGGAAGGACGGCGGCGAGGTGCTCGCCCCAGGCGGTGATCAGGCCGAGCTCCCGGTCGCGGAGCCGGCCGAGGGCGTCCTGGAGCGACTGGCAGTGCTCGTGTGCTGCCCGCAGCGTGTCAGACATGGCGTTCGTCCTCCTGGAAGAACAAGAGTTCGGTGGCGCGGCCGTGGGAACGGCGCGGTTCAGGCCGCTCCGGTGACGGCGGCGGGACGCAGGGCGAGCACGTCCCGGTAGACGGTCTCGGTGGCGGCCGCGACCCGGTTCCAGCCGTAGCGGAGCAGGGCGCGGCGGCGCCCGGCGAGCCCGCACGTCTCGCGCAGCTGCGGGTTGCGCAGCAGTCCGGAGGCGGCGGCCGCGAGGGCCGCCGGGTCGCCGGGCGGGACGAGCCGCCCGGTGCCCGGGTCGGCCACGGAGTCCATCTGGCCGCCGACCGCGCTGGCCACGACGGGTGTCCCGCAGGCCATGGCCTCCAGCGGCACGATGCCGAACGGCTCGTAGTCGGCCGGGCAGAGGACGAGGTCGGCGCTGCGCAGCAGCGCGGGAACGTCCTCCGGCGGCACTCCGCCGGTGAAGCGCACCCGGTCGGCCACGCCCGCCTTCCGGGCCAGCGCCCGCAGCCGGCGCACCTCCGGGTCCGCGCCGATGCGGCCCGGCGGCGGGCCGCCCGCGATGACGAGTTCGGCGTCGGGCAGCAGGGCGAGCGCGGCGATCGACACGGCCGCGCCCTTGCGCGGGACCAGCCGCCCGATCTGCAGCAGCCGGTGCGGCAGCGGTCCGCGGGGCGCGGCGGGGCCGTCGGGCGTGAACCGCTCGGTGTCGACGCCGCAGGGGACGACGGAGATCCGCCCGGCCGGGATGCCCAGGGCGGCCAGTTCCGCGACCTCGTCGCGGCAGGTGGCGATGATCCGGTCGCTGCTCTCGCCGATCTCCGTCTCCAGCAGGATCCGCTCCGGCGGGCTGGTGTCGGCGCTGCCCTGGTGGCGTTTCTTGACGGCACCGAGGGCGTGGTACGTGTGGGTCACCGGCACGCCGACTTCGCGGGCGGCCTGGAGGGTGGCCAGCCCGGACATCCAGAAGTGCGAATGCGCCAGGTCGGGCGGCGCCAGTTCCCACTGCCGGGCGAGGTGGCGGCCGAACTCGGGCATGTAGGGCAGCAGTTCGTCCTTGGGGATCTCCCGCGCGGGCCCGGCCGGCACATGGCACACCTCGACGCCGGGGCGCAGCGGCACCCGGTCGGGCAGGCCGGGCGCGTCGCGCCGGGTGTGGACGGTGACCTGGTGGCCGCGGTCCGCGAGGGCGCCGGCGAGGTGCGCCACGTGGACGTTCTGTCCGCCCGCGTCGACTCCGCCGAGGACGGCCAGCGGGCTGGCGTGCTCGGATATGAGGGCGATGGCGAGGGCGCCGTGCCGCACCGTGGCCGTCATCGGGTCACCTCCTCGATCAGGTGCTCCCAGTCACTCAGGAAGCGCTTGAGGCCGTAGCGTTCGAGGGCCGCGGTGCGGGCCCGTGCCCCGTCCTCGGCGGCCGCCGCGGGGTCGTTCAGATAGGCGCGGGCGGCGCGGGCCAGTTCCTCCGGTCTGGTCGAGATGACCCCGGCTCCGGCGGGGACGGCCTCGACGGCCTCGGTGGTGGCGAGGGCGACCACCGGCATCCCCAGGTGCATGGCCTCCAGCAGGGACAGGCCGAGGGAGGTCCAGCGGATCGGGTGGAGGTAGAGGCGCCGCCGTGCCAGGGCGGTGTGGAGTTCGCTCTGCGGCAGGTCCCGCGCGCGGCAGCGGTCCTCGTCCAGGCCGAGGTGGGCGGCGAGTCCCTCGGTGCGCATCCCGAAGACGTCCAGGGGTGCGGCGGCGCTCAGCTGCGGCAGCAGGTCGGTGCCGGTGGTGCGGCCGCGGCGGACGGGCTCGTTGACGACGACGGCCGCCCGTTCGACCTCGCCGGTGTAGAGGTGGCCGGGGTCGACGATGCCGTGTTCGATCACGGCGGTGCGGGTGGAGCCGTTGTCCCAGAACAGCCGGTTGAAATGGGTGACGTGGACGAGGGTCAGATCGTCCCGGCCGGCGGCGGGGTGGCGGGTGCGGGGCACGTCGCCGTCGGGCGCGTTGTGCTCCAGGTAGACGGCGGGGACGTCGCGGCCGGGGCGCCGCCCGCCGAGCCAGCGTTCGGCCAGGTCCGCCTCGTGCGGCCGCTGCAGGACGACGAGGTCCACGGGCTCGTCGCGCAGCTGTTCCGGAGTGCGTTCGAGGACGGAGTCCGGCCAGGTCCAGGTGCGGGCGCGGCCGAGGCCGTCGGGTCCGCGGCCGGGCAGGACGGGCACCAGATAGGTGTGCGGTCCCTGGACGAACGCCGTCGTCCAGGAGCCGTGCACATGCCAGAGCAGGATGTTCATGCGGTCCTCCACTCCGGGTCTCCGGTGGCCGGTGCGGTCGGCCCGGCCGGGCAGGCGGTCGGCGCCGTGGGGTGGTGCGGTGCGGGCGGCGCCGCGGGGTCGCGGGACGGGGCGGGGGCACGGGCCGGGGCCGGGGCGGTCGCGGGCTCCGGCGCGGCCGCCGGCCCCGGGCGCGCCGGGCCTTCCGTCAACGCGCCGACGGCGGACAGCAGTTCGGCGTCCGTCACCGAGTCCAGGCACGGATGCCCCGCCACGGGGCACTCGCGGGCCCGGGTCCCGGCGCACGGCGCGTCCTGCCGTCCCAGCAGCACGTGCGGCACCCGGTACGGCGCCCAGCGCCCGGCGGGCACGACCGGTGCGAAGAGGCAGACGACGGGCGCGCCGACGGCCGCCGCCAGGTGCGAGGGCCCGGTGTTGCCGGTGACCACCACCCGGGCGCGGGCCAGGACCCCGGCCAGTTCGCGCAGGTCCGTACGGCCGCCGAGGTCGAGCCCGCACTCCCCCGCGACGGCCGCGGTGAGTTCCTTCTCCCCCGGGCCGCCGGTGACGACCACCCGGTGCCCGGCCGCGTCGAGGGCTGCCACGGCGCGCGCGGCCCGCTCGGGGCTCCAGGCACGGGCCGGCACGGCGGCTCCGGGGTGGATCACGAGGTACGGGTCCTCGCCGGTCAGGTGGGTGGTGTCGGCGGCGTCGCGCACCCGCAGGGCTCCGTCGTCGCCGGGCGGCAGGGCGAAGCCGGCGGCCTCCGCGAGAGCCAGCGCGGCACGCGCCTCGTGCTGTTCCGGGGCCCGCCGGTGGCGCAGGTCGAGCAGCGCCCCAGGGTAGTGCTCGCTGTCGGCGGCGATCCAGGGGACGCCCGCCATCCGCAGCAGCAGGGCGACGGGCAGCGGGCTCTGGTGGTACGAGGCCAGGACCAGCGCCCGGTCGAACCGGCCCGCGGCGACGGCCTCGATCAGCGCGTCGGTGCCGCTCCGGGTCACCGGGGGCGGTTCCAGGCCGACCCACGGCGCGTCGTACACGAGGACGTCGTCGACCCCGGGCAGCAGCCGCGCGGCCTGCTCGCCCTGCGGTCCGCAGAGCATCGCGGTGTACGAGGAACCGTGCGCGGCGGCGCGCACCGCGGGCCCGGCGAGGAGGACGTCTCCGGCGCTGTCCAGACGGACGACCAGGGTGCGTATCACGGGGCACCTCCCCCGCCGGAGGGCCGGACATCCCGGGGCGGACGGTCCGGCCCGGACGCCCGGTGGCCGAGGGCCAGGCGGACCGCCGCCAGCAGGTCGGCCGCGCGCTCCGGGGCCGCGTCGGCCTCCTCGGAGCGGGTCACGGGGGTGGGCACCAGGACACCCCGGGCACCGGCCGCGCGGGCCGCGCCCAGGTCGGCGCCGATGTCGCCGATGACCACCGTCTCCTCCGGCGTCACACCGAGCCGCGCGCAGGCGGCGAGCACGAGTCCGGGCGCCGGCTTGCGGCAGCCGCAGCCGTCGCCGGGCCCGTGCGGGCAGACGGCCCACACGCCGAACGGTCCGAGCAGTTCCTCGACCCGGCGCCGCACGGCCTCGACCTGGCCCCGGGTGAGCAGCCCACGGGCCACGCCGGACTGGTTGCTCACCACGCCGGCAGCGGCTCCGTGGGCCCGTACCGCCGCCAGCGCCTCCCGTGCGTACGGCATCAGCCGTACGAGCGCGGGGTCGCCGTTGTACGGGACGTCCTCGACGAGCGTGCCGTCGCGGTCGAACAGGACGGCTCGCGGGGGGCCCGAGGGCGCGCGAGGGGGTCGTGGCGGCTCGCCCGGTGCGAACAGCCACGGGCCCTCGGGGAGCGCCGGGGCCTTGTGGGGGACTGTGGTGATCGGCACGACGGCGCGGGTAACCCTGGAGCCGCTTCGCAAACACATTGAAACGCCACAAAGAGTCACTGTGGCTGGTTCGCTGAGGCCATCGACGCTGGTCACGACAGTAACTGGGTTCAATTCCAGTCACTCGCCCATCCGGCCGCCCCGCCCCCGGAGGCTCCTTCCGGTCTGCTGATCGCGGACCCCGGACTGCCGGGCGGAGGCGGGGGCCGGGAACGGACGGAGGCGAGGGCCGGAGAGACGGCACCGCCCCCACGAACGGATGTACGAGAAGCCGCCGGCATGGAGCACGGTGGACGGCCGGACGGCCGGACGCGCGAGGCGGCCCCAGCCGGGACGGCGTCACACCGATCCGCCACCGCGCCGGGCCGCCCTCCGGGGCCCGCCGCCACCTTTACCACGTGATCGGATCGGTGCTTGCATCTGGCCGGGCCAACCGACCACATTCCAGGGGGCGTTGGCGGCTCCCGAGCCCGCCGTGCCCCACGGCCGCATCCCGCAACGACACCACCGTTCCGCCAGGAAACAGCACACTGCCGCCGAGCGGGGTCGGCAGACAACGTTGTCAGCTTCAAGGCGCCCGACCACCCAGCAGGCACCACCGCATACCACCGGCCACCAGCCACCCTCATCAGGAGAACCAGGAGCACCCCATGAACCCCGTCCCCTCCCCCACTTCTCCGACTCCCGGCAGCGACCGGAAGCCGCACCGGAGATCCCTTCACGGGAAGCCGGACCCGGCCGGCACGACTCCGCCCGCCGGCGAACCGGGGCCCGCACCCCCGGCCGCCTGGCCCGCCCCCTCGCCACCGCCGTCGCCCTCGCCCTGGCGGCGGCACTGGCTCCGGCGGCCGCGCAACCCGCCGCCGCCCAGAGCGAACATGGCCAGAGTGGCCAGGGCGGCCAGGGCAGGGCCCGCGGCTGGGTGGCCGCCTGGGGCGCGAGCCAGGTGGCCGGCAGCGAGATCCCCTGGAGCGACTGCCCGGCCGGCGAGGGCCTGGAGAACCAGACGGTCCGCAACGTCCTGTTCGTCAAGGGCGGCGGCAGCAGCGTCCGGGTCCGGGTCACCAACACCTTCGGGACGGAGCCCGTCACGGTCGACAAGGTGACCGTCGCGCTCCAGGACGAGGGCGCCGACGCCGTCCCCGGCACGCTGCGCACCCTGACCTTCGGCGGCCACCGGGCCACCACCCTCGCTGCGGGCGAGGAACGGTTCAGCGACCCGGTCCGGATGCGCGTACGAGCCCTCTCCACCCTCCTCGTGAGTGTCCATCAGGCCTTCTTTCGAGGGGACCGCCGGCTTCAGCCGGTGGGGGAATCGAATCCTTGGGCCGGAGCCGCGCGGCGGCGGAGCACGCTGCGTTGTCAGTAGGGGCCGGTAGCGTGAGCACACCGGCGTTGGTCAGGGGAAACGGGGGAGGTGGGGTGGGTGTGAGGCGGGCGTATCGGTTTCTTCTGCGTCCCACGGTCCGTCAGGAGCGGGCGCTGGTGGAGATGGTGCGGGATCACTGCTCTCTGTACAACGGGGCTCTTCAGGAGCGTCGTGATGCCTACCGGCACAGTTCCCGGACCTCGGTCCGGTACGGGGACCAGTCCGCGCAGCTGAAGGAAATTCGGGCGTTTGATCCGGAGCGTCAGGGCCGGTGGTCGTTCTCGAGCCAGCAGGCGACCCTGCGCCGCCTGGACCGCGCCTTCCAGGCGTTCTTCCGGCGGGTGAAGACCGGTGGCGCCCCGGGGTACCCGCGGTTCAAGGGGGTCGGCCACTTCGACACCGTCGCTTTCCCCCGGGACGGGGACGGCTGCCGGTGGGACTCCACCCCCCACGACACCCAGACGCGTGTCCGCCTGCAAGGTGTCGGGCACATCCGAGTCCACCAACACCGGAGTGTGCGGGGCCGGGTGAAGACGGTCAGCGTGAAGCGGGAGGGCCGCCGCTGGTACGTCATCCTCGCTTGCGACGAAGTACCCGCAGAGCCGCTGCCGCCCACCGGCAGCCGGGTGGGTATCGACCTGGGCACGGTCCACTTCCTCACCGACTCCAGCGGCCGCCACGTCGAGAATCCCGGGTTCCTGCAGGTCTCGGCCGGGGAGCTGGCCGCAGCGCAGCAGCACCTGGCGGCATTCCCGAAGCGCACGCGGCGTCGCACGAAGAAGCATCGTGCCGCGGCCCGCAAGGTCGCCAAACTGCACGCCAAGATCCGGCGACGGCGTCTGGACTATCACCACAAGCAGGCCCTCGCCCTGGTCCGTAAGCATGATGTGATCGGGCACGAGCGGCTGAACACCGCGGGCATGACCAAGACGCCCGCACCCCGGCCCGACCCCGACCCCGACGGTGCGTTCCTGGCGAACGGCGCCGCGGCGAAGGCCGGGCTGAACCGCAGTATTCTCGACGCGGGTTGGGGGCAGTTCCTGAGGATCCTGGCGGACAAGGCTGAAAGCGCCGGTCGCCGCGTGATCCCGGTGGACGCCCGCAACACGTCCCGCACCTGCCCGCCCAGCATCGGCGGATGCGGGCACGTGGCCAAGGAGAACCGGGTCACCCAGGCGAAGTTCACGTGCGTCAACTGCGGCCTGGTGGCACACGCCGACCACGTCGGCGCACTCAACGTCAAACACAGGGCCGGGCTGGTCCTCTGCGCCGGTGCCTAGCCACCGACACAGGAAGCCCGCGAGACTTCAGTCGCGGGTGGAGTCACTCTCCAGTCAGGCACAGTGCAGGAGAACCGGGAATTCCACGGCCTGCTGGGCTTCGAGGAGGTCATGAATCTGGGCTGGATCACGACGCTCGCCTCACCATCCACCCCGGCGGCCCAGGTCAGCTTCATGACAGCCGACAAGACCGCGCCGGTCACGCCGGACATGAGCGTGGAGGTGGAGGACGTGGACGCGGCCTACGCCGTCATGCGGGACAGCGGCGCGGAGATCGTGCACCCTTTGCAGGACGAGGAGTGGGGTGTGCGGCGCTTCTTCGTCCGCGACCCCAACGGCCGTGTGATCAACGTACTGAGCCACCGTTGACAGCGGCCTCGCACCGCTGGTGGGGCGCGGCGCGGGGTCAGGGCCTCTCGCCCAGGTGCTCAGGGCCTATCGCTCGGGCCGCGCCCGGCACCGTCGCCCCGTAGCGGACGGCGCATGCCTGTGCCGGCGAGCTGGAACCGGCTGACTCGGGGCGAGCTGCTCTGCTCCGTCAAGTTCTCCGGTCCTCCTCCCCCGCACGAGCGAGGCCGATATCGCGCAGCTGTGCGCCCACGGTAAGCCGACCGCGTCCAACGTCCCTATCCGGGCGGTGCGTTGGCGCCCCGCAGCGCGTCGGGACACGGGAGCGAGGTCAAGCGCACGCACATCGAGTTCGACGACGGTGAGCGCGTCGACAACCCCCGACGGGCAGAGGAACGGCACACCGAGCGTCGGCCCGGGCAGCGGCGGCACGAGCCGCGACGCTGTGCTACTCCCCCGCCGAGGGCGGCCACGCCCGGGGCGGCCTGTTCGTCCACGGCCGCCACGGCCCTCCGCGGATCGGCCGCGGCGCTTTGGTCCACCAGCTCAAGGAGCCTTCCGGCGATCCGTTCGGCGTCATTGAGGCGAACGCCGAGCTCGGTTCCGGCGAGCACGTGCCGGCCCGCGGTTGCCGCGCCAGGCCTTCGGATTTCTCAGACCCTTTACGGCCTGAACGGCCTCAGCCCGTCCCCGTGAGCCGCGGTGAGTTCACGCATCCGCACGCCGTATGTGCAGGTGGCCGTCGGCAGGAAAGGACGGCGGCAGCGCGGGCAGGACCCGGTCGAATCCGTAACCACTCTTCTCCGCCACCCGGCACGACGCCGGGTTGTCGACCTGGTGCAGGAGTTCCAGGCGCTCCAGCCCGTCGGCTTCGAAGGTGGCAAAGGCCCAGCCCGTGAGCGCCTCGAGGGCTCGCGGGGCCACTCCCCGTCCGCGAGCCTGCGCCGCGGTCCAGTAGCCCACCTCGGCCTGCGCCTTGCCGGAGGTGACACCCTTCAGGACCATGTTGCCCACCAACTGACCGCCGCATGGGCGGGATTGCTCCTCGATCACGGCGAAGCTGAACCGGTCCCCCGCTGCCCAGCCCTCTTCCCGGGCTTGAACCCACCGCTCCCCGTCGGCGTCGTTGTCCGGGACATGGCTCGTCCAGCGGCGCAGTGCGGGGTCCCGGTACGCCTTGACCAGTGCGGCCACGTCCTCCGCGTGCCAGGGGCGCAGAACCAGGGCGGGGAAGGCCGGCGTCGCGGCCGCCCGGAGCACGACGGGAGCGTTCACCGATCGATCATATGCGGCGAGTCGGCCGGACCGTGGCCGGCGCCAGAGGTAAGGACGTACCGCTCTGCGGCCCGCCGTCCACCACGGCTGCTCGGACCACGCGCGGGTCCTGCACGTCACTGGCGCGGATCCATGGCGGCCGCGCCGCAGCGGTGGTGACAGTCCGCGCTGGTAGAAAGAACTGACAGCTACGGCAGACCAGTTGCATCCGGGGGAAGGACACCGATGTCACATCCGCAGCCGCCACCTCAGCCGCCCGGGGAGCCGCCGCGGGGCGGAGGGCCCGGTGTCCCGCAGGAGCCCCCGCCCCAGGGTTCGTCCGGGCAGTACGGCACGCCGCAGCAGCCGCCTCCCGGCTACGGCTATCCCCAGGCCGCGCAGCCCGCTCCGGGCAACCCCTATGCCCGGCCGCCCGCACAGCCCGCACCACCGCCCGGCTACGGTCAGCCTGCGCCACACGGGTACGGGCAGCAGCCGACGGCCCAGGGGTACGCGCACCCCGCACCGTACGGCCCGTATCCGCCACCTCCGCCTGCCCCGGCTCCGGGTGGCCCGGGCAGGCGCCGGACCGGGCTGCTGGCGGGAGCCGCAGCTGTGGCCCTGGTCGTCGTCGTGGGCGTGGTGTGGCTCGCGGCCGGCGGAGACGACGACGGGTCCGGGGACACCGTGGCCGCGCAGACCCCCTCCGCGAGTGCCGGGGAGACGGACGCGGGGGCCGACCCCACGCAGGCCGGGCCAGAGCCGACGCCTCCCCCCACGCCGTCGGAGACCGAGCCGGAACCGGACTCCACCGGCAACCCCTTCGTCCCCAAGCCGACCGGGACCGGCCTGCAGGCCGTCTGGAAGGCCTCCGACGGCCCGATGCTGGCACTGGGCGACGCGTACACCAACGAACCCAGGCGCATCAACGCGATCTACGACGACCGCGACGGGCTGGAGTGCAAAGGCCGCTGGCAGAAGGCCGGGGCGGGCGACGAACTCGTGGTCGTCATGCTCTGTGAGCAGGACGGAGAGCGCGTCAAGAGCAAGGACCGCCACGGCAGGCTCTCGCAGAGCGGCGACACCCTCACCGTCAAGTGGGACCAGGGCGCCAACGGGACGGACACCTTCGAACGCTTCCGCGACATGGAGGAGGACTGACGCGGGCCGCGGGGCGGCCCTTTCGCTGACGCGTCGATGCCTCCGGTACCAGCCGAAGCAGCCGGTACCGGAGGCATCCTCGTACCCGGCAGTTCAGCCGCGCGCCGCGAACTCCACGAAGGCCGACCGCTCACCGGACGTCACCACGGCCGCCGGCCCGGCCCCGCCACTCGTTCAGACGCGGTAACGCGCCGCGGAGGGGGAACCCGGACTATCACGGCGTCCCGCTCCGGGACGGCCCACAGGCCCGAAGGGGAGCATCGTGGTATCGGACGATCCGCGATGCGCGACCGATACGGAGGCTCCCCCTGACCGACGCAGTCCCGGCCCTGCCGCCCCCCGTGCCCGGCACGGTGCTCCGCATCCTCGCCACCGGTGACCTGGCGGCCACCGTCGTGCCCGCCCGGACCGGCTACGGCCGTGGTGGCACCTGCGCGGGCATCGCCGGGATCCTGGAGCACGAACGCCGGCGGCAGCCCGCCGTCTGGCTCGACACCGGTGATCTCGCCATGGGACCGGCGGCTTCACTGCCCGGCGTACGGCCGTGGGAGGTCGTCGCGGGGCTGCCGGTCTCCGCGGCCGCCGCGGGCAACCACGAGTTCGACGACGGTGTGTCCGTGTTGCGGGAGCGGGCGCGGCGGCTGCCGTTCCCCCTGCTCTGCGCGAACGCCGATGCCGGGCTGCCGGGCTGCGCCGTCGTGGACACCGGCGCCGGTCCCATCGGCGTCATCGGCCTGACGCACCCGCACAGCCACCGGCTGTCCCGGGCCCCGCGTCCCCGGGACGACTGGCAGCACGCCGTGCCCCGCCTGGCTCACCGACTGCGGCAGCAGGGCGCCCGGTGGACCGTCGCGCTGCTGCACGACGGCGCGGCGTGGTGGCCGCGACCCGGCGGCGGGGACGGGAGCGTGCTCGGCACCCGCCCGGACCGCCTGGCGGACCTCTCGCGTCCGTGGGCGGAATCCGTCGACCTCGTTCTCGGCGGGCACACCCTGGGCCCGTGGTCCGGGCGGCTTCACGGCACACCGGCGGGGCACTCTCACCCGTTCGCCGCGTCGGTCCTCGTGGTCGACGTCCCCGCCCCTCCGGCCACCCCCGTCGTACGGGGAAACCGCCTTGTGCCACCGCTGCGCGCGCACCCGACGGCCCCCACGGCGCGCGCCGGGGAGGACGCGGCGGCCCGGGTGGTGGGGCACAGCCCGCACACCTGGCTCACCCGCTCCGGCTCCGCGCACTACCTCCCCCGCCTCATGGCCCGGCTCCTCCGGCGGACGACCGGTGCGGAGGCGGCTTTCGTACCGGCCGGGCAGCACTGGACGCAGGCTCCGCTGGACGGTGCCGTCGCCGCGCTGTGCGCCGGTGAGGTCTCGTGGTTCGACGTGTTGCGCCTGTTCCCCGAGCCCGATGACCACCCGGTGGTGGCCGGACTGTGCGCCGGAGAGTTCCGGAAGCTCAGGCTCCGGCACGACTCGGTGACGGATCCGCGCTCGCGGGAGGGCGACTGGGCGTGGTGGAACTGGTGCCGTATGCCGTGCGGTTGGGACGCCACCACACGTGATCCGAGATACGTGGCGGTCATGCCCTCCGCGCTGCCGCTGCTGGGCGAGTTGCTCGGCCGCGAGCCCGCCGCGGAACCCACATCTGTCGGCGCCCGGGCTGCCCTGGTCTCGTCGCTCGGCTGAGCGGCCCGGTCGGCACCGGGATTCTCTTCTTCGCCGAGCACTTCCCTCTCACCGGCGTCGCCGCGACGGAGCGGATATTCACTGGACATCCCCGCGACCGATGGCGAGCGTTGGAGGAATGGAGCAGGAGAGCATCTGGGACGCCGATGCGGCGCAGAGGTATGACACACCCGGCACCGGCATGTTCGCGCCCGAGGTCCTGGACCCGGCCGTGGAGCGTCTCGCGGAACTCGCGGACGGTGGGGCTGCGCTGGAGTTCGCCATCGGGACCGGACGGGTCGCCGTCCCGCTCGCGGAGCGGGGGGTTCCCGTCACCGGCATCGAGTTGTCCCGGCCGATGGTGGAGCAACTGCGCACCAAGGCAGACGAGTCGGCGGTCCCCGTGGTCGTCGGCGACATGGCGACCGCCACCGCCCCGGGGACGTACTCCCTGGTCTACCTCGTGTTCAACACGATCTCCAATCTGCTCACCCAGGAGCGGCAGGTCGAGTGCTTCCGCAACGCGGCCCGCCATCTCACGCCCGGCGGCCGGTTCGTGATCGAGCTGTGGGTACCGGAGCTGCGCAGGCTTCCCCCGGGGCAGACGGCCATGGTGTGCCGGTCCGAGCCGGACTACATCCTTCTGGACACCTACGACGTCCTGCGCCAGCAGGTCGTGTCACACCACTTCCGGTTCGACGAGACCCCGCGGGCGGAACTGTTCCGCAGCCCGCACCGCTACATCTGGCCGGCCGAGCTGGACCTCATGGCCCAGCTCGCCGGCTTCGAGCTGGAGACCCGGCACGCGGACTGGAGCGGCGCCGAGTTCACCGCCGAGTCCGATTCCCACGTCTCCGTCTACCGCGTTCCGCCGGAGCGGTAGACGAGCGCGCCGGGGGTCATCCGACGGCGTTGCCGATACCCTTCGCCGCAGCGGGCGGCCCGCACGCCCGACGCCTGCGGCGACTCGTCAACTCGCGGCTGCGGGACGTCTGTTGGCCGACTCGGTGCGGTCCTCGGACGGAGTCGCCACACGCGCCCGGACGGGCTGTTAGCCTCTCGGCGACGCACGTGGAACCAGCGGCGGCAGCGGGGGCGTTGAGGCGTGGCGACCGACGATCGAGCCGATGACGGCACACCGGGTGAGGACGGCGATCACCTGGCGGACAGGAACCGGCGGAACCACGGCCGCACCGGCGCACAGCCGCCCGCTCCCCCGCCGCCGTCGCCGCCCGAGGACCCGCCGGGGCCGGGTGGCGGGGCGGGCGGTGACGCGGACGGCGGGTGGTTCGGCCGGCACCAGCGGGCGGCATGGATCGGTGTGGCGGCGGCGGTGGTCACGGCCGTGGCGACGATCGTGGCGGCTCTGATCCCCGTCGTGGCCTCCTCCGACGCCCCGTCGGACTCCGGCCCGACTGGCGCCGCGGCCCCCGCGCCCAGCACCACACCGGTTTCCGCACCGGCAGCGGAACCGGCTGAATCCGAGCCCGCTTCCGCGCCCGCGTCCGCTTCCGAGCAGGCCGGGACGACCGGACCGGGCCCCGGCGCCCCACCCGCGGGAAGCGAACACTGGCGGGGACGGCTGCTGATCGATTCCGAGCCCAAGGATCTGGACGCCGAGCAGCCCGTCGCCGTCGGGTATGCCGACGAGGGCGACATCTTCACGATCGGCGCGGACGAACTCGGGGGCTGGAACGGCACGGTGATCTCGCTCTGGTCGGGGAAGACGGCGAGTCTGCCGGGATTCGAGGAGTGTGCGAGCACGGTCGGCGCGGCCGGAACCGACACCGCGCGGCTCGCCAGGAACGCGGTGCTGTGTGTTCGCACCAGTGACGGGAACATCGCCCGGCTCCAGCTCACCGAACTGGAGGTCGTCGACCGGCGAGCGACGTTCGACGCCGTCATCTGGGCAGCGGGCTGAGCCGCCCGCAGGACCCGGCTTCCGCCGGACGCGCGGTCGAGGCCGTCAGTTCCCCGCGCTGATCATGACGAGAGTGAACGTGGGCAGAGCGGTGGCCGCGGCGCTGAGGAGCCAGTAGGTGCCCGGTGTCAGTGGGGTCCTGCGCCGGAGCGGCCAGTTGGCCAGCCACCAGATCAGGCCGAACAGGATGAGGACCGGCGTGGCCAGCATCACCCAGGGCAGGACGCCGTCGTTTCTCCGTGGGGTTCCCATCGGTCCAGCCCAGCTCCGCGAGCGGCCAGTTCGAGGCGAAGTACCAGAGCAGGAACGCGGGCACGACGGCGGGAATGCCCAGCAGGACATTGACGATCAGGGACAGCCCCACGCGAGGCAGGGCGGGTGCGGTGCTCGTCTTCACTCGGCCTCACTCGCCGCGCGACAGTGTGATGCGGTGCGGTGCACCACGAGGCTATACGGCCCGGCGGTCCGGGGCCCGGACGGGGCGATCCCGCCCGCCGGGGCCGGCGGGACGGCCCCGGCCGCAAGTCCGCCGCTGTCAGCGCCCGTCCTCCGGAGGATGCACGCCCGCCGTGTCGGGCCGGTGGTCCGGGAGGGTGGAGCGGGCGGCCGACTCGCGGTGGAGGCGCAGGAATTCGAGGTGCCGTTCGTAGTGGCTGAGGATGTCGTGGATGAGCTGTTCCCTGGTGTAGCCCATCACGTCGTAGCCCTGGCTGCCCTCGGCGAGCTGGACTTCGAAGCGCACATAGGTGTCGTGTGCGGTGACCGAGCGGGTGGCGAACGCCGGGACCGCGGTTTCGGCGGGCCACACCCGGTAGACGAACTCCTCCCCCGGGCCGATCGGCACCCGGAGCGCCACGGACGGGATCCGCAGCTCCTCCTCCGTGACCTCGGTGAGTTCCGCCTCCACGCCCTGCCCGCGCAGCTCCGCGGCGACCTCCTGGAAGGCGGGGCGGCACACCTCGTCGACGAACCGGATGGCGTCCGTCCTGCCGGGGAAGGACGTCGCCCGGGCCAGCCGCTGCCGCCAGCCCAGGTGTTGCGGGGGGACGGTGGGCACGGCCTCCTCCCGCATCGTCTCCAGGCGCAGCGCCTTGTAGAGCCCGGCGATGATGAGGAACATCACGAAGGAGAAGGGCAGCCCCATGATGATGGTCGCGGCGGTGAGCGCGTCCACTCCGCCGACGAGGAGCATGGCGAGCGTGAGCAGGCCGGTCGCCGACGCCCAGAAGACGCGCACCCAGGCGGAGGCGTCGGTGAGCGGGGTGGGCAGGTGCGAGCACAGGTTGCTCATCACCAGCGCGCCGGAGTCGGCGGAGGTGACGTAGAGCAGCAGGCCGACGAGGGTCGCCAGCCCGGCGCTGAAGGTGGCGCCGGGGAACTGGTCGAGCAGCCCGTAGAAACCCTGTTCCGGGGTGTTCATGGCGGTCTCGCCGAACGTGGTGTTCCCCTCCCGCACCACGTTGAGGGCGCTGTTGCCGAGGACGGAGAGGAAGGTCAGGGTGAAGAGGAACGGGATGACGAGCGTGGCCGCGACGAACTGACGGATCGTCCGCCCCTTGGAGATCCTGGCCAGGAACATGCCGACGAACGGCGCCCAGGCCACCCACCAGGCCCAGAAGAACAGCGTCCACGAGTTGAGCCACTCGGTGGGCCGGTCGTAGGCGAAGGTGTTGAGGGTCATCGAGGGGAAACGGCTGACGTAGTCCCCGATGTTGAGGATGAGGCTGTTGAGCAGCCGGATCGGGTCGTCCACGAACAGCATGTAGCTCATGAGAAGGATGGCGAGCAGGACGTTGAGCTCGGACAGCCGCCGGATGCCGCGGTCGACGCCCGCCACGGCGGAGGCCGTGGCCATGACGACGGCGACGGCGATGAGGCCGATCTGCGCCGCCGTTCCCTCGGGGATGCCGAAGAGGTAGTTCAGCCCGTAGTTGAGCTGGACGACGCCGATGCCCAGGGACACGGAGATGCCGAAGACCGTGCCGATGATGGCCGCGAGGTCGACCGTGTCGCCGATCCGGCCGTGGATGCGCCGGCCGATGACCGGGTACAGCGCCGAGCGGATCGCCAGGGGGAGGCGGTAGCGGAAGGAGAAGTAGCCCAGCGCCATGCCCATCAGGGCGTACATGGCCCAGCCGGTGATGCCGTAGTGGAACAGCGTCCACACCACCGCCTGGCGGGCGGCCTCCACGGTCTCCGCGTCCCCCTCGGGGGGTGCGAGGTAGTGGCTGACCGGGCCGGAGACGGCGAAGAACATCAGGTCGATGCCGATGCCGGCCGCGAACAGCATGGCCGCCCAGGCGAACACCCCGTAGTCGGGGGTGGAGTGTTTCGGGCCCAGCTTGATGCCGCCGTAGCGGGACACGGCCACGTACACCACGAACAGCAGGTACAGGGTGGCGGCGAGGAAGTAGTACCAGCCGAATCCGGTGGAGATCCAGTCGACCACCACGCCGATGGTGTCCTCGGCGCCGCCCGGGGTGATGATCGCCCAGATCGAGACGGCCAGGATCAGCGCCGACGAGCCGATGAAGACCACCGGCTTGAGCCGGCTCCCCCCGTGGACCCGCGGGCCCCCGCCCGGGCCCTGCTCCGCGGCCGTGAGGGCGCCCGTGTCGCCGCCCCGCCCGCTTCCGCTCGCGCTCGCGCCGTTCTTCGTCATGTCTCATCCCTCCTGGGCGCGGTGCCGGTGGAAGCCGGCCGTGGCCGGCGGCAGCGGGGTGTTGCCGAGGATCAGGTCGGCGGCCTTCTCGGCGAGCATCATCACCGGGGCGTAGATATTGCCGTTGGTGAGGTACGGCATCGCGGAGGCGTCGGCCACCCGGAGCCCCTCCACCCCGTGGACGCGCATGGAGAGCGGGTCGACCACGGACATCTCGTCGGTGCCCATGCGGGCCGTGCAGGAGGGGTGGTAGGCGGTCTCGGCGTCGCGGGCGACCCAGTCCAGGATCTCCTGGTCCGTGACGACGCCGGGGCCGGGTGAGAGTTCGCCCGCGTCGAAGACGGCGAAGGCGGGCTGGCCGAGGATGTCCCGGGCGACGTGGATGGCCTCGATCCACTCCCTGCGGTCGTTCTCCGTGGAGAGGTAGTTGAACCGCAGCGCCGGGTGTTCGCGGGGGTCCGCGGACTTGATCTTCACCGAGCCGCGCACGTCGGAGTACATGGGCCCGATGTGCACCTGGTAGCCGTGCTCGGCGCCGACCGGGGTGCCGTCGTAGCGCACGGCGAGGGGCAGGAAGTGGAACATCAGATTCGGGTAGCCGACCCGGTCGTTGCCGCGGACGAAGCCGCCCGCCTCGAAGTGGTTGGTCGCGGCCGGGCCGCTGCGGAACAGCAGCCACCGCAGGCCGATCCCGGGCCTGCGGCTCCATTTGAGCGCGGGGTTGTAGGTCACCGGCTGCTTGCACGCGTGCTGCACGTAGACCTCCAGGTGGTCCTGGAGGTTCTCCCCGACCCCGGGGAGTTCGTGCACCATGCCGATGCCCAGCGGGGTGAGCTCGGCGGGATTCCCGATCCCGGAGAGCTGGAGCAGCTGGGGTGTGTTGACCGCGCCGCCGCAGAGAATCACCTCTCCGGCGGACACCCGTCCGCGCTGCCGTCCGAACCGGCGGTACTCCACACCGACCGCCCGCTTTCCGCGGAAGAGCACGCGGTCCACCTGGGTGAAGCACCGCACCGTCAGATTCGGCCGGTTCATGACGGGGTGGAGGTAGGCGCGGGCGGCCGACCAGCGGCGGCCCTTCTTGATGTTGCGGTCGAAGCGGGCGAATCCTTCCTGCCGGTAGCCGTTGACGTCGGGGGTCAGCTGGTGGCCGGCCTGCTGCGCCGCCTCCAGAAAGGCGTGGAACAGCGGGTTGGCCGCCGGCCCGCGCTCCAGCCACAGCGGGCCGCCCTGGCCGCGCCAGTCGTCGGCCCCGGCCACACAGTGCTCCATCCGCTTGAAGTACGGCAGGCAGTGCGCGTAGTCCCAGGTCTCCATGCCCGGGTCGGACGCCCAGCGCTCCAGGTCCATCGGATTGCCGCGCTGGAAGATCATGCCGTTGATGGAGCTCGACCCGCCGAGCACCCTTCCGCGGCCGTGGCTGACCCGCCGGCCGCCCATGTGCGGCTCCGGTTCGGACTCGTAGCGCCAGTCGTACAGGGGATTCCCGATGACCATCGTCAGGGCGGCGGGCATGTGGATGAGGACGTCCCAGATCCAGTCCGGCCGGCCCGCCTCCAGCACCAGGACCTTGTTCTCCCGGTCGGCGCTGAGCCGGTTGGCCAGGGCGCAGCCGGCCGACCCCCCGCCGACGATGACGTAGTCGTACTCCGCTCGGCTCATGCTGGGCTCCTCGTTGTCGAATGGCACTCCACGGCGCTGAAACCTAACGTAGAAAGTGGTGCATTCCGGCGCATAACGGTGCGGTGGCTTCCGCCGCTCACCCGGGAAAGGAATTCCCACGTCCAGTCTCTTCATCGACGGGGTATGGAAAGCCGCTACCGGCGGCGCCACCCGTGACGTCATCAACCCCTACGACCAGTCCGTCGTCCGCACCGTGGACGAGGGAGGCGACGCCGACGCCCGGGCCGCCGTGGACGCGGCGCGCTCCGCCTTCGACGGCGGCGCCTGGCCGGCGTGGACGGCGCGGCAGCGCTCCGAGCTGCTCCGCCGGGTGGCCGGCTTCCTCCAGCGGGACCGGGAGCGGATCGCCCGGCTGGAGACGCTCGACACCGGCAAGACACTCGTCGAGTCCGGTATCGACGTGGACGATGTGACGGCCGTGTTCGAGTACTACGCCGGCCAGGCCGTGGCGGACTCCGGGCGGCTGGTGGACGCGGGCGACCCCCGGATCCGCAGCCGCGTCGTCCACGAGCCGGTCGGTGTCTGCTCGCTGATCGCGCCCTGGAACTACCCGCTGCTCCAGGTGTCGTGGAAGGTGGCGCCCGCGCTGGCGGCCGGCAACACCGTGGTGATCAAGCCGAGCGAGATCACCCCCCTGACCACCATCAGGCTGGTGGAGCTGCTGGAGGAGGCCGGTGCGCCCGCGGGCGTGGTCAATCTCGTCCTGGGCCCGGGCGGGACCGTCGGCGCCGCCCTGGTGGAGGATCCCCGGGTCGATCTGGTGTCCTTCACCGGCGGTCTGGAGACCGGGCGGCAGATCATGCGGTCGGCGGCCGGGACGGTGAAGAACATCGCCCTCGAACTCGGCGGCAAGAACCCCAACATCGTCTTCGCCGACGCCGACTTCGAGGCCGCGATCGACTACGCCCTGATGGCCGTCTTCTTCCACGCCGGGCAGGTGTGCTCGGCGGGCACCCGGCTCATCGTGGAGGACGGGCTGCACGACGCGTTCGTCACCGAACTCGTCGCCCGCGCCGAGCACATCCGGCTCGGCAACGGACTGGACGAGGACACCGAGAGCGGCCCGCTCGTCTCCGCCGGGCACCGGGAGAAGGTCGAGTCGTACGTGGAACTCGGCCTCCGGGAGGGCGCCACCCTCCTCACCGGCGGCCGCCGCCCGGACGAACCCGGCCTCCGGGACGGGTTCTTCTACCGGCCGACGGTGTTCGACGACTGCACCCGGGACATGCGGATCGTGCAGGAGGAGACCTTCGGGCCCATCCTGACCGTCGAGCGCTTCACCGGCGAGGAGGCCGCGGTCGAGCTCGGCAACCACACCGACTACGGGCTCGCCGGCGCCGTGTGGACGAAGGACGCCGGCCGGGCCGAGCGGGTGGCCAGGCGGCTGCGCCACGGCACGGTGTGGATCAACGACTTCGGCCCGTACCTGCCCCAGGCCGAATGGGGCGGCTTCAAGCGCTCCGGCATCGGCCGGGAACTCGGCCACGACGGCCTCGCCGAGTACCGCCAGGCGAAGCACATCTACGAGAACACCGCCCCCACGCCGCAGCGCTGGTTCGCCCGCTGACCGGCCGGCGGGCCGGTTCACGGGCCCGACCGGACCGGGCACGGGATGTCGGGTGCGGCAGGGTGTCTCCTCCCTAGCGTGAAGCGTGTCAGAGGGAAGGGGATCCGGCGGTGCTGGAACGGCTCAACGAGGCCCTGGAGTACATCGAGCGCAACCTCGACCGGCCCATCGAGCCGGCCGAGCTGGCGCGGATCGCGGCCACCTCCGAGTACCACCTGCGGCGGCTGTTCTCCGCGCTGGCGGGGATCGGGCTGTCCGAGTACGTCCGGCGCCGGCGGCTGACCGTCGCGGGCGCCGAAGTGCTCGCGGGGGACGGCACGTTGCTCGACATCGCGGTGCGCTACGGCTACGGCTCCGGAGAGGCGTTCGCCCGGGCGTTCCGCGCCGTGCACGGCGTCGGGCCGGGTGAGGCCCGGCGGACCGGCGCGGTGCTCAGCTCGCAGCCCCGGATGTCCTTCCGGCTCGTCGTCGAAGGGAACAGCAGTATGCGCTACCGGATCGTGGAGAAGACCGGGTTCACCGTGGCCGGGAAGAGGGCCCGGGTGCCGTTGGTGCACGAGGGGGTGAATCCGGAGATCGCCGCGTTCATCCGCGGCATCGGCGAGGACACGCTGCGGCGGCTGGAGGCCCTGCCGGCCCGGGAGCCGCGCGGGATCGTCGGGGTCAGCGACCGTCTGCCCGCCGACCCCGGCGAACGGGTGGAGGGGACCGAACTCGACTACTACCACGGCGTGGTGACGGACCCCGGCACCGAGGTGCCGGAGGGGATGGACTCCCTCGCCGTCCCCGCGGGCATGTGGGCGGTCTTCGAGAGTTCGGGCGAGTTCCCGCGGGCCCTGCAGTCCCTGTGGCGGGACGTGTTCACCCAGTGGTTCCCGTCCAATCCGTACCGGAGCCGGCCCGGGCCGGAGATCCTGCGGACCCGGCTGTCGGAGGACGGGTCCACGGCGGACGCGGAGCTGTGGATCCCGGTGGAGCCGGAGCGGGCGGACCGGCGGGAGGCGGCGCGGGGAGCCGCGGTCTGAGAGGGCCGGCCCGGCCCCGTGCCGTGCTGCGGGACGGGGCCGGGCCGGGGACGGCCGGCGGGGCCGTGCCGGAGAGGATCCGGCACGGCCCCGCGGCGGAAGGGAGGATCGAGGGCTCCGGGGGCCGCCGGGCGTGAGCCCGGGCCCCCGGTCCCGTGGGGACAGGGGTCAGGGGTCTGGGGTCAGGGGTGAGGGGTGAGGGGTGAGGGGTCAGGGGAGGATGGGGAACGGCTGGAAGGTGATGCTCCCGGTCGCGGACGAGGGCGCGTAGGTCGCGGTTCCGGGGAACTCGGCCTGGTACGTCTGCGAGGTGGCCAGAGCGTTCGGCACGGTGGTGTCGGGCAGAGTGGCCTTCCCGGTGGCGTCCGTGACGGCCTGACCGAGCGGGTGGGTGCCGGTGCCCGTGGTGATCGCGAAGTGGAGCGTCTGCCCCGGCAGCGGGGTCCCGCCGCTGGTGAGGGTGGCACTCACGTTCCGGATCACGAAGGTGCCGTTGCTGCGGAGCCTGATGGTGGCCGGTGTCGCGGTCAGCGTGGTGGGGGCCGGCGGGTTGACCACCACGTCGACGGTCCCGGAGGAGGCGCCGAAGCACGTGTCGCCCTCGTAGTCCGCCTGCACGGTGGTCGTTCCGGCGGGCAGGCCGGAGGTGGTGATCTGCGCCTGGCCGCCGGTCAGTCCGGCCGAGCCGAGGACGCCGCCGCCGACGGCGCTGAAGGTGACCGTGCCGGTGGGGGTGCCCGGGTGGCCGGGAGGACCGGCCACGGTGGCCGTGAGGAGCACGCTCTCGTCGGGGCCGGCGGGGTTCGGGACGGCGGTCACCGTGGTGGTGGCCGGCGCCGCGCTGACGGTGACCGGAGTCACGGCGGAGGCGGAGCTCAGATAGCCGTCGTCCGCGGGCTCGTACACGACCACGGCGTGGTGGAGCCCCACGGCCAGGTCCGTGAACGTGGCGCCGGCCTGGCCGGCCCCGTCCGGAGCGAGGATCTGGACGGGGCCGTTCTCCGTGACGAGGAAGGTGAGGGTGCCCGTGGTGACGGGGCCGGTCGGCGAGGTGACCGTCGCGGTGATGACGACGTCGTCCCCGCAGTACGCCGGGACGGTCTCGACGGCCACGGTCGTGGTGGTCGGCTCGGAGACGTAGGTGAAGGACGCGGCCGACGCACCGGTGCCGTCCGGCGTGGTGACCGCCACCGGGCCCGACGTCCCCGCCGCGGCCGCGGCCGTGGTCGCCGTGATGTTCGTCGGGCTGTCCACCGTGAAGGACGCGGCCTCCACACCGGCGATGGTCACCGACTGGACGTTCACGAACTCCGTGCCCGTGATCGACACCGGTGTCCCCCCGCCGGGCGAACCGGTGGCCGGGGTGAAGCCCGTGACCGCGGGGGCGGCTTGGAGCGCCCCGGTGCCGTCCGCCGCCCGGGCGGTGGTGTGGGGCCTGCTGCCCGACGGTCCCGGGCCGCCCGGCCGGGGAATGCGGGCTTGGCCGCGCTGAATGGGCGAACCCATGACGATCTCCCGTCTCCTGCGGATGCGATGGGTCTGGCCCGGGCCGGGAAGGGGCCGTGCGCGGTACCGGCTTGCGGAAGGCGCCGCGGAACATCCGGCTCGCCCGGCCCCGGGCGCCATGATGCGGCGGGCTGCCGGTGCCCTCCGGCCCGGGAAGCAGCCACGCGTTCTGGACCTTCTGGTCATCCCCTGACCCAGAAGGCGTCAACCGGGACATGGAAGACGATGGGTGACAACAAGAGTCAAACGTCTTATACGACGCGCCGGTTCACGCGGCCCCGCGACCCCGGGCGCACTTCCCGTACGCCCGGGCGCACCCGGCCCCGGGCCGCCATCACCGAGGGCCGGGCTGCCCCACCCCTCGACACACATACCCCATGGGGGTATACATATCTCCGACAGGCCGCGGCACCGGCCGCGCGTCCGGGAAGGGATCGTCATGAAGCATGCGCACGAGCACCCCCACAGCACCGGCGAGCCGAGCCACACCGGGTCCGGTCACGGGTACACCGCCCGGGTGGGACACACCACCGCCCCGGAGGGAACCGCTCACGCCGCGCAGCCGCACGGCGCGGCCGGAGAACCGGAGGTGTCCCACACCGCTCACCCGCCGGCCGGGAGCGGCCACGGCACGGTCCCGGTGTCATGGAGCACAGCCGCGCAGGCCACGCTGCACTGCCTCACGGGGTGCGCGATCGGCGAGGTCCTGGGCATGGTCATCGGCACCGCGGCCGGGCTGTCCGCCGGGGCCACGGTGGCACTGGCCGTCGCCCTCGCCTTCTTCTTCGGCTACGCGCTGACCATGCGGGGCGTCCTCCGTGCGGGGCTGAGCTTCCGCGAGGCGCTGAGGGTGGCCCTCGCCGCGGACACCGTCTCCATCCTCGTGATGGAGATCGTGGACAACACCGTCATGGTCGGTGTGCCCGGGGCCATGGAGGCGGGCCTCGCCAGCTGGCTCTTCTGGGCCGCCCTGGCCTTCGCGCTGGCCGTCGCCTTCGTGCTGACCGTACCGGTCAACCGCTGGCTCATAGCCCGCGGCCGGGGGCACGCGGTCGTCCACGCCCACCACCATCACTGACGGCGGCACGGGCGCGGCGCCGGGGCGGGTCCTCCGGCCCGTCCGGGGGTGCCGTGCGGCTCCCGGCGAGCGCGCTACACCCGGCCCCGGGCACGGGGACGCGGACGCGGACGGGCCGGTATCCCGGTGGTGCCCGGGATACCGGCCCGTCTTCCGCAACGGGGTCCGGTGGATCAGCCGGCCGTGCCGGCGGCCTCCTGCTCGGCGGCGGCCAGCCGCACGCAGACGGCGACGGCGCGCATGGCCTCGCGCACCTCCTCGACCGACGGGAAGCTGGGCGCCAGCCGGATCTCGCGGTCGCGGGGATCCTTGCCGTACGGGAACGCGGCACCGGCCGGGGTCAGCGCGATGCCCGCCTCCTTGGCGAGGCGGACGACCTCGCTCGCGCAGCCGTCGGGGATGTCCAGGCTGACGAAGTAGCCGCCCTTGGGCCGGGTCCACTCGGCGATGCCGAGCGGTCCGAGCTCGCTCTCCAGCACCTCGTACACCGCCGCGAAGCGGGGCTCCAGCAGCGCGCGGTGGCGCTCCATGTGGGCGGTCACGCCGTCCGTGTCCCGGAAGAAGCGGACGTGACGCAGCTGGTTGACCTTGTCGGGGCCGATGGTCTGCTTGAGCAGCCGCTCCTTCATCCAGGCCACGTTGGCCGGGGAGGAGCCGACGAAGGCGACCCCGGAGCCGGCCGTGGTGATCTTGGAGGTGGAGCCGAAGACGAACGCGCGGTCGGGGTTCCCGGCCTCGGCGCAGGCGTCGAGGATCGAGAGGATCTCGACCCGCTCCCCGGTGAGGTGGTGCACCGCGTAGGCGTTGTCCCAGAAGAGGCGGAAGTCGGGCGCGGCGGTGCGCATCGCGGCGAGCCGGCGCACGGTCTCGTCGCTGTAGACCTCACCGGTGGGGTTGCTGTACTTGGGCACGCACCACATGCCCTTGATCGTCGGGTCGGAGGCGACGAGCTCCTCGACGGCGTCCATGTCCGGGCCCTCGCCGGTGAGCGGGACGGGCACCATGTCGATGCCGTACCGCTCGCAGACCCCGAAGTGCCGGTCGTAGCCGGGGACGGGGCAGACGAAGCGGACCCGCGGCTCGTCCGCCCAGCGGCGCTCGCCGCCCGGGACGACGGAGAGCAGCGCCTGCACCACGTTGTCGTGCATCAGCGTGAGGCTGGCGTTGCCGAGCGCGAGGAGCTGCCCGGCGGGCACCTGGAGGGGCCCGGCGAAGATCTCGCGCAGCTCCGGGAGGCCGAGGAGGCCGCCGTAGTTGCGGGTGTCGGTGCCGTCGGCGGCCTTGACGTCCCCGGCGCCGGGGAGGGACAGCAGATCGCCCGCGAGGTCGAGCTGCTCGGGCGAGGGCTTGCCCCGCGTCAGATCCAGGCTGAGACCCCGGGCACGCAGCTCGGCGTACTCCTTGCGGGCGGCCTCCAGCCCCGCCGCCCCGGAGAGGGGGGCGGATTCCTGTACGGACCCAGACGACACGGTATTCCTCCAGCGCACATGGTGCTTGAGCAGGGCAGCCGCCAATGTACCAAGGGAGCGTGGAGCCCCTCCCCGCTCGGACGCCGGGGCCCGGCTCAGGAGACCGGGAGGGGACGACCGGCACCTCAGCGATATATTCCCGGCGCCTGTGCGGGCCGGCCGTCCCCCGTGCCGCCGTCCTGCGGGGCGGGTCAGCAGGCCGGCACCCCCGGGAGCCAGGATTCGGGGACATCGATGAAGATGTTGGAGACGTAGCCCCCGTAGTCCGGCAGGTAGGCCCAGGCGTCGTTGGTGTAGCCCTGGTACGTCACCTTCTGGCCGCGCACCTGGCAGCGCACCCGGACCGTCGTCGGGCCGGCCAGGCTGGCCACCCGCGTCGAGTTCGTCGTCGCGGCCTGGCGGATGCTGACGTCGCTGCCCCAGGTCGGGAAGGACTTGGTGCCGTCGCTGCTGCCGCCGCGCACCAGCTCCATGTAGTACGACCAGTTCCAGTGCGGGCCGGGGTCGGTGTGGTCGTTGCCGGGCACCTCGTGGTGGCCGACGATGTGCGCCCGGTCCTTCGGTATGCCGTACTTGTCGGCCAGGTGCCGGGTGAGCGCGGCCGAGGAGCGGTACATGGCGTCGGTGAACCAGGAGGGGTCGTCGACCCAGCCCTCGTGTTCGATGCCGACGGAGTACGCGTTGCCGGAGCGCGCGTGCCAGGCGGTGTTGCTGTCGCGGACCATCTGGGTGACCTGGCCGTCGGAGGAGCGGACCACGTAGTGGGCGCTGACCTCGGAGGCCGGGTTCTGGAACCAGCTGATCGTGCCGGCGTACGAGCCCTGCGTGACGTGCACGACGACCGCGCTGATCGACTGCGAACGGCCGGTGGCGTAGTTCGCGGAGTTGGCTGGGACCCACTGCGCGGGCGGGTAGTCGGGGCTCTGGGCGCCGGTCTCGCCGGTCTCCCCCGTCACATCCACGTCGGCGTACGTGCCGCGCTCGGGCGCGACCTTCAGCGGCTTGACGCGGATCTGCTCGCCGCCGTCGGCGTGGCCGCGGATGCCGGTGGCCAGGAGTTCGTAGACGGTGTCGGCGTAGAGGCGGCCGGCCCGTTCGCCGTCCGTCCCGCCGTAGCGGGCGGCGACCGGGTACCAGGCGCCGAGCCGGTCGCGCTCGGCGGCGTCCAGGCCGAGGTCGTCGGCGAGGGCGCGCAGAACGGCGGCGCCGCCGCGGATGTTGGCCTCCGTGTCCTTCTTCAGGTCGGTGACGCGTTCGCCGGTGATGCGGGCGGCGCGTTCCAGGGTGTGCTGCCCGGGGTTGCTCACCAGGTGCATGACACCGTAGCCGTTGGCGTGGCTCGGGGCGCCGTCGTGGTCGTCCAGGTGCGTCTCGCCGTAGCCGACGGCCACCAGGAGGTCGCGCGGGACGTCGTACTCGGCCGCCGCCCGCGCGAAGGCCGCGTTCACCTCGCCGGAGCCGGGCCGCTCGGGCGCGGCGGAGGCGGGCTGGCCGGCCAGGACCAGCGCGGCGGCGACCGCCGTACCGGTCAGGACGGTCAGCCGGCGGTGACGGGGGGTGGCCGGGATCAACGCGTTCATCGGATCTCTCTCCGCTCTCCGGCGCGTGGGTGAGGGGGGTGGTGGCTGGCTCGGCGGGCCCGTGGCCGGTGCCGCGCGGACGGTGGGGGGAGCGGATCCGGGCGCCGGCGCGCGTGCGCCGGTACGCGGGGCCGGAGCCCGGATCCGGTCGTGCGTACACGGGTGGCGGATTCGCACGGACTTCCGTCACCGGCATACGAGTTCAGCAGTTCGGCACGCCCGGAAGCCAGGCGTCCGCCACATCGCCGAAGATGGTGGAGGGATAGCCGCCGTGGTCCGGGAGATGCGACCAGGCGTCGTCGCCGCATCCCCGGAGGCGACCATTTGTCATGCACCTGATAACCATCGCCGGCGGGCTCACCGCCGGCCGCCGCTGTCCGTGCACTCCGGAACGCCCGGCAGTCTGCTCTCGGCGTCGATGTAGACGGTGGTCATATAGCCCCCGTACTGCGGCAGATAGGCCCACCAGGGGCTGCTGTGCGGAGGGTCGGAGATCACCTGCCCGCGCTTCTGGCAGGAGACGAGGACGTCCGCACCCGCGGGAAGCGTGCTGACCACCGCCGAGGAGGTGGTGGCCCCGGCGCGGATCCGCACCCCGTCGCCCCAGGTCTCGAACCACGTTCCGGCGGGGCGCCGGGCACCGGGGACGTCCAGGGAGCCGACGAGCCGGGTGAGGCCCGAGTACGCGGTGCCGTACGGGGTCCCGTCCGGGTGGAGGGAGAGGACGGCCACGATGGTGCGGTCGTCGGGACCGACCGTGCCCGTGGTGTGCAGGGCCTCGCGGACGAGGTCCACGCCGGCGGCGGAGCGGGCCGGGGAAGCGGGGGAAGGGGGCGGCGTGCCCTCCCCGCCGGCGGTGGACGGGCCGGCCGCGCCGGCGGGGTCCGCCGCGCCCGCCCGGGTGGCCGTATCCGCCGCGGCCGGGGTCCCGTCCGCCGTACAGCCGCCCGAACTGAAGCCGGACCAGCCCTGCTTGACCGCCCACGGTCCCTCGAAGGCCGAGGGGACGCCGAAGTACTGGTCGTAGCCGTCGTTGGCGCAGCGCGTCGCCCGGTGGAGGTTGCCCATGATGAAGTCCCGCACCGGGGCCGGGGATTCATCGAGGATGTACCGGTAGATCCGCACGGTGTCGGCGGCGGTGAGCGAGGTGTAGCCCCAGTAGCCGGGGTAGGCCGCGGGCGGCGGCGCGGTACCCGTCAGCCCGAGCCGGGGGACCATCCGTTCGATGATCGCGCTGCGGCCGCGCAGGCCCCAGTAGTGGCTCGCCTCGTCGTCGTCGCTGCTGCGGAGCATGGCTTCGAGGCGGCCGCGGTCCTGCTGCGGGATGTCGTAGCCGGGGCCGCGGTCCCAGAGGAAGTCCAGGGTCAGCAGCAGTTTGACGATGGAGGCGGACCGGAAGCGGTGGTCCGCGTTGACGCGCTCCGTGAAGCTGCCGGTGCGGCGGTCGAAGACGGCCACACCGGCCGTGACGTCCGCCGGGATGTCCGCGCCGGGCGCCGCGGGCGGCGACTGGCGGGGCTGTCCGGCGCTCGCCGGGGCGGCGAGGAAGGCGCCGAGCAGCCCCAGCGCGAGGGCGACCCCGGTCAGCGGTCTCCGCATCCGCCGGGTGCGCGCGGCGGCGGGACGGGCAACCGGTGGCGGCGGGGCCGGCGCGGGGCCGGCCGTGCGGGGGGCGGGGTCACCGGGCGGGCCGGGGGGCTGGGTGGGGGCCGGGGTGGTTCCTGGTGGTTCCGCGTGCATCGGTCTGCCGACTCCTCGGGGCCGTACGGAAGGGAACACGGACGCAGAAGCGCTGATCAGCGCACAGGCTGACGGAGTGTTTCCGGCGGCGGCAAGGCATTCGACCTCAAGCGAAGAGCTCCGGGAGTCCGTTGTCAGCGGCGGGACGGCCCGCTTACGTTTCCGGCGTCCCGCGGCGACCGCCGCCACCCGGCCCGCGGTCCGCCTCCCCGACCAAGGAGCACGC
Organism: Streptomyces xinghaiensis S187; assembly: GCF_000220705.2. Lineage (GTDB taxonomy): Bacteria > Actinomycetota > Actinomycetes > Streptomycetales > Streptomycetaceae > Streptomyces > Streptomyces xinghaiensis. The sequence continues at coordinate 6,719,825 of NZ_CP023202.1, read as the reverse complement.
GTGAACCTCAGACGCCTTCCGGCCGCACTCGCCACCGCGCTCGTCGCGCTGGTGGGCCTGCTGGCCCTGCCCGCCCAGGCGGAGACCACGGGCGCGGCCAGGGCCGCCGCGCCCAACTTCAAGGCCCCCTACCCCTGCGGCCAGAAGTGGACCTACAGCCACCACTCGGCCGAGGTGCGCCGCGCCCTGGACTTCGTCCGCTCCGACGGCGGTTCCACGGCCGGCACGCCCGTCCTGGCCTCCGCGGCCGGCACCGCCACCCGGCACAGCCAGCCCAGCGGCGCCGGCAACTACATCGTGATCGACCACGGCGGCGGCTGGAAGACCTACTACTTCCACCTGTCGAGCTTCTCCGTGGCCAACGGCGCGTCGGTCGCCCAGGGCCGGCAGATCGGCGTCACGGGAAGCACCGGCAACTCCAGTGGCGCGCACATCCACTACGAGCAGCTCTACAACGGCACCGGCCAGGACATCAGGATCAACGGTTCCGCACTGGCCTACCCCGGCAGCTACAACCAGTACCACCTGACGAGCGACAACGGCTGCGGCGGCTCCGGCTCGCCGTTCACCACCTGGGGCACCGACGTCCGCGTCCGCGCCGACGCCCGCCTCAACGCCTCCGTGGTCACCGTGCTCCCCGGGCCCACCAGCGTCCGCGTGCTCTGCCAGAAGCAGGGCGACACCGTGAACGCCGAGGGCTACACCAACAACTGGTGGAGCAAGCTCCGTGACCAGGGCGGCTTCATCAGCAACATCTACATCGACCACCCCGCCTCGAAACTGCCGGGCGTACCGGTGTGCTGACCCGGCGGCGGCCCGGACGGCCGGCGAACGGGGGGCCGCACGGCGGCACACCGGCGCCGTACGGGACCGGACCGCACGGGGGCCCGTACGGAAACGAACCGTACGGAACGGCGAGCACGGCCCGCAGGGGCTCCGGATCTCCGGGGCCCCTGCGGCCGTTCCGGTCGCGGGACGGCGCGGAGCCGGAAGCGGGCACGCGGGCCGCGCCGTACTCCCCCGGCCACCGCCCTCCGGGTCAACTGCCCACCCGCACAGGCTCGTTCGGCCTCCGCCACTCCTGACGGACGCTCACTCCCCTCCTCTTCTCCCCCCGTTTCCGGGCCGTTCCCGGACGGGCCGCGCTGTGACCGCCAACGCCCGTGAGGATCGCGTCCGATGACCTGACGCCGGGATGCCTACCCGCGTAGACTCCCGCGCGACGCTTACGGGAGACAAGCCGAGGCGGCCGGATCCGGCCCGTCCCCGACCAGGGCGGGCCCGCGACGCATTCCGGGGGTGCGCAGTGCTGCGTGTGGACTTCAGCGGACGGGAACTGGCCCGGCTGCGCATGGCACGGAGCGTCGATCCGCTCTGGGAGATCGCGCTCAGCCTGCATCTCCTCCAGACCCGGCAGGCGGCGCTGGTCTTCGACCCCTGGCGCCGCGAGGTGCACGGAGCCCTGGAACGGTCCGGGCTGACCGCGGCCGTGCGCGGCCTGATGCTGCTCTGCCCGCCCGCCGCCTACTTTCCCGACTTCCTCACCCCCGGCGGCGAACCGGACCTCGACACCGGTCTGGAGAAGGTGATGTCCACGCCCCGGCAGCGGCTGGCCGCCGAACTCTCCCGGCTGTACGCGGGCGCCCCGCTGCCCAGCGGCGTGCGGCGGCTGGCCGAGGGCAGCCCGGAGGCCCTGCGCTGGCTGGGCACGGCGCTGCGCCGGTACTACGCGGTGGCCGTCGAGCCGTACCTCCCGGCCATCCGCACCGAGGCCGCCGCCGACCGCTCCGAGCGGGCCGAGGCGGCCCTGACCGGCGGCGCGGAAGGGCTGCTCGCCAGTTACGGCGTGCTGCCGGAGTGGCGCTGCGAGGGCACCGCGCTCCGCGCCCCGTACCCCATGGACCGCGAGATCCGGCTGGACGGGCGGACGCTGACCCTGGTCCCGGGCTTCTTCTGCGTCCGGGCACCGCTGGCCCTGGCGGACGACGAACTGCCGCCGGTCCTCGTCCACCCGCTCTCCCCCGCCCCGGGCTGGCTGGAACGCTCCCGGCCGAGCGAGAGCACACCGCCCGCCGCCCAGCTCATCGGCACCTCGCGCGCCCAGCTCCTCGGGCTCCTCGACCGCCCGATGACGACGACGGGCCTGGCCGCGGCCCTGGACCTGGCCCCGTCGACGACGAGCCGCCACACCTCCGTCCTGCGCGAGGCGGGCCTGCTCACCTCCCGCCGCAGCGGCCTGTGCGTGCTGCACCGCCGCACTCCGCTGGGCGAGGCGCTCCTGGAGGGGGCGCTGCGGTGACGTCCGCCCCGGGCCCGGCCGGGCCCGGGGAAGGGTTCACCAGGGGATGTCGACGCCCTCCCAGAGGGTGAAGGTTCCGGAAGGGCCGTCCGGTCCGAGACGGGCTACCCGGACGATCTCTCTCGCAGCGTCCCGGACCGACTCCGTTCCCTCGAAATTGACGAGAGCGGTGTTGGCGAATCCCGGGGAGACGAGGTTGACCTTGATGCCGGTGGTTTCCTGTTCGATCATCATCGACAGTGTCATCGCGTTGAGCGCGGACTTCGACGCGGCGTAGACCGGTTCGAACGCGGCATGGAACGAAAAGGCCGGATCGGCCATGGTCGTCAGCGATCCCAGGGCGCTCGTGACGTTCACGACGCGCGCATCTGCCGAGTCGCGAAGCAACGGGAGCATCGCCTGGTAGACGGCCAGAGGGCCGAAGACATTGACCTCCCAGACGGCTCGCACCTCGTCGAGGGAGACCGTGCCCGGTGCCGACAAGGCGCGCAACCGGGACATGTCGCGAATGTCGTTGCGAGTGGTGGAGATCGCGGCGTTGTTGACGAGGAGGTCGAGCCGCCCTGCCGTTTCCCGGATGCGGTCAGCGGCAGAGGCAGTCGACGCGGCGTCGGTCACGTCCAATTGCAGTGCGACAGCTCCACCGCCGATCTCCAGGGCTGCTGCCTCACCGCGAGCGAGGTCGCGGGAGCCGACGAATACGGTCACGCCGTCGGAAACCAGTTCCCTCGCCACGTGCTTGCCCATGCCCTGATTGGCTCCGGTGACAAGAGCGATGCGGTCAATGGGCACGGGACTCTCCTTCTGTGGTGCGATTGCGGTGGACGAGCGCTCGTGCTGTCCGGCACAGCGCGCTCCTGGACAACTGTCGGGTGCCTCCGGCGGGGCGGGAAGACCCGCTGAGGAGTGGTCCTGGGAGGGCCACCCCGCGCGGTCGGGTCGGTCGGGTCGGTCGGGTGGGAGAATGGGGATCATGTCGGCGAGAAACAGGGCGGACTTCGGAAGCTACCTCCGGGAGCGACGGTCGAAGGCGGCACCGCCCGAACGGCCGGACGGCCGGCGCCTCTCACGGCGACAGGTTCCTGGACTGCGGCGTCAGGAGCTGGCGGAGGCCGCGGGGATCTCCGTCGAATACTGCACGCGCCTCGAACAGGGAAGGGTGGCGCATCCTTCGAGAGAGGTACTGGCCGCACTGGCCAGGGCTCTCGGCCTCCCCTCGGCGCAGCGGGACCACCTGTTCCGGCTTGCGGGCGAGCTACCGCCCGAACCCGCGGCGCCGGACAGCGAGATCCGTCCGGGGCTTGACCGCCTGCTGCGCAGTTTCGGGAGCTCCGTCCCGGTCTCCGTCCACGATGGGCGCCTGGACGTGCTGGCCCGCAATGCTGCGGCGACCGAGATCCTCGGGGAGCCTCCCACCACGGGCCGGTACGGCCGCAACATCGTCCACCAGGGCTTCACGGCAACGGCGCGCCGCATCCTCGGCAGCGAGGGCGCCGACCGCTACGCCCGCTGGGCGACGGCCGAGCTCCGTTCCGCCGTCGGCCGCTATCCCGACGACGAGCGCCTCCGCGGTCTCGTCGCCGAACTGTCCGCCACCAGCGGCGATTTCCGCCGTCACTGGGCACAGGGCGAGGTCGCCGCCGAACGGTCCGGTGTGAAGCGGTTGCGCCATCCGACACGCGGATGGCTGACGTTCCAGAGCGAAATGCTGCACGACACCGCACGGGATCACTGGATCGTCATCTACGTACCCGCCACCTGACCCGAAGCGCCGAGCGGCCACGGCCGTGAGGCCGCCGCGCTGCCCGTCGGTTCCCGTCGCGCGGGGGCGGGAACGCGCTCTCCGCCCGTCCGGCGACGGCGATGGACAGGCCGTCGAGGAGCACCCGGACCCGCCGCGGAGATGGCCGGCGTCCTGCTCGCGCCGCGGCGGCACGGGTCCGGTGCCGGACGCCGCCGGCGAGCCGCCGTTCCGTTACGCCTTCCGGGTCCGGCCGGGTGCCGTCCGGGACGGGGGCGGCCATCATGGGAACCGGCCCGTCCCGGGCCACCGGCCGGCGGGCCGCCGGAAGGCCCGGGTCACCGGGCCGGCCGGGCGGGAGTGGACGGAGGGTCCCGATGATGCCGCTGTTTCCGCCGATGCCGCTCGCGGAGTGGCGGGACACCAAGGAGACGCTGCACCGGTTCGCGCAGGTCGTCGGCAAGATCCGGCTTGCCGCGAGCATCCGGCGCAACCACTGGTGGAATGTTCCGTTCCATCTGACCGGACGCGGGATCACCACCCGTCCGATGGGGCAGGCCGACGGCAATCCGGTCTTCACCATCGACTTCGACTTCGTGGACCATCAGCTGGTCGTCGCGGCGCTGGACGGCCGGGCGTCGTCGTTCCCGCTCTACGGCCAGTCCGTGGCGTCGTTCCACGACCGGACCCTGGCCGCCCTGGACGCTCTGGGCGTCCGGACGGAGATCCGCGTCCCCCGGCCGTTCGATCTCCCCGACTCGGCCCGGCTGTTCAGCGAGGACACCGAGCACGCGCGGTACGACCCCGTGCAGGCCCATCGCTACTGGTGCGTCCTCAGCCAAGTGGCGCTCGTCCTGGAGGAGTTCGCGGCGCGGTTCTCCGGCAAGGCCAGCCCCGTGCACCACTTCTGGCACACCTTCGACATCGCCCACACCCGGTTCTCCGAGCGCCGTGTCGAGCAGCCGCCCGAGGCCGATCCGGTGACCCGGGAGGCGTACTCGCGCGAGGTGGTCAGCTTCGGCTTCTGGTTCGGGGACGAGAGCTTCGCCGAACCCGCGTTCTACTCCTACACCACGCCGGAGCCCGCCGGACTGGCCGGGGAACCGCTCGCTCCGGCTCCGGCCCGGTGGGTCGAGCGCGGGGACAGCCATCTGGCGGTGCTCCGTTACGACGACGCCCGCGCCGAGAGCGATCCGCGCGCCGCCGTGCTCGCCTTCTACGAGAGCGCGTACCGGGCCGGTGCGGGCAGGGCCGGCTGGGACCTCGACGGGCTCGCCTGCCCCGGAGGGATCACCGACCCGCGGCTGCACCGCCCGTGACGGGAAACCCGGGAAGCCCGGGCCAGAACAGCCGGGGTCCGGGGGCGGGCACGCCGTTGCCGCGCACCCGGTCCCGGCCCCTCCGCAGCTGGACATCCGCGCGCGGCGGGGGCCGCTCAGAGCCAGTGGTAACGGCGCTCGGGGCGGCCCGCGGTGCCGTAGCGGAGCCTGACCTCGGCGTGGCCCGCGGAGACGAAGTACTCGAGGTACCGCCGGGCGCTCACCCGGGACAGGCCGGTGAGGGCCGCGCACTCCGAGGCGGACAGGCCGTCCCCGGCGTCGGTGACGGCCTCCCGTACGAGAGCGGCCGTCTGCTCGGTCACCCCCTTGGGCAGCCGCGCGGCACCGGCCACCGGGCGGGCCGTGCCGGCCGGCGGAACGGCAGCCGGCGCGGCTCCCGGCGGCGCCGGCCCGGCGGCCGGTGCGGCCGGTGCGGCCGGGCCCACGGCGAAGACCCGGTCCACGTCGTCCTGGCCCGGGGCCGTGAACGTCCGCAGTTCCCGGTTCCGCCGGGCGTAGTGCAGCAGCCGCTCGTGCAGCACACCGGCTTCGAAAGGCTTGATGATGTAGTGCACCGCCCCGCCCCGCAGGGCGCCCCGCACCGTCTCCGCGTCCCGGGCCGCGGTGACGACGAGCACGTCCGTCTCCGAACCGGGGGAGCCGCCCTGCCGCAGCGCGCGCAGCACGTCGAGCCCGCCCATGTCGGGCAGGTAGATGTCCAGCAGGACCAGGTCAGGCCGCAGCTCCCGGACCGCCGCCAGCGCCTCCGCGCCGCTGCGGGCCTCGCCGACGACCGTGAAGCCGGGCAACTGCTCGACCTGCCTGCCGTGCAGCCGGGCCACCATGAAGTCGTCGTCGACGACGAGTACGCGGATCATGCCTGGGTCCCGTTGTTCCGTTCGTTCTCGTTCCGCGGCAGCCGGGCCGTGAAGACCGCGCCGTCCGCGCTCACACTGCCTCCCCGCCGGGTACAGACCAGGCGGGTGATCGCCAGGCCGAGCCCGCGCGAGGAGCTCTGCGGGGCCGCGGCCTTGGTGGTGAAGCCGTACCGGAAGACCTCCTCGGCGAGGTCCGGGGCCACTCCGGGCCCCGAGTCGCGCACCCGGACCCGGACCTCCGTCGCCTCCTCGGCGAGGTGGACCTCCACCCATCCGCCGGGTCCGCCGCCGCGGACCGCGTCGAGCGCATTGTCCACCAGGTTGCCGACCACGGTCACCAGGTCGGAGGAGAGGGATTCCCCGACCGGCCGCAGACTGCTGCCCGGGCCGATCCGCAGGGCGGAGCCCTGTTCGGCGGCGAGACTCGTCTTGGCGATCAGCAGTGCGGCGAGGGAGGGGTCGGCGACCCGGGAGACGACCTCGTCCGTCCGCAGGGACCGCGCTCCGCTGATACCGCGCACATAGCGCGCCACCTCCGGGTATTCCTCCAGTTCGATCAGACCGGCGATCACGTGGAGCTGGTTGCTGAACTCGTGGGCCTGCGCCCGCAGGGTGTCGGTCGCGCTGCGGGTGGTGTCGAGTTCGTGCTGGAGGGCGACGAGTTCGGTCAGGTCGCGCATGGTGGTCACCGAACCCACGGCCCGCCCGTGGGTGAGCAGCGGCATCCGGTTGAGGGTCACCATCCGGTCGCCGGTGAACACGATCTGGTCCCGGCCCTGCACCCGGCCGGTGAGGACGTCGTGGAGCCGCGGCTCCACCGCACAGGACTCCAGCGTCCGGCCGACCGCGTCGTCGGGCAGTCGCAGCAGTTCCATGGCGGTCTCGTTGGCCAGTGTCAGCCGGCCCGCCGGGTCCAGGCCGACGACGCCCTCCTTGATGCCGTGCAGCATGGCCTCCCGGTGCTCGACCAGCGCGGTGATCTCCTCCGGCTCCAGGCCGAGCGTCTGGCGCTTGATCCTGCGGGCGAGCAGTACCGAGCCGGCCGTCCCCAGGGCGCTGGCGAGTCCGAGGTACAGCAGCAGGTTGGGGGTCGCCGTGGCGAGCCGTTCCCGCATCCCCCGGTACTCGCGCCCGGCGGCGACCACACCGAGCATCCGGCCCTGTTCGCCGAAGACCGGCACATGCGCCACGAGGGAAGGGGATCCGCCAGGGGCCGTGGTGCCGATCCACGACCGGCCGTCGAGCACCCCGCTGTCGCCCAGCGGCAGCAGTTCGCCCATCCGCCGCGGGTCGGCGGAGGTCAGGATGCGCCGGTCCGCTGCCGTGATCATCACGTACGACACCCCGGAGACACTGCGCACGCTCTCCGCCGTCGGCTGGAGGATGTCCGCCCGTTCCCCGTCGGCGAGCCCGGCCCGTACCGCGTCGAGGGACGCCACGGTCTCGGCGATGCTCAGCAGCCGGCGGCCCTCGGTCCGGCGGAACTCCGCGTCCGACTGGGCCACGGAGACGGCGGCCACCACGGCCAGGACGACCACGACGAGGCCGAGCTGGAGCGCGAGGAACTGGCCCGTGAGCGACAGGCGGGGAAATCCGGGCCGGAGAACCGGAGCCGTGCGGCGCACAGGACCGCCCTCCTCGTTCCGGCTTCCGCCCGCCGGGCCCGGAGATCCCGTCCGCCGGCGTGCGAGCCATTGTGCTGCCGGAATGCTGTTTCCCGGCCGTGAACACTATGGCCAAAACTTTCCTTTCAGCCAATACGCGCACAACCCCCGCACCGCCTTTCCCCCCGCTTCCCGCGCTGTTTCCCTGTGGGCTCCCCCCGAGAACCCCCTGGAGGAAACATGTCCCGCAGACGTCCCGGGCTGCTCACCGCGGCCGCCGCCACGACCGCGGCTCTGCTGCTCACCGCGTGCGGTGGCGGCTCCGGCGCGGCCGCCGGCGGCCCCTGGAAGCCGACGAAGCCCATCGAGTACGTGGCCCCGGCCAACACCGGCGGCGGCTGGGACACCCTGGCCCGCAGCACCGCCCGGGTCATGGAGGAGGGCGAGGTCGTGGACCGGCCGATGCGGGTGGTGAACAAGCCGGGCGGCGGCGGCGCCATCGGCTGGGCCTACGTCGCCGGTCACGAGAAAGACCCGCACAAGCTCTTCGTCACCAGCCCGCCGATCGTCCTCGTGCCCCTGGCCGGCGAGTCCCGCCACTCCCACCGGGACTTCACGCCCATCGCCAGGCTGATCAGCGAACCGCTCGCCTACGTGGTCAAGGACGACTCGCCGCTCAAGACCTTCGGCGACTTCGCGGACGAGCTGAAGGCCGAGCCGGAGAAGCTCAGCGTGGCCGGGGGTTCCGGCCCGGGAAGCCTGGACCACGTGGGCCTGGCGGGCGCGGTGCAGGCGGCGGGCGCCGAGCCGGCGAAGGTGAAGTACGTGCCGTTCGACGGCGGCGGCGAAGCGATCACCGCGCTGCTCGGCGGCCACGTCGACGTCGCGGTCGCGGGGGCCTCGGAGGCCCAGGGGCTGGTGCGGTCCGGGGATGTCCGCGTCCTGGCCGTCTCCTCCGAGGAGCGGGTGGCGACGCTGCCGGACGCACCGACGCTGCGGGAGTCCGGCACCGACTACCAGTTCGACATCTGGCGGGGCGTCATGGGACCGGCGGGGCTGACGGACGAGCAGGTCGCCTATTACGAGAAGGCCTATGCCGACATGCTGGACCTGGACGGCTGGAAGAAGGAGCGCGACCGGCTCGGCTGGACGGACGCCTGGATGGGCAGTGCCGAATTCGGCGAGTTCCTCGACACCCAGGAGAAGGAATTCACCGAGATCCTCTCCGACGTCGGTATCAAGAAGTAGGCGGTCGGTTCCGGTCATGCATCACTTTCGTTTCTCCCACCGCACCGTGGCCTGTGCCATCGGACTGCCGGCCGCCGCGTACACCGTGCTGGCCTTCCGCATCCCCGAATTCGCCGCGGTGCAGGTGCCGGTCCAGCCCGGCACGCTGCCCCGGGCCCTGGGACTGCTCCTGCTGGTGCTCTCCGTGGCGCTCTTCTTCCAGTCCGGTTCCGGGCCGGCCGGCGGGGAGGGCCCGCCGGACACGGGGGCGGAGGAGGCCGGGGCCGCCGGCGCCGGCGGGAGCACCGGTCAGGACGCCGTGGCCGGTGAGGCCGGCGGGGCCGGTCCCCGCCGGCCGGCCCCGCCGGCGGCGGCACTGGGCCGGCTCGCCGACGACCGGCTGGAGCTGCTGGCCCTGCTCGGCTCGATCTGCCTCTACGTGGTGCTGTTCGTGCCGCTCGGTTTCGTCCTGTCCACCGCGCTGTACGTGACCGGCACCGCCTGGTACCTGGGCTACCGCCGGCACTGGGCCAACGCGCTGACCGGCACGGGCCTGGCCGCCGGCCTGTACCTCGGCATGTCCGAAGGGCTCGGCGTCGCCCTGCCCACCGGGCCGCTGCCCTTCTGATCCCCGGAGTCTCCATGGACACCTTCGACCAACTGCTCTACGGGTTCGGCGTCGCCCTCTCCCCCGAGAACCTGGCCTTCGTCTTCCTCGGATGCCTCATCGGCACGGTCATCGGCATGCTGCCCGGCCTCGGCCCGATCAGCGCCATCTCGCTGATGATCCCGGTCGCCTTCACCCTCGACCCCGCCTCGGCCATCATCATGCTGGCCGGGGTCTACTACGGAGCCATCTTCGGTGGCTCGACCTCGTCCATCCTGCTCAACGCGCCCGGCGTGGCCGGAACGGTGGCCACCTCCTTCGACGGGTACCCGATGGCCCGCAAGGGGGCCGCGGGGAAGGCGCTCGCCATCGCCGCGTTCGCCTCCTTCACCGGCGGCACCGTGGGTGTCGTCGGCCTCATGCTGGTGGCGCCCTCCCTCTCCGCGCTCACGGTGAGCTTCGGGCCCGCCGAGTACTTCGCACTGATGGTGCTCGGGCTGACCGCCGTCGTCTCGCTCTCCGGGCAGAATCTGACCAAGGGCCTCGTCTCCGCCACGGTGGGCGTGATGATCGCCCTGGTCGGCATCGACTCCCAGACGTCGACCCTCCGCTTCACCTTCGGCCGCCCGGAACTGTACGAGGGCGTGCAGTTCCTCATCGTGGCGCTCGGCGTGTTCGCACTGGCCGAGGTCTTCGTGATGGTCCTGCGGCGGGGGCGGGACGCCCGGAGCGGAACGCTCACCTCGCTGCGGCTGAACCGGCGCGAGGTCCGGCGGATGAGCGGGCCCACCGGGCGCGGCTCCGTGCTCGGCTTCCTGGTCGGGGTCCTTCCCGGCGCCGGCGCCACGGTGGCGTCGTTCCTGGCGTACTCCTTCGAGAAGCGCATCGCCAAGGACGGCGACACCTTCGGCCAGGGCAACATCAAGGGGGTCGCGGCACCGGAGTCCGCCAACAACGGGGCGGCCGTCGGCTCGTTCGTCCCGCTCATGACGCTGGGCGTGCCCGGCTCCGGGACCACGGCGGTCCTCCTCGGGGCACTGCTCGTCCTGGGGGTACAGCCCGGCCCGCTGATGCTGGAGGAGCGGCCGGAGATCTTCTGGGGCGTGGTCGCCAGCATGTACGTCGGCAACCTCGTCCTGCTGATCCTCAACCTCCCCCTGATCCCGCTGTTCGCCAAGGTGCTCAGGACCCCGCAGACGCTGCTGGTGCCGCTGATCGTGGTCTTCTGCGTCGTCGGCGTGTACGGGCAGAGCTTCAGCGTCTTCGACCTGTGGCTGCTGACGGGGTTCGGCGTGCTGGGCTTCCTGATGCGGAGCAACGGCTTCCCCGCGGCCCCGCTGATCCTCGGGCTGATTCTGGGCGGCCTGATGGAGCGCTCGATGCGGCAGGCGCTGCTGATCTCCTCGGGAGACTTCGGCACCTTCCTGACGAAGCCGATCTCCGCCGCGCTGCTGGCGGTGGCGGCGCTGTCGCTGCTGGGTTCGGTGGCGGGCCCGTGGCGCCGCCGGAGGGCGGCGCGCCGTGCGGCGGCCGGCGGGGCGCCGCTCCCGGCCGGCGGCACTGACGCCGAGAGCGCGGAGGCCACCCCGGAACCGGGGAGCGCGGAGTCCGGGGACCGCCCGGAGGTTCCCGGCCATGGTGCGGCACGGGACCCGGATGCTTTCATGGGCGGCGTCACCAGCAACGGGACCGACCGGGACGGATGATCACGAGAGCGGGCGGAGCGCGGCGGGCGCGGCGGCCGGGACTGGCCGCCGCGCTGGCGGCGGCCTGTCTGCTGCCGGTCGGGGGCTGCGCCCCGGGGGCGCCGGCACAGGAGCCGCTCCGTCTCATGGTGCCCGTTCCCGCCGGCGGCGGGTACGACTACACGGCCCGCACGGTCGCGGTGACCCTGCGGGACACCGGTCTCGCCGGCGAGGTCGAGGTCTTCAACCTCCCCGGCTCGTCCGGCACGGTGGCGCTGACCCGGCTCCTCCACGAGACGGGCAACGACCGGATGCTGCTGCAGATGGGTCTGGGACTGGTCGGCAGCGTCCTGTCCCAGGGAGTTCCGCACGGCATCGACGAGGCCACGCCGGTGGCCAGGCTGATCGCGGAACCGGAGGCGGTGGTGGTGCCGGCCGACTCTCCGTACGCGTCCTTCGGGGAACTGGTTCGGGCCTGGAAGGAGAGCGAACGGGGCGGCTCCGGAGGTCTGGTCGCCGGAATCGGCTCCCGTGTCGGCGGCCCCGACCACCTGGCCCTGATGCTGATCGCCGAGGCCGTCGGGCTGGCCCCCGCGGAGGTCGGTTTCGACCGCTACGACGGCGGCGGCCAGATGCTGGCCCCTCTGCTCGGCCACCGGGTGGACTTCGCGCTCACCGGCGTCGGCGAATACCGGCACGCGATCGCCGCCGGACAGCTCAGGGTGCTGGCCGTGACGGGTCCGCGCCCGGTGAGCGGCGTCGACGCCCCGACCCTGCGCGGGGCCGGGTACCCCCTGGAAATCGTCAACTGGCGCGGGCTCCTGGCGCCGCCCGGCCTCACGGAGGGGCAGCGCGCCGAGGTCACACGGCTGCTGGACCGGCTGCGGGCGACACCCCAGTGGCAGCGCGCCCTGCGGGAGAACGGGTGGACGGACGCCTATCTGACCGGCGACCGGTTCTCCGCGTTCCTCGCCGCGGAGAACCGGCGGGTCGGCAGGGTCATCGACCGGCTGGGGCTGGCCGGGGAAGCGGACGGCACCGGGTGACGGGCCCGCTCACCGGCGGTGTGCGCGGCCGGAGCACGGCCCGGGGCCGGGTGCCGCGGTACGGCCGAGAGCCGGGTGCCGCGACTCCGTTGTCGCCGCACCCGGCTCTCACCCTTGCCGCCGGGTTCACCGAGCCCGGGGTCTCTCCCCCGCCTGGTGTGCCCGCCCGTGTGCCCGCCTGGTGTGCCCCGCCCGCACCGGCCGGTCAGCGGACGGGGCCGTCCATCCGCTCCCGGTCCGTGTGTCCGGCGCCGTTGGGCGGGGGCGCGCCCCGCTCGCGCGGCTGTTCCCGGCGGTGACGCAGCAGGCCCCTCGCCCAGTGCCAGGCGGCGACCGGCGGGATCACGGTGCTGGTGAGCGCCATGGTGGTGATCTCGTCCGGGGTGCGCGGCCCGGGCAGGACACGGGCGGCGGCGAACTCCGCGGTGCCGGCCAGCCACAGCGCCGCGGACACCGCCGCCGCGCGGGGCCGTCCCGCGGCGGTGAGGGCCAGGGCGCCCGCGCCGGCGGCGGTCACCGCCAGATGCCGGGGCAGCCGGCCGCGCGGCGCTCCGGCACGGGCCCACCAGGTGCGGCCGTGCAGCCGGTTCATCAGGACGTCGTCGGCGTTGCCGGCCTGGGTGCGCACGGAGACCCAGCGGTCGGCCGGGCGCACCGGGTGGGTGGTGCGGCGGCTGCCCATCGTCAGGGTCCAGCCGGCGTCCAGCGCGCGCAGGGCCAGGTCGGCGTCCTCGCGGAAGGCGCGCGGGAAGCGCTCGTCGAAGCCGCCGAGGGCTTCGAGGGCGGCGCGCCGGTAGGCCATGTCGGCGGTGATCCACTGGGAGGTGGCGAGCCCGGCGGTGTTGCGCTCCCAGTCGGTCGGCGGGCGGTCCCGCGGGAGCGGGACGGTGATCCGGGCCTGGATCCCGGCCGTCGCCGGGCCGGCGGCGGCCAGGTCGGCCGCGAGGTCGGCCGCCCAGCGGGGGCCGGGCAGGACGTCGTCGTCCAGGAAGACGATCCACGGCTCGGGCGCGGTCTCCCAGCCGGTGTTGCGGGCGGCGGCCGGCCCGCTCCCGCTGCCGGGGATGCTCCGCACGAGCTCCAGGAACCGGTCCGGGATGTCGACGGCCAGGGGGGTGCAGTCGTACGGGGGCCGGTCGTCGACGAGGACGATCCGCCGGGGGGCCGGCCCGCCGGCGTCGACGGCCGCGGCGAGCGCGCGCAGGCAGGCGCCGAGGCTGGGCCGGCCGAGGGTGGGGATGACGACCGCGTACTCCGGGTCCCCCGGGGTGCCCGTGTTCCTCGCGTCGGGGCCGCTCACCGGGGCATCTCCGGGGTGTCCGCGCCGCCGCCCGGCGCCCCCTCCGGGCCGGCCGGCCCGGTGGCTCCGCCGGGTCCGGCTCCGGGGAGGCCCGGTCCGGTCCCGGCGATTCCCGCCGCGGCGGCTCCGCTGCCGGCCACCGGCTCGCGGACCGGGGCCGTGCGGACCGGCCGGGCCGACACGCCGTCCGGCGTGCCGTAGGAGGGGACGGAGCCCACGGCCGCGAAGCCCTCCGCGTCCGTCGCGGACAGCGGCTCCGCCGCGCCCGCCGCGTCCGGCTGCCCGCCCGCGAAGAACGTGCCGCGCCGCACCACGAACGGGCCGATGGCGAGCAGGTCGACCGGGGAGGAGCCGAAGCACTCCAGGGCGTCGCGCGGGTCGTCCACCATGGGCCGACCGGCCGTGTTGAGGCTGGTGTTGACGACGACGGGCAGCCCGGTCCGCCGTTCGAAGGAGCCCAGCATCCGGGCGACCAGGGGCTCGTTCACCGGGTCGACGGTCTGGATGCGAGCGGTGCCGTCGACGTGCACGACGGCCGGGATGCGGTCCCGCCACTCCTCGGCCACCTCGTGCACGAAGAGCATGTACGGGCTGGGCATCGGCCCGTCGAAGATCTCGGGGGCGCGGTCGGCGAGGACCATCGGCGCCACCGGGCGGAACTGCTCGCGGCCCTTGACGTCGTTCAGCCGCTCCAGATTGCCGGAGCGGCCCGGGTGGGCCAGCAGGGAGCGGTGCCCGAGGGCCCGCGGCCCGTATTCCGAGCGGCCCTGGAACCAGGCGACGATCCGGTCCTCCGCCAGCGCCTCGGCCACCGTCTCCGCGACGTCGGCGGGCCGCTCGTACGGGACGGCGGCGGTCTTCAGCCAGCCCTCCAGCTCGGCGTCGGACCAGCGGCGGCCGAGGTCGGCCCCCGCCAGGGGCTCGGTGCGGTCGCCGCCGCTCGCCGCGAGGTACAGCGCGCCGCCCAGGGCCGTGCCGGCGTCGCCGGAGGCGGGCTGCACCCACACCCGGTCGAACGGGCCCTCGCGGGCGATGCGGGAGTTGGCGACGCAGTTGAGCGCCACTCCCCCGGCCATCGTCAGCAGGGAGTCGTGCGTCCGGCCGTGCAGCCAGCGCACCAGGTCGAGCAGCGTCTCCTCCAGGCACGCCTGGGCGCTGGCGGCCAGATCGGCGTGGTCCTGCGTCCACGCCTCGCCCGGGCGGAGCGGGGAGCACAGCTCGGCCCACGGCACGCCGGCGGCGCGGAAGCCGCCGTCGCCCGTCGCGTACACGTGCTTCCGCAGCTCGCCGAGCATGCGGGGGGTCCCGTAGGAGGCGAGGGCCATCACCTTGTACTCGTCGGAGGAGCGCAGGAAGCCCAGATGCTCCGTCAGTTCCTCGTACACGAGGCCGAGCGAGTGCGGCAGCTCCTGCCCGTGCAGCGGCTCGATACGGTCGCCGACACGCCGTCCGGCCAGGTGGGACGTGGCCTCGCCGCGGCCGTCGAGGACGAGCACGGAGGAGGTCTCGGCGCCCGGCGCCGCCAGCGCGCTGGAGGCGGCGTGCGCCATGTGGTGCGGGACGAACCGCACCTTCTCCGGGTCGAGTCCGGGGAGCGCGGTGTGCAGGAAGTTGGGGGCCTCGCGGGCGTAGGCCAGGCGCAGATGGTCCCAGGGGTCGTCCAGGCCCATCGTGTCGGCGGGCCGGGCGAGCCGGGGGTCGAAGGAGTACGCGACCGCGTCCAGGTCCTGCGGGCGCAGCCCGGCCTCGGCCAGGCACCAGGCGGCGGCCTTCTCCGGGAGTTCCCAGGCGGAGAAGGGGAGCGGTCGTTTGCCGTGCTTGCGCCGCGAGAAGCGTTCCTCCTCGGCGGCGGCGACGGTGTGGCCGTCGATGACGAGCGCCGCGGCGGGATCGTGGAAGAGAGCGTTGATTCCGAGGATGCGCATGGGTTTCCGCTCTTTCGGCGGCCGGGGCCGCGAAGGTCTCGGTGGACAGGGAGGAAGGGAACGGGGCGGGGCCGGGACGGCGGGAGGCCGCAGGGGCTCGGGAGCCCTGCGTGCTGTGGGACGTGAGCCCCTGGAGCGGCCGCGGACCGGCCGCGGCGGCCCCGGCGCGGCGGGCGCCTCGCCCCGGTGCCGGTTGCCGGCGCCGGTGCCGCGCCGCTCAGGCGGCCTCCGCCCCGGGCCGGGCCCGCTGCCGGTACCACTCGATGGTGCGGGCCAGCCCTTCCCGGGCGTCGACGAGCGGCGCCCACTGGAGCTTGCCGCGGGCCAGGGTGATGTCCGGGCAGCGCACGGCCGGGTCGTCCGTCGGCCGTTCGATGAAGCGGACCGTGGAGGGCGAGCCGGTGAGGTCGATGACCTGGTGCGCCAGGTCGAGCATGGTGATCTCGTCCGGGTTGCCGAGGTTGACCGGCCCGAGGAGGTCGGACGCGGCCAAGGCGAGAATGCCCCGGACGGTGTCGTCGACGTAGGCCAGGGAGCGGGTCTGCCGGCCGTCGCCGGTGACCGTCAGCGGTTCGCCCGCCAGCGCCTGGCGGATGAACGTGGGCACGGCGCGCCCGTCGTGCCCGCGCATCCGCGGACCGTAGGTGTTGAAGAGCCGGACGATGCCGGCGTCCGTGCCGCGGGCCGCGGCCTCCGCAGTGGTCAGCGCCTCGCCGAAGCGCTTGGCCTCGTCGTAGACGCTGCGCGGGCCGACCGGGTTGACGTTGCCCCAGTAGCGCTCGTTCTGCGGATGCTGCAGGGGGTCGCCGTAGACCTCCGAGGTGGAGGCGAGGACGAAGCGGGCCTCCCGTTCGCGGGCGAGTGCCAGCGCGTTGCGGGTGCCGAGGCTGCCGGTGTCCAGGGTGTGCAGCGGCAGCCGGAGGTAGTCGGCGGGCGAGGCGGGCGAGGCGAAGTGCAGGACGAGGTCCACCGGTCCGGGGACGTGCCCGGCGAACGGTGCGCTGACGTCGGCCCGCAGCAGCGTGAACCCGGGGTGGTCCCGCAGGTGTGCGATGTTGCCGGGCGTTCCGGTGGAGAAGTCGTCCACGCAGGTGACGGCGGTCCCTTCCGCCAGCAGGGCCGTGCACAGGTGGGAGCCGACGAAGCCGGCCCCGCCGGTGACGACGGCGTGGTCCCAGCGGCGGCCGCCGTCACCCGGCACGGCTCCGGCCGGTGTCGCGGGCCGTGCGGCGGCCCTGTCCGCGGGCGGCGCGGCGGCGCCCGGTCCGGAAGGGCCGGCGGGCCCGCCGGGCCCGCCGGATCCGGGTATCGCTGCCTTGTCGGCGGCGTCCATGGGGAGGTCTCCTTTCCGCACCGGCCTGCTCACTGCTCCTGCGCCACGGCCTTCTCGACCTGGTCGGGGCCGGTGAACTTCTTCTGCCCGAGACTCTCGATCTTCTCGACGATCTTGCGGTCGGCCCCGTTGCTCTCGGCCAGGGAGGCGAGGGACTTGCGGTCCGCCGGGTAGTCGGCGCCCTTGAGGGCCTTCTGCAGTTCGATCGGATTGACCTTCTCGGCCATGTCTCCTCCTGGTGGTACGGAGTGCGCGGCGTCATGGGTGACGGCCGCCCGTCCGCAGTACCCGGACCGGAACGGACCAATCAGCGATTCTCAGGACATGCCCCGGTCGGCGTACGCGGGCCGCCCCTCCTCCACGGCTCCCCCGGCGTCCGGGGCGCACGCCAGGTGGTAGACCGCGAAGGCGCGCCGGATGACGGGCTGGGCGACGTTGCGCACCAGCACCCCGCCGCCCGTCATGCCGTGCTCGGTGCCCAGATGGGCGTGGCCGTGCACGGCCAGGTCGGCCCCGGCGCCGTCGATGGCCTCGGCGAGCTGGTAGCTGCCGAGGAACGGGTAGATCTCCTCGGGCTCCCCGGCGAGCGTGTCGCGGACGGGCGAGAAGTGGGTGAGCGCGATCCGCAGCAGGCACTCCCGATCGGCCAGGGCCTCCAGCTCCCGGTGCAGGCTGTCCGCGCTGAGCCGGGTGGAGCGGACGAACGCCTTCATCTCCGGCTCGCCGAACTCCCCCGCGCTGCGCCCCGCGAAGCCGCCGCAGAAGCCTTTCACGCCGGCGATCCCCACGGCGGACCCGCCCACGCGGAGCACGGTGCTGCCGCCCTCCAGCACCGTCGCGCCGGCGGAGCGGAGGATGTCGGCGACCTCCTCCGGCCGGTCGTCCTGGTAGTCGTGGTTGCCGAGGACGGCGACGACCGGCACGGGCAGCCCGGTGATCTCCTCCGCGACGACGCGGGCCTCCTCCGGGGTGCCGTGCCGGGTGAGGTCGCCCGCCAGCAGGAAGAGATCGGCGCGGTCGCCGAGGGTTTCGAAGGCCGGGCGGAGCAGCCCGCGGCTGTCCGGGGCCATGTGGATGTCGCCGACGGCCGCGACGCGGATCATGACAGTTCCTCCGGGCGGTCGGGCGCGCTGTGGTCGGTCAGGCCGATGTCGCTGCGCACCGGGACGTCCGGCAGGACCTCCGCGACGATGCGGAGGATCTCCTCCCGGTTGGCGGCCGAGGGGACGGTGCCGGTCAGCAGCAGGCTGCCGCCGCGCATCTCCAGGCGGATGCCCATGTCGCCGCTGCCCTCCCGGGCGAGCCGCTCCTGGAGATGGGCGAGGCGGTACTCGGTGGTCGCGGTGGCGCCGGGGTTCCGGTCGCCGCCGGCGGCCGGCCCCGCGTGGTGGTCCGTCATGCCCGGTGTCCTTCCGGCCGTTGCCGCCTTCCGTCCGCCGCCGTCCCGGGCCGCGGTGCGGGCGGCGGTGTGTGCGGCTGTCCGTGTGCGGTGGGTGCGCCCCCGTGCCCGTCGGCGCTCCCGCCCGGTGTACCCGGGCCGCGGGGGGCGATGACGCCGAGGCGTTCGAGGAGGAAGAGGAAGGCATCGGGCATGGGCGCGTCCCCGCAGACGCGGCGCACCCGGTCCCAGTCGACCTTCTCCCGCAGGGTGCGGGCCAGCGGCAGCACTCCGCTGAAGTCGCAGTGGTGTTCGGAGAGGGCGTTGAGCAGCCCGATGAGGAGGTCCGTCGGTGCCAGCACGGGCATCACGACCGAGTCCACCGGCAGGATCTCGGCACGGTCCAGGAGTTCCCTGGTCACCGGCTGCTGTTTGAGCTCGTAGATGAGGTCGACGTCCTGGCCGCGGCAGCGGGCCTTGAACAGCCAGTCCTCGGGCGGGTCGTAGACCGGGATGCCGGCCTTCCGGAGCGTGCCCGCGACCGCCCCGGCGTCCTCGGGCAGCACGCAGAAGTCGGCGTCGTGTTCGAGCCGGGCCATGTTGCCGTGCGCGTACGCGGCCACGCCGCCGGCCAGGGCGAAGGGGTGACCGGCCGCCTTCAGCAGCCCGGCCACCTGCTTGGTGGCCTCCAGGATCGCCTGCATGCGGTCGGGGGCCGGGGCCTCGTGGCCGCGGGACTCCCCGTACTCGTGGAGATGCCCGTACGGTCCGCCGTGGCTGCCGTGGCCGTACGGTCCGTCGTACCCGTACGGCGCCTCGCGGCCGGGGCCTCCGCCGTGCCGGTACCAGCCGCCGAACCCCGAGGGGTCGCCGCCGCCCGGCAGCGGCCCGCTCCACGGCGGATCACCGCCGGGCCCGGCCCGCGCTCCCGGGGCGGCGGGGGCCACCGGACTCTCCGGCCCGGCGACGGGACCGGGGCGGGGGTCCGTGCCGGCGCGGCCCGTGCGCGGGGCGCTCCGCGGTTTCCGGTCCACCGTCACTCCGCCTCTCCTCGCCCGTCGTCCCGGTTCCCGTGCCGAGGGCCGTCCCGGCCGCCGCGGGTCACGGCCAGGACGTCTCGCAGCGCGGGACCACCACGAGTTCGGGGATGACGCTGCCGTGCGGCACCGACAGGGCGTAGAGCACCGCGTCGGCGACGATGTCGGGGCTCTGCAGCTTGGTGGTGTCCGCGTCCGGGAAGCGGTCGAGGACGAACGGGGTCTCCATACCGCCCGCGATGACGCCCGTGACGCCGATCCCGAGGCAGTCGCGCTGCGCCTCCTTGAAGAGGGTGTGGGTGAAGGCGCGCAGCCCCGACTTGCCCGCCGCGTAGGGGCCGGCCTCGGTCCAGGTGCGGTTGGAGGCCGTGGACAGGATGTTCACGATGTGGCCGCTGCCGCGGGCCACCATCCGCCGGTAGACCTCCAGGCACAGGTACATGGGGCCGAGCAGATTGGTGCCGACGACCCGGGTGACCTCCTCGGCCGACAGATGCTCGATCGGCTTGGAGACGTCCACGGCGGCGTTGTTGACGAGGATGTCGAGGGGCCGTTCCACCTGGTCGAGGTCGCGGAAGAACCGTGCCGCCACGGCCGGTTCACGGACGTCGAGTTCGGTGTAGCGGGCCTGGTGTCCCTCGGCCTTGAGTTCGCGGCACAGGTCCTGGGCGAGTTCGCGCCGGACGTCCGCCACGTCGACGGCGGCCCCCGCCCGCGCCAGGGCCCGGCTGATCGAGGCGCCCAGGCCGCGGGCGCCGCCGGTCACCATGGCGTTCTTCCCCGCCAGATCCACCGGTGCTGTGCCGTGCGTCGCGGTCTTCTGCGCTGTGCTGCCCATCGGGGTCCTCCCGGATGTGCTCGGCGGGCCTGCCCGGCCGGGGTGTCCGCCGGGCCCGGCTCGTGGGGCCTGCGGTGTCGCGGTAACCCTCACAGAACAGGACAAACCGAATATCACCGGTATGACGGGACGCGGTCACGGCGCGTGGCCGCGGACGGACGCTTCCGCCTCCGCCTCCCACCGGGCGCCGGTGCGGGTCTCCGGACGGTCCTATAGTCCGGTCCATGGCCCGTGACCTCGAGCAGGTGTACCGAGCGGCGTGCGCCGCCGGGCCCACGTACGCGGAGACCGGGGCCACCCGGGAGGATCCGCTCCCCGCCGGATACCGGCTGCGCCTCCGGCGCTCCCTGCCGGTCGGCCACGGCGCGGAGGTCTTCGAACGGGCCGCCGCCTTCGTCCTGGACTGGGGGCCGCAGCGCGCCACCGGCCTGGCACCCCACCCCGGTACACCGGTCGAGGAGGGCGGCACCGTGCTGCTCGTTCCCCGGCCCGGCGGACTGCGGCTGCCGGGACCGCTCATCCCCTGCCGGGTGGTCTGGACGGAGCGCGGGCCGGACCGGGCCGGCTTCGCGTACGGATCGCTGCCGGGGCATCCGGAGTGCGGGGAGGAGTCCTTCACGGTGATCAGGGACGCCGGCGGCGCGGTGCGGGTCGAGATCGCCGTGTTCTCCCGCGCCGCAGCCCGGTACACCCGGCTCGCCGGGCCGGTCGCCCGGGCGGCCCAGCGGCTGGCCCTGGGCCGCTATCTGCGCTCCGTCGCCCGGGCGGCGCGCGAGGGGTGAGTAGCGGGCGCCCGCGCGGGGCGGGCGCTCCTCCGTCGTGTCCGGGCCGTCGCCGTACGGGCGGGGCGGGCCCGGACGGGGCGGCCCCGGGCCGGGGCCTGATCCCCGGGCCGGGGCCCGGCTCTCGCGGTGCCGGGCCCCGGTCCGGGATGCCGGGGAGAGGTGTCCGGCACGCGGCTCCGGCCGCCGGGTCCGCCCGGAGGCGTCCCGCGGGGACGGAGCCAACGGCGGCCATCCTCACAGACGGCGCCGCCCTCCGGCACGCGCGCCGGCGCCGTCCCGGGGCGCGGGCGGCCCAACTCCCGCCGGGCGCCCGGCCGCAGCGGCGGCGGTGGCTTTGCTCACACGGCCACGGCGGACAGGTGTTCGCCTCCGGGGCGGTCCGCACCCGGAGCCCCGGCCCGGGGACCCTCCGTGACCTGCGCGGATGCCCGCCGGCCCGCCCCGTACGGCTTGTGCCCCGCCAATCGGCCGGGTTGACGGCGGCGGACCGGGGGACCCGGAGGACATGGGACCTACGAACGATCACGAAGAGGCCCGCGGGGCCACCACGGGGGGTCCGCACGGATCCGCGGCCCCGGAGGGACCGGGCGAACTGCCCTCCCGCTCCTGGAAGGGGGTGCTGCGCCGGACCCTCAAGGAGTTCAAGGAGGACGACCTCCAGGACCGGGCCGCCGCGCTGACCTACTTCGGGGTGCTGTCGATCTTCCCGGCGCTGCTGGTCCTCGTCTCGCTGCTGGGAGTGATCGGCCGGTCGGCCACGGACAAGATCCTGGAGAACGTGCAGTCCCTGGCCCCCGGCGCGGCCCGCGACATCCTCGACCGGGCCGTGACCCAGCTCCAGGGCAACGCCTCCACCAGTGGCGTCTTCGCCCTCATCGGCCTGGCGGCCGCGGTGTGGTCGGCGTCCGGCTACATCGCGGCGTTCATCCGCACCTCGAACGCGGTCTACGACCTGCCGGAGGGCCGCCCCGCCTGGAAGATCACCCCCCTGCGGCTGGTGCTGACCGTGGCCCTGATGATCATGCTCGCGGCGAGCGCGCTCATCGTGGTCTTCACCGGGCCGCTCGCCCAGCGCGCCGGGGACATGGTCGGCCTGGGCGACACGGCGATGACCGTGTGGTCCATCGCCAAGTGGCCCGTCCTGCTGATCCTGGTGGTGCTGATGATCGCCCTGCTCTACTGGGCCGCGCCCAACGTCCGGGGCCGCGGCTTCCGCTGGGTGACCCCGGGCAGCCTGATCGCGGTGGTGGTGTGGCTGCTGGCCTCGGGCGCGTTCGCGTTCTACGTCGCCAACTTCGGCTCGTACAACAAGACGTACGGCACCCTGGCCGGTGTCATCATCTTCCTGGTCTGGCTGTGGATCTCCAACCTGGCCATTCTGCTCGGCCTGGAGCTCGACGCCGAGCTGTCCCGGGAGCGGGCGGTCCAGGCCGGCCACCCCGAGGACGTGGAGCCGTACGTGGAGCCGCGCGACACCCGCAAGTGGCCGGAGGACCTCCAGCGCGAGCACGAGAGCCGTCACCCGGAGGGCCGGCCCGGCAGCACCGACGACAGGTCGTAGCGGACCGGCTCCTCCAGTTGCGCGTACGTGCACGACTCCGGCACCCGGTCCGGCCGCCAGCGGCGGAACCGGGCCGTGTGCCGGAAGCGTCCGGCCTGCATGTGGTCGTACGCCACCTCGCAGACCCGCTCGGGGCGCAGCGGCACCCAGGAGAGGTCCTTCGTCCCCGTCCAGCGGCTGGGCGCACCCGGCATCCGGCTCCGTTCGTGCGCCTCCTCCTCGGCCCAGTCCGCCCAGGGGTGGCCCTCGGCCGAGTCCATCCGCAGCGGCGCCAGCTCCTCCATCAGCTCCTTCCGCCGCCGCATGGGGAAGGCCGCGCAGACGCCGACGTGCTGGAGCCGCCCGGCGTCGTCGAACAGGCCGAGCAGCAGGGAGCCGACGACGGGGCCGCTCTTGTGCGGGCGGAGGCCGGCCAGCACGCAGTCGGCGGTCCGCTCGTGCTTGACCTTGACCATGACCCGTTCCCCCGGCCGGTAGCCGAGACCGGGCGGCTTGGCGACGACGCCGTCCAGGCCCGCGCCCTCGAACTGCTCGAACCAGCGGCGCGCGAGGCCGAGGTCGTAGGTCGCCGGGGCCGTGAAGACGGGGTCACCCGCATGCTCCAGGGCGGCGACCAGCGCCTCGCGCCGCTCCCGCTGCGGGGTCTCGAGCAGCGAGCGGTCGCCGAGGGCCAGCAGGTCGAAGGCCACATAGCCCGCCGGGGTCCGCTCCGCGAGCAGCCGCACCCGGGAGTCGGCCGGATGGATGCGCTCCAGCAGCGCGTCGAAGTCCAGCCGCGGGCCGCGCGCGACGACGATCTCCCCGTCGAGGACGCAGCGCTCCGGGAGCCGTTCGCGGAAGGCCGCCACCAGTTCGGGGAAGTAGCGGTTGAGCGGTCTTCCGGAGCGGCTGGCGATCTCGATCTCGCCTCCGTCCCGGAAGACCAGGGCGCGGAAGCCGTCCCATTTGGCCTCGTACAGCATGTCCGCCGGGATGCGGGCCGCGCTCTTCGCCAGCATCGGGCGCACGGGCGGCATCACCGGGAGGTCCATGAGCCGATTCTGCGGCCGTCCGCGGTCCGCCGCGCGCCGGAGCGGGCACCCGGGGGCGCCCGGTGCGGAGTCCGCCGGGAGGCGGGCCGCGCCGCCCCGGCCTACCGTGGCGGCATGGCAGAGACGGCGCAGCTCACGGTCGGCGGCCGGGTCGTACAGCTGTCCCATCCGGACAAGGTGTACTTCCCGGAGCGCGGCTTCACCAAGCTCGACGTCGCCCGCTACTACCTGGCGGTCGGCGAGGGCATCACCCGGGCCCTGCGGAACCGGCCCACCACCCTGGAGCGCTACCCCGACGGGGTGACGGGCGAGTCGTTCTTCCAGAAGCGGGCCCCGGCCAACCTCCCCGACTGGATTCCCACGGCGCGCATCTCCTTCCCCAGCGGCCGGCACGCGGACGAGATCTGCCCCACCGAGCCGGCCGCCGTGCTGTGGGCGGCCAACCTCGGCTGCCTGACGTTCCACCCGTGGCCGGTGCGGCGCGGGAACACCGATCACCCGGACGAGCTGCGGATCGATCTCGACCCGCAGCCGGGCACCGGCTACCGGGAGGCGGTCCGCGCGGCACAGGAGCTGCGGGACGTCCTGGACGGGCTGGGCCTGCGCGGCTGGCCGAAGACCTCGGGCGGGCGCGGGCTGCACGTCTTCGTGCCCATCGAGCCGCGCTGGACGTTCACGCAGGTCCGCCGCGCCGCCATCGCGGTGGGCCGGGAGCTGGAGCGGCGTGCGCCGGACCGGATCACCACCGCCTGGTGGAAGGAGGAGCGCGGCCCGAAGATCTTCGTCGACTACAACCAGACCGCCCGCGACCGCACCATCGCCGGTGCCTATTCCGTCCGTCCCCGGCCGCACGCGCCGGTCTCCGCACCGCTGCTGTGGGAGGAGCTGCCGCACGCCGTGCCGGAGGACTTCGACCTGGCGACCATGCCGGTGCGGTACGCGGACCTGGGCGATGTGCACGCGGACATGGAGAAGCACCCCTGCCGGCTGGAGGCCGCGCTGGAACTCGCCGAGCGGGACGAGCGCGACCACGGTCTGGAGGACCTGCCGTATCCGCCGGATCACCCCAAGATGGCGGGAGAGCCGAAGCGGGTCCAGCCCAGCCGGGCCAGGCGGTGAACTCCGGGCGGGCGGCCCGCCGTCCGGGCGGGCGCGCCGGGATCCCCGCCCGCGCCCGGCCGCGTGCCCGCCGTGCTCCCGCCGTGCGCGGGCGCGTCCCGGGCCGCCGGTGTCCGCGCGTGCGCCACGGAGCGCCCTCCCGGACGGGATGGCACAGTGGCAGACGGCAGGTGTCCCCGGCGGCACCGACGGCACCAGCGGCACCCCGAGAGAGCGAGGCGAGCCGGAATGTCGGCCACAACCCCCGTGGTGCAGGGCGCACCCTGCTGGGTGAGCCTGATCACGAGTGATCTCCGGCTTGCGCAGGACTTCTACCACGGGCTGCTGGGCTGGGAGTTCCGGCCCGCCTTCCACCGCAAGGAGTACGTGGTCGCGTACAAGGACGGCGCACCCGTCGCCGGCATCGGGGCGCTGGCCCGCTCCATGGGCTTCCCCGTGGCCTGGTCCCCGTACTTCGCGGTGGAGAGCGCCGACAAGGTCTCCGACCGCATCCGGGAGCGGGGGGCGACGGTCGCCGTCGGCCCGATCCCGTTCGGCCCGGGGCGGGTCGCCTGGGCGGCCGACCCGATGGGCGCCCCCTTCGGCATCTGGGAGGGGTACACCGAACCGGAGTGGCCGGTCCGGCGCGGGCCGGGCTTCCCGTCCTGGATCGAGCTGCGCACCCGGGACATATTCGCCGCGACGATCTTCTACAGCGAGGTGCTGGGCTGGGACACCGAGCCGCCCGAGCGCTGCGACGTGCGGTACACGGACGAGCAGGTGCTCGTCCGGATCGAGGGGCGCACGGTGGGCAGCCTGCGCGGCGGGGCGCTGGAGTCCGCGCCGGACCCGCGCATCCGGCCACGCTGGCACGTGTACTTCTGCGTGGAGGACGTGCCCGCCGCGGCGGAGCGGGCGGCGGCATCCGGCGGGGAGATCGTCACCCCGCCGGAGGAGACCCACCACGGGTGGGAGTCGACGCTGCGGGACCGGCAGGGCGGGCTGTTCACGGTGATGTCGCGGGAGAACTGACGCCCGGCCGGCGCGGTGCGGTTCACCCCCGGCGCCAGGCGCCGCTCTCCAGGTGCGAGCCGGCCATCGGGCCCATCCGCAGCATCCCGCCGTCCACGGCCCAGGAGGCGCCGGTGACGTAGCCGGAGTCCGGCCCGGCGAGGAAGGCGATCACCGCGGCCACCTCACGGGCGTCCCCGGGCCGGCCCAGCGGCACCCCGGGGCGGGGTTCGGTGCGCACATCGGTGTCCTCCTGGCCGGTCATCGGGGTGGCGATCTCCCCGGGCGCCACGGAGTTGACGGTGATCCCGTGCTCGGCGAGTTCGAGCGCCATCACCTGCGTGAGCAGGCCGAGTCCGCCCTTGGCGGCGCAGTACGGGGCGGCGCCGACCCGCGGCTGGTGCTCGTGGACGCTGGTGACGTTGACGATCCGGCCGCCGCCGCCCTGGCCGATCATCCGGCGCGCCGCGCGCTGACCGCACAGGAACGGCCCCACCAGGTCGACGTCGAGGACCTGCCGCACCGTGGCGAGGTCGATGTCGAGGTAGGGGGTGGCGGTACCGGTGCCGGCGTTGTTGACGAGGACGTCGATCCGCCCCAGTTCGCCGGCGAGTTCGTCGATGACGCCGGCGGCCTCCGGCAGCCGGGTCAGATCGGCCTGCCGCACGGCGGCGCGGCGGCCGAGGCCGCGCACCTCCCCGGCCGTCTCCCGCGCCCCTTCCTCGTCCTCGTGCCAGGTGATGCCGATGTCCATGCCCCGCGCGGCCAGGCGCACCGCGGTGGCGCGGCCGATCCCGGAGTCGGCGCCGGTGATCACGGCGACCCGGCGGGCGGTGTCCTCGGAACCGTTCTGCGTTGTCAAGGGAAGGACCTCCTCGGGCGGTGCCGCGGAATACGGCGGGAGAAAGGGAGAAAGACGGGTCCGGCGGGTCTTCAGAACCGGATCTCCGCCGCGTCGCAGATCTCGGCCCCCATATTGCGCTCCATCATGCGCAGCGCGGCGTCCGCGAGATCGGGGTGGATATGGGCCACCGCGTCCCGGGGAACGGCCACGGTGAGGTGGCGGATGTGCGCGTCGAGCGCGGAGTACAGCACGCACTGCTCGGTGACCTGGCCGCAGAGCACGATACGGCCGATGCCGTACTCGGTGAGCAGATATTCCAGCGGTGTCTGGAAGAAGACCGAGTGCCGTGCCTTCAGGACGAAGAGCGACTGTTTGTCGGGCCGGACCGGCTCCACCAGATCGGCGTACGGGCCGGAGAGCGCCGTGTCCAGGATTTCGTCGTGGTGGGAACGCCAACGGCCGAAATTGTCATTGACGTAGATGACGTCGACGTCCTCGTCCCGGGCCCGTTCGATCAGCTCTCTCATCGCGGGGAGGGTTTCCCGTACCGAGGAAATCAGCCGGTCCGCGTCCGGATGGTCGTAGGTGTTCACCATGTCGATGACCACGAGGGCCGATTTCCGCATGCGCGAGTCCCGATTCCTGTCGTGCGGCCGGTGCGGATCAGCGTATTCCCCGGCTCACGGCGGGCAACCGCCCGGCGCGCGAACGGCCCCCGGGTGCGCGACGGTGGACGGAGAGCGGGCGGACGCGGGAAGCCGGAAGACGGAAGGGACCACGAAATGGAACCGGTGGCGGCACTGGACCGGATCGCCTTTCTGCTGGAGCGGGCGCAGGCCCCCACCTACCGGGTACGCGCGTTCCGCACCGCCTCGGCCGTCCTCACGGAGATGCCCGGTGAGGAAGTGGCGCGGCGGGCGGCGGCCGGTTCGCTGGAGACGGTCAGGGGCATCGGGCCCAAGACCGCGAAGGTCGTGCGGGAGGCGCTCGCCGGCGGGGTGCCCGGCTATCTGGAGCGGCTGGAGGCGGAGTCGGGCGGCCCGCTCGCCGAGGGCGGCGCGGAGCTGCGGGCGGCGCTGCGCGGCGACTGCCATCTGCACTCCGACTGGTCCGACGGGGGCAGCCCGATCGAGGACATGGCGCTCACCGCGGCCGCCCTCGGCCACGCGTGGGCGGTGCTCACCGACCACTCCCCCCGGCTGACGGTCGCCCGCGGCCTGTCCGCCGAACGGCTGCGCGAACAGCTCGGTGTGGTCGCGGAGCTCAACGAGCGGCTGGCGCCGTTCCGGCTGCTGACGGGCATCGAGTGCGACATCCTCGCCGACGGTTCGCTCGACCAGGAGCCGGAGCTGCTGGAGCGGCTGGATCTGGTGGTGGCCTCCGTCCACTCCAAACTGGCCATGGACGAGGCCGCGATGACCCGCCGGATGGTCCGCGCGGTGCGGAACCCGCTCGTCGACGTGCTGGGCCACTGCACCGGGCGGCTGCTCTCCGGCCGGGGCCGCCCGCCCTCGCGCTTCGACGCGGAGAAGGTCTTCGCCGCCTGCGCAGAGTCGGGCACCGCCGTCGAGATCAACTGCCGCCCGGAGCGGCTGGACCCGCCGCGCGCGCTGCTCCGCCGGGCGGTGGACGCCGGGGTGCTCTTCTCGGTCGACACCGATGCCCACGCGCCCGGCCAGCTCGACTGGCAGCCCTACGGCTGCGCCCGGGCCGAGGAGTGCGGCGTCCCCGCCGGACGGGTCGTCAACACCTGGACGGCGGACGGCCTGCTGGAGTGGACCCGCACCCGGCGGCCGCCCGGCGGGTGACGGGCGGCGGCCGCTGTTTCGGACGGGGCGTTCGCGGTTACCGACTCCCTGTCCGGGGCGGCCCGGTGCGGCCGGGGTGCCGGGCCCGCCCGGTCCGGTGGTCCGTTCCCTTCCCCGGCCCGTTTCGCCGGCCCACCCGCTGATCCGCTCCCTCTGCTCCTGTTCCGCTCCTCCGTTCCCGTCCCTTTCCGTTCCGACGCCGTCCGCCCGGCCCCGCCCCTCCGGCCGGGTGACCGGGAGGCCCCATGACCGCACCGGCGCACACCACCCCCGTCACCCTCCACGTCAACGCGGAGCCGCGGGAACTGGTGGTCGACAACAGGGCCACCGTGCTCGACGTACTGCGCGAGGAGCTGGATCTGACGGGCACCAAGAAGGGCTGCGACCACGGGCAGTGCGGTGCCTGCACCGTGCTCGTCGGCGGCACGCGGATGAACAGCTGCCTGCTGCTGGCCGTCACCCTCGACGGGGCCCGGATCACCACCGTCGAGGGGCTGGCCGGGGGGCCCGCCGGGAGCGGCCCGCTCCACCCGCTGCAGGAGGCGTTCCTCGACCGGGACGCCTACCAGTGCGGCTACTGCACCCCCGGCCAGCTCTGCTCCGCGATCGGCGCGCTCCAGGAGATGGGCGCGGGCCTGCCGAGCGCCGTGACCCCGGCGGACCATCCGTCGGGGCTGCCGGTGCCGGCGGACGACGCGGAGATCCGGGAGCGGATGAGCGGCAACCTCTGCCGCTGCGGCGCGTACGGGAACATCGTCCGCGCGGTGGGCGACGTGGCGCACACCGGGACCGCGCCCGGCGGCCGTACCGGTGAGGGCGGCGCCTGGTGAAGCCGTTCCGCTACGAACGCGCGGCCGAGGCCGGGGCGGCCGTCACCGCGCTGGGCTCCTCGCCCCACGCCCGCTACCTGGGCGGCGGCACCAACCTCGTGGACCTGATGAAGCTCGGAGTGGAGCAGCCCGACCTGCTGGTGGACGTGACCGCGCTGCCGCACACCGCCATCGAACACACCTCCGCCGGGGGCCTGCTGGTCGGCGCCGCCGTGCGCAACAGCGAGCTGGCCGCCGACCACGCCGTCCGCACCCGCTACCCCGTCCTCTCCCAGGCCCTGCTGGCCGGGGCGTCCGGTCAGCTCCGGAACGCGGCGACGGTCGGCGGCAATCTGCTGCAGCGCACCCGCTGCCCGTACTTCCAGGATCCCGGCAAGCCCTGCAACAAGCGGGAGCCGGGGACGGGATGCCCGGCGCGCGAGGGGGTGCACCGCGAGCTGGCGGTGCTCGGCGCCTCGCCGTCCTGCGTGGCCACCCACCCCTCCGACATGGCCGTCGCCCTGGCCGCGCTGGACGCCGGGGTGCACGTGCTGACCCGGTCGGGGACGCGGACCGTCCCGGTGACCGAACTGCACCGGCTGCCGGGCGGCAGCCCGGAGCGCGACACCGTGCTGGCCCCCGGTGATCTGGTCACCCATGTGGAGCTGGGTGCCGTGCCGGAGGCGGCGGGTTCGGTCTACCGCAAGGTGCGCGACCGGGCCGCGTACAGCTTCGCGCTGGTGTCGGTGGCCGCGGCCCTCCATGTGGACGGGGGGTTCGTCCGCCGGGTGCGGCTGGCGTTCGGCGGGGTCGCCGCCCGTCCGTGGCGCGCCCGGACCGCGGAGGAGCGGCTGCTGGGGGCGCCGGCCACCGCCGAGTCCTTCGCGCGGGCCGTCGACGCCGAGCTCGCCCCGGCCGAGCCGCTGCGCGACAACGCCTTCAAAGTGCCGTTGCTGCGTTCGCTGACCGTGCGCACCCTGGCCGAACTGGCCGAACGGTCCGAACCGTCGGGCCGCCGGACCGGGGACGGCGGCCCGCATCCGGAGGGGCCGTGGGAGACGCCATGAGCGGAGACGGCCACGGAGACGGCCACGGGGACGCCCCCGGCACCGGCCCCCGCGGCGGGGCGCGGCGCGGGCACGGCAGCGCGCTCGGCGAGCCCGTGGTCCGGCTGGAAGGGCGTGCGAAGGTCACCGGTGCCGCCCGGTATGCCACCGAACACCCGGTCGAGGGCTGTGCGTACGCCTGGCCGGTGCCCGCGACCGTCGCCCGGGGCGAGGTCACGGCGGTCGGCACGGCCGCCGCGCTGGCCGTTCCCGGTGTGCTGGCCGTGCTCACCCATGAGAACGCGCCCCGGCTCGGCGATCCGGGGGACGCGACCCTGCTCGTCCTCCAGTCGCCGCGGGTCGCGCACCGCGGGCAGTACGTGGCGCTCGCCGTGGCCGAGACGCCGGAGGCGGCGCGGGAGGCGGCCGCCGCGGTCCGCGTGGAGTACGCGCCGGAACGGCACGACGCGCGCTTCACCGCGGACCATCCGGGGATGTACGCGCCGGAGCGGGTCAACGGCGGCCTCCCGGCCGACCGGGTGCGCGGTGACGTCGGCATGGCGTTCGCCGCCTCGGAGATCCGGTTCGCCGCCGCGTACCGCGTACCGCCGCTGCACAACCATCCGCTGGAGCCGCACGCCGCCACCGCGCTCTGGATCGGCCCGCGGCTGCGCGTCTACGACTCCAGCCAGGGCGCGGACCCGGTGCGGCAGGCCCTCGCCGTCCTGTTCGGGACGGACGAGGAGCTGATCACCGTCGTCTCCGAGCACGTCGGCGGGGGCTTCGGTTCCAAGGGGTCACCGCGCCCGCACGCCGTCCTGGCGGCGATGGCCGCGCGGGAGACCGGCCGCCCCGTCAAACTGGCGCTCCCCCGGAACCAGTTGGCGGCCGTCGTGGGCCACCGGCCGGCGACGGAGCACCGGGTGCGTCTCGGTGCCGACGGCATGGGGCGGATCTCGGCGCTCTCGCACGAGGTGTTCACCTACAGCTCCACCCTGGAGGAGTTCACCGAGCAGGCCGCGACCCCGGGCCGCTTCATGTACGCCAGCCCGCACAGCCGTACGACGCACCGGCTCGCCCGCCTCGACGTACCGACGCCCTCGTGGATGCGCGCCCCCGGCGAGTGCCCCGGCATGTTCGCCCTGGAGTCGGCGATGGACGAACTGGCGATCGCCTGCGGGCTGGACCCCGTGGAGCTCCGGCTGCGCAACGAGACCGCGAAGGAGCCGGACTCCGGGCGCCCGTTCAGCAGCCGGATGCTCGCCGAGTGCCTGCGCGAGGGCGCGGACCGGTTCGGCTGGCGGGACCGCGATCCGCGGCCGGGCACGCGCGCCGAGGGGCGGCTGCTCATCGGCACCGGGGTCGCCGCGTCGGGCCATCCGGCGAGCGTCTCCCCCGCGGCGGCGGAGGCCCACGCGGGCGCCGGCGGCTACCGGGTGCGGATCAACGCGACGGACATCGGCACCGGGGCCCGTACGGTGCTGGCGCAGATCGCGGCCGACGCCCTGGGCGCGCCGCTGGACCGGGTGCGGATCGAGATCGGCAGCAGCGACCTGCCCCAGGGCCCGGTCGCGGGCGGCTCCTCGGGCACCGCGTCCTGGGGCTGGGCCGTGCACAAGGCCTGCCGGGAACTGCTGTACGAGCTGGCGCGGCACGGCGGGACGCCGCCGGAGACCGGACTGTCGGTGTACGCCGACACGGCGGAGGAGGTCGCGGCCCGCACGCGGGAGTACGCGCGGCGGGCCTTCGGGGCCCAGTTCGCCGAGGTGCAGGTGGACAGGGACACCGGGGAGACCCGGGTGCGGCGGCTGCTCGGGGTGTTCGCGGCCGGGCGCATCCTCAATCCGCGCACGGCGCGCTCACAGCTCACCGGCGGGATGGTCATGGGCCTGTCGATGGGGCTGATGGAACACAGCACCCTGGATCCGGGCTTCGGTGACTTCGCGGAACGGGACCTGGCGATGTACCCCGTCGCGACCTGCGCCGACGTGCCGGACATCGAGGTGCGCTGGCTCGCGGAGGAGGACAGCCGGCTCAACCCGATGGGCTCCAAGGGCATCGGGGAGATCGGCGCGGTGGGCACGGCGGCGGCGGTGGCGAACGCCGTGCACCACGCCACGGGGGTGCGGGTCCGCGCCCTGCCCGTCCTCCCGGAGAAGCTGCTGCCGGGCCTGGCCGCACGGCGGCGGGACGCGGCGGACTGAGGCACGGAGCGGACGACTCGTCCGTAACGGCGGGCGGTTGCGGCGGGGCGGTACAACGCCGTGGCGGGGCGGGGGCGGACGGGCCCCGCCCCGCCACGGATCAGATCGCGACCCCACGCCCCCGCAGATAGGCCAGCGGGTCGATGTCGGAGCCGTAGCCCGGTCCCGTACGGACCTCGAAGTGCAGGTGCGGCCCGGTGCTGTTGCCGGTGGAGCCGGAGCGGCCGAGCTGCTGCCCGGCGGGGACCTGCTGTCCGGCCCGTACGGAGAGCTGGGAGAGGTGGGCGTACTGGCTGTACCGGCCGTCGCTGTGCCGCAAAACGACCTGGTAGCCGTAGGCGCCGGCCCAGCCCGCGGAGACGACCTGGCCGGAGGCCACGGCCCGGACCGAGGTGCCGGTGGCGACGGGGAAGTCGACGCCCGTGTGGTAACCGCTGGACCAGCTGCCGCCGGAGGCCCGGTACGGGGTGCTCGGCGAGACGCCCGGCACGGGCGCGGAGAAGGCGCCGGAGCCGGAGCGGGAGCTCCGCTCCTCGCCGGAGCGCTCCTGCTTCCGCTCGGTCCTCTTCTTCTCCGGGGCGGCCTTCTTCTCGGCCTTCTCGGCCTTCGCGGCCTTCTTCTCGGCCTTCTTCTCCGCCTTCTTGTCGGCCTTCTTCTCAGGGGCCGGGGCCGCCCGGCGTTCGGAGGTCTTGCGTTCCGAGGTCTCCGGGGCGCTCCCGGCACCGGACGCCTGCCCGCGCAGGGAGAGCCGCTGGCCGGGGAGGATCAGGTCCGGGTCCTCGCCGATGACCTCGCGGTTGGCCTCGTAGAGCCGCTGCCAGCCGCCGTCGACGTCCTGCCCGCGGGCGATGCCGAAGAGCGTGTCACCGCTGACGACGCGGTACGAGTCCGTGGTGCGGGAGCCGGGGGCGCGGGTGGCGGAGGCGGCCTGGGCCGGGTCCTTCGCCTTCCGTTCCGCGCGCTGCTGCTGCCGCTGCTCGGCCCCGGCCGCTCCCGCGGCCTTCTCCTTCTGCCGCGCGTCCTCGGCGCGCGGGCCGGACCGGTCCGCGGCCGGCGCGGTGTCCGGGCCGTCCCCGCCGCGGGCGAGGCCGGCCCGCGGCCCGCAGTTCGGCCATGCGCCGGGGCCCTGGCCGTCGAGGACCTTCTCCGCTGTCGCGAGCTGCTGCGCGCGGGTGGCGAGGTCGGCGCGCGGCGCATACCGGGTGCCGCCGAACGCCTCCCAGGTGCTCTGGGAGAACTGGAGGCCGCCGTAGTAGCCGTTGCCGGTGTTGATGTCCCAGTCGTTGCCGCTCTCGCACTCGGCGACCCGCTCCCAGGTGTCGGTGGAGGCGGCGCTCGCGCTCGCGGCGGCCACCAGCGGGAGGGCGATGCCCGCACCTGAGGCGGTGACGGTCAACGACGCCTGGGAGATACGGCTCGGCTGGTGCCGGCGGTGCCGTCCGCGGGTGGGGGGCATCGGCTGGGTTCCTCTCCTGCGCTGGGGCCGAAAAAGGCGGCCGCGCAAGGGAGTTCGCGGGCCGTGCCCAAGATAGGCGGGCACATTCCGCGTCACAACCGATTCCGGGAATCTGCGGGACGATTATCGGATTCCGAAGAAGTGAATCTTGAAAAGGACCAGGCGCGGGGAAGGCCCGTTTCCCGGTGTAACCCCAGCTGATCCGCGGTGCGCCGGCAGCGGCCGTCCGCCCGCCCGCTCTCCGCCGCGGAAGATCGAATTCCGCAGCGGCCTCCCCTCCTTTTCCGGCCACCGGCCCGTGCGCCCGGCCGGAAACGGGCGAGGTGCCCGTTCCCGCGGGGCGGGAACGGGCACCTCGTGTGGTGCTGCGCTGTGCGGGGAGGTCAGATGGAGACGCCCTTGCCCCGCAGGTAGGCCAGCGGGTCCACGTCGGAGCCGTAGCCCTGGCCGGTCCGGACCTCGAAGTGCAGGTGCGGGCCGGTGCTGTTGCCGGTGGAACCGGACAGGCCGAGCTGCTGGCCGCCCTGGACCGTCTGGCCGGCCGAGACGGACAGCGAGGACAGGTGCGCGTACTGGCTGAACTTGCCGTCGGCGTGCCGGACGACGACCTCGTTGCCGTACGAGCCCGCCCAGCCGGCCGAGACGACCGTGCCGGAGCTGACCGACTTCACCGGGGTGCCGGTGGCGACGGAGAAGTCGACGCCGGTGTGGTAACCGCTGGACCAGCTGCCGCCCGAGGCCCGGTACGGGGTGCTCGGGGAGGCGGCGACCGGGGCGCTGAAGCCCGCGGTGTTCGCCTGGGCCTTCTGGACCGCCGGCTTCTCGGCGGCCTTGGCCGGGGCCTTGGCCTCGGACTTCTGGGCCTTCGGCGCGGCCTTGGGGGCCTCCGCCTTCGGAGCGGCCTGCTCGCCGTCCAGCGAGTACTTCTGACCCGGGAAGATCAGGTTCGGGTTACCGCCTATGACCTCGCGGTTTCCCTCGTAGATGCTCTCCCAGCCACCCTCGACGCCCTTGGCCTCGGCGATCTTGGCAAGGGTGTCACCGCTGACGACGGTGTACGACGAGGTCTTCGCGGTGCCGGCGTCCGACGGAGACGGCTTGGCGGCCTTCTTCTCGGCCTTCGGCGCGGCCTTGGGGGCCTCCGCCTCGGGAGCCTCGGCCTTGGGGGTGTCCGCGGCCTTGCCCTGCTGCTTGGCGCCGGTGTCGACGGCGGGGGCCTCGCCACCGCGGGTGAGACCGGCCTTGACGGAGCAGACCGGCCAGGCGCCCGGGCCCTGGCCCGCGAGCACCTTCTCGGCGATCGCGATCTGCTGGTCCTTGGTGGCGAGGTCCGCGCGCGGCGCGAACTCGGTGCCACCGAAGGCGGCCCAGGTGCTCTGCGTGAACTGCAGGCCACCGTAGAAGCCGTTGCCCGTGTTGATGCTCCAGTTACCGGTGCTCTCGCACTCGGCGACCTTGTCCCAGGTCCCGACCGAAGCGGCGCTGGCGCCGGAGGCGCCGACGAGGGGGAGTACGAGGCCCGCGCCACCGGTGGTGACGGCGAGCGTGGCGATGGAAAGACGGCTGGTGCGAGTACGGCGATGACGTCCGCGAGACATAGGGGTATTTCCTCTCCTACGCCTACGAGGTGAGCTGTCGGGTTCGGGCTGGAGTTGCCCGGACGCATGCGCACGGCCGGTTCGGCCGTCCTGCGCGTCTTCACCCCAAGCCGCACCGTGTGGTGTGTCACACGGTCCGGCGACTTACCTTTGGGTCCCCCGCTCCTGCCGTGGTGCGTCGTGGTTTCCCCCCTCCGGCGGCAGGATTCGGCGTTCCGGAGGAAGAATGCCCGCCAAGCTTTCGGCGGAGCAGCGGCAAACGTAAGCGCTCGGTTTTCACCAAGGCAAGGAGAAGTCGGACAGCCGGGTGTTTACCGGCGGTATTTGCGGGGATGGCGTGACGCGGTGCGCACACCCCTCAGCAAAGAGCGACGAAAATCCTCGCCGTTCGCCGCCCGAAAACAGCAGAGGGTTACATCCTCGACGGAACAGCGGCATTCGGATGCATTGCGTCACCTTTCCCCTCCGCATTCTGTGAAGCGCGTCACCGGCAGGTGTTTTGTCCGTTTTGCGACGGTCTTGGGCGGGAGTGGAACGGCGGCCGAGGTCGCGGCCGGGCCGCCCGCCCCCTTCCCGCGGCCGGCGTCTACGATCATGGTCACCGGGCGCCGGGTCCCCCGGCCGCCTCCCGGACCCGGCCGACGGAGGACTGCCGCCGTGACCACCACCCCGCTGCCCCGCGCCGCGGCCGCGCCCGCACCGGTCCTGCTGCGGGCCGAGCGGCTCGCCCGCACCGAGGACGGAGCCTGCCGCCACGCCCTGCTGTGGCGCGCCGGGCCGGGCTGGCGGATGGCCAGCAGCGCCGTCCTGGGCGGCGGCCTCGGTGAACGCGGCTGGGTGCTCAACGCCCAGGTGCGCCCCGGCTACACCCGGACCGACCCCGCCGGCCATCTGGCCGGGCTGGCCCGGGACGCCGGGCTGGCCGGGCCCGGTGTGGGACTGATGACGGCCGCCGAGGTGGACGCGTGCACCCGCGCCGCCGACGGCGGGGTGGAGGCGCTGGTGACCACCGGCATCGGTGTCTCCGGCTGGGCCGCCGCCCCCGGCCCGGGTTCCCCGGCTCCCCTGCCGCCGGGAACCATCAACATCGTCGTCGCCGTACCGGCCCCGCTCGGCGACGCCGCACTCGTCAACGCCGTGGCCACGGCGACCGAGGCCAAGGTCCAGGCCCTGCTCGACGCGGGCTTCGACTGCTCCGGCACCCCCTCGGACGCGGTGTGCGTCGCGGCCCGCGCCGCCCGGCCCGGCGAGGAGCCGGAAGCCTTCGGCGGGCCGCGGTCCCTCTGGGGCGCGCGGCTGGCACGGGCGGTCCACACCGCCGTACGGGAGGGCGCCCGGCGGGAGTGGGAGCGCACGGCGGCGGGCCCCGGCGGGCCGGCGCCGCATCCCCGCACCCTGCCGGGCTGCCGCGCGGAGGTCTGAACCGCCTCCGGCGCGGGGGCGGCCGGCGGCCGCGGTGCTCTTCACAGCGGGGCCAGCATCTGCCGTCGGGCGGCCGGGTCCACCTCGTCGATCCAGCGCGCGGCCCCGTCGAGTACGGAGGAGCGCGGCGCCCCGGCGAGATGGACGGTCATGCCGATGGCCCGCCCCAGCCGGTCCGGGAGGCCGTCGAAGAGCGCCCCGCCCCCCGTGACCACCAGCCCGCGCTCCACGATGTCGTCCGCGACGCCGCCGGGGCAGTTGCCGATGGCGGTGACGACCAGCCGGGCGATGCGCCGGATCTCCGGCTCGATGATGTCCCGCAGCTCCCCCGCCGCGACCGAGACGGTCTTGGGCAGATCGGTGACGCGGTCCCGGCCCCGGACCGGCAGCCGGGTGCCGGGCGCGGTCTCCGCCACCCGGCCGAGGCCGGTCTTGACGGCCTCGGCCGCGCTCGTGCTCAGCGCCAGGGTGTGCTCGCGCTGGAGGTGGGTGACCAGGGCGGAGGTCACGGCGTCGCCCGCGACCGGCGAGGACTCGGCGGAGACCAGGGTGCCGAAGGCGAAGGCGCAGATCTCCGTGGTCCCGGCGCCGATGTCGACGATCATGGTGCCGCCGGAGTCCCAGAGCGGCAGCCCGGCGCCCAGGGCCGCGAGCATCCCCTTGGGCAGCAGCCGCACCCAGCGGGCACCGGCCTGGAGCAGCACCTCCTCGGCGGCGATCCGCTGCACCTCGGTGGCGGAGGCGGGGACGCCCGTCACGACCCCCGGCGGCAGCAGACCGCGCCGGGAGGGGCCGCCGTCGCCCAGCGCGTGCCGGAGGAGCAGGGCGGCGGCGTCGAAGTCCGTGACGACGCCGCGGCTGAGCGGCACCACCGCCTCGATGTCCGGCGGGGTGCGGCCGAGGATCCGGCCCGCCTGGTCGCCGACGGCGACCACCTGCCGGGACCCGGTGGTCACCGCGATGACGGACGCGCCGTCGTAGCGGTGGCCTCCGCGCGGCCCGCGGACGCGGATGCGGGAGGTGCCGAGGTCCACCGCTACGGGGGGTCCGCCGGAGGTGCGGGACCAGCGCATGGGGAGTCCTTTCCGGACGGCTGCTCTCCGGATCAGACTCGCGCGGGCGGGGCCGGCGGCGGGTGAGGCGCTCCCCTCACTCCCTCGAAAGTGTGATGATCGGCCCGCAGGGGCCGCCCGCACGGCCCCGCCGCCCGTTCCGCCGCGGGCCGCTCTCCCGGCGTCAGCCGGCGACTTCGGAGCGGTCGCCGCCCCAGAGCGTGTGGAAGCTGCCCTCGCGGTCCACGCGCCGGTAGGTGTGCGCCCCGAAGTAGTCGCGCTGGCCCTGGGTCAGCGCGGCCGGCAGCCGCTCGGCGCGGAGCGCGTCGTAGTAGGCGAGGGCGGCGGAGAAGCCGGGCGTGGGCACCCCGTACGCCACGGCCGTGCCCACCACCGTGCGCCAGTCCCGCTGCGCCGCGCCGATCTCCCCCGCGAACTCGCTGTCGGCCAGGAGCGTGGGCAGCTTGGGGTCGGTGTCGAAGGCGGCGCGGATGCGGTCGAGGAACGCCGCCCGGATGATGCAGCCGCCGCGCCAGATCGCGGCCACCGCCCCCGGGTCGATCGTCCAGCCGTACTCGCCGGCGGCCGCGTCGATCATGTTCCAGCCCTGGGCGTAGGAGACGACCTTCGAGGCGTAGAGCGCCTGCTCCACCTGGTCCGCGAAGTGCCGGGCGTCCTCCGCCCCGAGCGTCGCGCGCTGCGGGCCCGGCAGGCCCCCGGCGGCCTGCCGCAGCCCCGCGTGGCCGGAGACGGAGCGGGCGAAGACCGCCTCGGCGATGCCGGACACGGGGACGCCCAGGTCGAGCGCCGTCTGCACCGTCCAGCGGCCGGTGCCCTTCTGGCCGGCGCTGTCGGCGACGACGTCCACGAACGGCCGGCCGGTCGCGGCGTCGGTGTGGGCCAGGACCTCGGCGGTGATCTCGATGAGGTACGAGTCGAGGCGGCCGGTGTTCCAGGTGCGGAAGATCTCGGCGATCTCGGCGGGCCGGTAGCCGGCCACCTGGCGCAGCAGGTCGTAGGCCTCGCCGATGAGCTGCATGTCGGCGTACTCGATGCCGTTGTGCACCATCTTGACGAAGTGCCCGGCGCCGTCCGCCCCGATGTGGGTGCAGCAGGGCGTGCCGTCGGCGGCCTTGGCGGCGATGTCCTCCAGCAGCGGGCCGAGGGCGGCGTAGGCCTCGGGCGAGCCGCCGGGCATGATGCTGGGCCCGTTGAGCGCGCCCTCCTCCCCGCCGGAGATCCCGGTGCCGACGAAGTGGAGGCCGCGCTCGCGCAGCGCGGCCTCCCGGCGGCGGGTGTCCTCGAAGTGCGCGTTGCCGCCGTCGATGATCATGTCGCCCGCTTCGAGCAGCGGGGCGAACTCGTCGATCACCGCGTCGGTGGACATGCCCGCCTTCACCATGATCACCACGCGGCGGGGCCGCTCCAGCGAGGCGACGAAGGCGGCCGGGTCGTCGGACGGGAGGAAGGTGCCCTCGTGGCCGAACTCCTCGACCAGGGCCCGGGTACGGGTCGCGGTGCGGTTGTGCAGCGCCACGGTGTGCCCGTGCCGGGCGAGATTACGGGCCAGGTTGCGGCCCATCACCGCCAGCCCGGTGACCCCGATCTGCGCCTTCGTCCCGGTGCCTTCTGCCATATCTCAAGACTCCCTCGGTGGCGGGGTTGGCCCCGCGTCTGTGCGTCTGCTGCGGTCGCCGCGCTTCCGGCGGCCCGCCGTACCTCCGCGGCCCGGCCCGCCCGCGCGGCCACCCGCCCCGCGGGTGACCGCGCCGGGTGACGGGCCGCTAGGCCCAGGTCCACTCGCGGACCTCGGGCATGTCCTGGCCGTGCTCCCGGATGTACGAACGGTGTTCGTTGCGCTTGTCCTTCATCAGCTGGCGGACCCCGATCGCCCGGAGTGCCAGCCCGGGCACCCGGTCGATGACGTCCATCACCAGCCGGTAGCGGTCCATGTCGTTCAGCACGACCATGTCGAACGGTGTCGTCGTGGTGCCCTGCTCCTTGTAGCCGCGGACGTGGATGTCGGCGTGGCCGTTCCGCCGGTAGGTGAGCCGGTGGATCAGCCACGGGTAGCCGTGGTAGGCGAAGATGACGGGCTTGTCGGCGGTGAATACGGCGTCGAACCCGTGATCGTTCAGCCCGCTGGGATGTTCCGTGTGGGGCAGCAGCCGCATCAGGTCGACGACGTTGACCACCCGGACGGCCAGGTCGGGCAGATGCGCGCGGAGCAGCGAGGCCGCGGCCATGACCTCCTGGGTGGGCACGTCGCCCGCGGCGGCGAGGACCACGTCCGGCTCCCGGCCGGTGTCGCTGCCGGCCCAGTCCCAGACGCTGACGCCGCGCTCCACGTGGTTGACGGCGTCGTCGAGGGAGAGCCAGTCGAAGCAGGGCTGCTTCCCGGCCGCGACGATGTTGATCAGGTCGCGGCTGTCGAGGGTCTTCCCGGCGACGGCCAGGAGGGTGTTGGCGTCCGGCGGCAGATAGACCCGGATGGTCTGCGGGTCCTTGTTGACCATGTGGTCGATGAAGCCGGGGTCCTGGTGCGAGAACCCGTTGTGGTCCTGCCGCCAGACGTGCGAGGTGAGCAGGTAGTTCAGCGAGGAGAGCGGCATCCGCCAGGGCAGTTGGCGGGAGACCTTCAGCCACTTGGCGTGCTGGTTCGCCATGGACGTCACGATGTGGATGAACGCCTCGTAGGAGGAGAACAGTCCGTGCCGCCCGGTCAGGAGATAGCCCTCCAGCCAGCCCTGGCAGTTGTGCTCGGAGAGCATCTCCAGCACCCGGCCGTCGCGGGCGAGGTGCTCGTCGGTGGACAGGATCTCGTCCTGCCAGCCCTTGCCGGTCGCGTCGTAGACGTCCTGGAGGCGGTTGGAGGCGGTCTCGTCCGGGCCGAACAGCCGGAAGTCGCGGCTCTTCTCCGTCCGCCGCATCAGGTCGCGCAGCAGCCCGCCGAGGATCCGGGTGGGCTCGTGCAGGGTGGCGCCCGGCTCGGAGACCTTGACCGCGTAGTCCCGGATGGCCGGCACCGGCAGGCTGCGCAGCAGGCGGCCGCCGTTGGTGTGCGGGTTGGAGCCGAGCCGCCGGTCCCCCGCGGGGACGTGGGCCAGCACCTCGGGGAGCGGCCGGCCCTGCTCGTCGAAGAGCTCCTCCGGCCGGTAGGAGCGCATCCACTCCTCCAGCTGCCGCAGATGCTCGGGGCTCTCCCGCAGGCCCGACAGCGGTACCTGGTGGGCGCGCCAGGTGCCCTCCACCGGCTTGCCGTCGACGGTGGCCGGCCCCGTCCAGCCCTTGGGCGTCCGCAGGACGATCACGGGCCAGCGGGGACGCCCGGACGCCCCGTCCTCGCGGGCCGCCCGCTGGTGCTCGGCGATCCGGTCCAGGCAGTGGTCGAGGGCGGCGGCCATGGCGTGGTGCACGGCGGCCGGTTCGTCGCCCTCGACGTACACCGGTTCGTGGCCGTAGCCGCGGAGCAGCTGGTCCAGTTCCTCCTGCGGGAGGCGGGAGAGGACCGCCGGGTTGGCGATCTTGTACCCGTTGAGGTGGAGGATCGGCAGGACGGCCCCGTCGTGCACCGGGTCGAGGAACTTGTTGCCGTGCCAGCCGGTGGCCAGCGGGCCCGTCTCGGCCTCCCCGTCGCCGACGATCGCGGCGACGACCAGCCCCGGGTTGTCGAACGCGGCGCCGTAGGCGTGGCTCAGCGCGTAGCCCAGCTCGCCGCCCTCGTGGATGGAACCGGGGGTCTCCGGGGCGACGTGGCTCGGCACCCCGCCGGGGAAGGAGAACTGCCGGAACAGCCGGGTCATGCCCTCGGCGTCCCGGGAGACGTCCGGGTAGACGTCGGAGTAGCTGCCGTCCAGCCAGCAGCAGGCGAGGGTCGCCGGGCCGCCGTGCCCGGGGCCGGTGACGTGGATGGCGTCCAGGTCCCGGGCCCTGATCACCCGGTTGAGGTGGGCGTAGATCAGGTTGAGGCCGGGTGTGGTGCCCCAGTGCCCCAGCAGCCGCGGCTTGATGTGCTCCACGGAGAGCGGCTCGGCCGGCAGCGGGTTGGCGAGCAGGTAGATCTGGCCCACGGCCAGATAGTTCGCGGCCCGCCAGTAGCGGTCCAGCGTGGCGAGGTCGTCGTCGGACAGGTGTGCTGCCTGAGCCGTGGCCATACTGTTCGCCTCTCGAATCAGCCGTGTGCGGTCAGCGGTGCGTGGCCGGTGGTACGGGGCCGGCCGTGTGTGCGGGCCGGGGCACGGTCGCGGCCGCGGCGCGTGCCGGGCTCGGCGGGTGTCCCGCCGCACCACCCCATACTCCCCCGATCCGCCGCGAAGTCACCGGAGACCAGCCGGAGTTCTCCGCCACGGCCGCCACCGCCTCGCGAGTTCCCGCCGTTTCCGGCGGGCCCGCCGGCGGTCCTCCGCGGTGGCCTCGGATGTCCGGGAAGACCTGGTCGACCAGGGGCCGGGCGCCCTCCATGGCGTTCTTGATCCGCGCCACGAGGACGGTCGTCCACGTCCTCCTGCCCGCTCTGCGCCGCTTGTCGGCCGCCTTCCGGCGCGTGTCCCGCAGGGTGCTCCTGGGTGGGCCGCTCTCCCCGCTCCCCGGCCGGCCGGTCGCCCGCCCTGCGTGGCCTCCATGACGCGCGGTGACCGCGTGCGCCGTGATCAGGGACGGGCGGGCCCGGACACGGAGGGCGCCCAGAAGGCTCGGGGCGCGGGGGCGCTACCCGCCGGGCGGGGTCTCGCGGCAGCTCAGCTCGTCCCCGGTGACGGGGGCCCCTTCGACACCGCTCCGGTCGTGGACGACCGGGACCACCCGGCCGGCGATCGGGCCGACGGTCACCCGGAAGACCCGGCCAAGCCCCTCGGTCTCCCGCACCCGGGCGTTCGGCAGCGCGGCGGACAGGGTCGGGGCTGCGCGCCGCAGCCTCGGGTCGTGGGCGATCTCGGTCGGCCCCGCCTGTGCGGGGCCGCCGCCGGACCCGGCCGTGACCCCGACGACGGTGAAGCCGTTCTCCCGCAGCTTCATGGCCAGCCGCGCGGCGCTGCCGGGCTCGGCCCCGGGCCCCTCGGCCACGCTGACCCGCAGCTTGCGGGGGGCGACGGCGACGGGAACCGGGCGGATCTCGCCGGGCCGGGTCTCCGGGACGATCGGCCGGTCGGCGCGGACGGCCGCGAAGAGGGCCTCCGCCCGGGGCTCGTCCCAGACGAGGGTGGAGCCCCAGCCGGGGACCCGGTGGTCGAAATCCCTGATGGGAACGGTGGCGAACTCGGCGGCGGAGCTCGGCAGCTTCCGCAGCGCCCGGCCGAGGCCGGCCAGCTTCGGCAGGGTCAGGCCCTCGTCGGTGCGTACGGAGCCGAGCAGGGCCCGTGCGCTGCGGGAGAACCCGTCCCCGCCGGAGGGCGTCCGGTCGCCGGAGAAGAGGTTCTCCATCAGCGAGACGAGGAAGCGCTGCTGCCGCCGGACCCGGCCGAGGTCGCCGGGGGGATCCAGCCGGCGGGCGCGGACGTACTTCAGCGCGTCCGTGCCGTCGACGTGGTGGGTGCCGGGCGGGAGGTCGAGGCCGGACTTGTCGTCCTTGAGGGGCTTGCCGGTGCAGACCTCGCCGCCGCCGAGCCGGTCGACCGTGCGGACGAAGCCGGTGAAGTCCGTCTCCAGGTAGTGGTCGACCCGGATATCGGTCGCGTGTTCGACCGCGGCCACGGTGAGGGCGGGGCCGCCGTGCTTGTGCGCCGCGTTGATCTTGCCCCAGTGGCGCACCGGCCCGGTGCCGGCCCCGGCGGCTTCCGGCCGGGACGGTTCCGGACCCGCGGTCCC
This sequence comes from Streptomyces xinghaiensis S187, assembly GCF_000220705.2. Lineage (GTDB taxonomy): Bacteria > Actinomycetota > Actinomycetes > Streptomycetales > Streptomycetaceae > Streptomyces > Streptomyces xinghaiensis. The sequence goes on along the minus strand of NZ_CP023202.1, from coordinate 6,676,081 downwards.
GGGCCCGGGCGGTCCCGCGGCGCCGGAGGCCCCCGCGGGAGTGCTCGCGCCCGGGGTCCGGGTGGCGGGAGGCTCGGTGTGCGGGGGGAACTCGGCGTAGGAGTCCCGCGGGATGCTGATGACGGTGACCCGGCGCCGGTCCGCCGAGACGTGCAGCAGCATCATCACGTCCGTGCAGTCGCAGCCCTCGCCGCCGACGAACAGCCGCCGTTTCTCCGCGCGCGAGAGCCCGGTACGCCCGTCCAGTCCCACCAGCAGGAAGGTCGTGCCGGGGGTCGGCCGCGGACGGCCGGTCAGCCCCTCGAACGGCGAGACACGGGCTCCGCCGGCCTCCGGACCGGGCCGCGCCGGGGGCTCCGGGGCCTCGGAGGACGGGGCGCAGCCACCGGCCAGCAGGGCCGCGCAGAGGGCGACGGCCACCCGTGACCGGGCTCTCCGGGTGCGTACGGGGAGGACTGGACGGAACATGGGGAGACCTCCGCGATACGGTGACCTCCGCAGGCTAGGCACGGCGCGCGGGGAGGTGCGCGGTGCGCACGCCGCGCCCGGTGACGGCCACCCGGAAGGCGGAACGTGTTTCCGCGATGACGCGTCTTCCTCGGTGACAGGCGGGCAGGGGTGTCCGGTTGCGTCGTGTTCGCACGGCGTCCGCGCATCCGCTGCCCGATCACGTCCCATGATTGCGCGGCCGCCGGGCAAGAGGGGTGTAATGAACGGTAAGGAGGAGGTGCAGCCGCATGGTCGTGGTGGAGTCCAGCCGGGCGAGCACCGCTGACGCCCGGCACGCGGCCGCGGAGTTCGTCTCCTCCGCGTGCCCCGGGGTGGACGCCGATGCGGTCGTGCTGGTCGTATCGGAATTGGTGGCGAACGCCGCCCGGCACACCGCGGGATGGTGGCGGCTGCGGCTCGGCGCCCGCAACGACGCGCTGATCATCGATGTGGAGGACCGCAGCGAGGTCCCCCCGGCCATCCGTCCGACCTCGGATCTCACGGGCGGCGGCGGGCTCGGCCTGATCATGGTCCAGCGGCTCTCCGACGAGCTGGAGGTCCTTCCGCGCCCCGGCGGCAAGACGGTCCGCGCCCGTTTCCCCCTCTACGCCAAGGCCCCGGCCTGAGCCGTTCGCCGCGGTCTCGTTCCTCTCCGCCCCGCCCCGGTCACCGCCGGTGAGGCGGTCACCGTCCCAGCGGGCGGGCGGACCGCCGTGCCCCGGGGCATTCCGTGGCGATCGCCCGGAGGCCGGCGCTTTCCGCGGCCGGCCCTCTCGCCCCCTCCCCCGGCGCGCACCCCTCCGCCCTCACGGCCCGGCCCCCTCGGGGGCACCGCGGACGGATCGGCCCGCTCCGTCCCGTATCGGCGGAGATGTCGCGCACCGGTTCCGGCAACGGGCGGCCGTCGCACGGCGCGTCGCGGCCGGAGCGGCCGTACGGGGGCGGACCATCGGCAGGACGCCACCCGCATCACAGGAGGGAACCATCGTGGCCACCACACGCACCGCGCACACGGTCTGGGAAGGCAATCTGCTCGAGGGCCGGGGCACCGTCACCCTCGATTCCTCGGGAGCCGGGGAGTACGCGGTCTCGTGGCCGTCCCGCGCCGAGGAGCCCGACGGCCGGACGAGCCCGGAGGAGCTGATCGCCGCGGCGCATTCGAGCTGCTTCTCGATGGCCCTGTCCAACGGCCTGTCGAAGGCCGGGACCCCGCCGGCCCGGCTGACGACCCGGGCCGAGGTCACCTTCCAGCCGGGCACGGGCATCACCGGGATCCATCTGACGGTGTCGGGCGAGGTTCCCGGGATGGACGAGGAGGCGTTCACCGCGGCCGCCGAGGACGCCAAGGTGAACTGCCCGGTGAGCCAGGCCCTGACCGGGACGACGATCACTCTCACCGCCTCGCTGGGCTGACCCGGCCCCGGCGCCCGGGGCGCCGCCGCCCGGCTCACGGGCGGCGGCGCGTCCCGGGCGGACGGGCGTCAGAGCCGGACGCCCTTGGAGGCGAGATACGACCGCGGGTTGATGTCGGACCCGTACTCCGTGCTCTGCCGCACCTCGAAGTGGAGGTGCGGGCCGCTCGACCGGCCGGTGTTGCCGGAGAGGCCGAGGAGCTCTCCCGGGCCCACCCTCCGCCCCGGGGCCGCGTCGATCCGGGAGAGGTGGGCGAAGAGCAGGTACTGGCCGCCGTCGGTCCGCAGGGTCACCAGGTGGCCGTAGGACCCGCCCCAGCCGGCCGTCACGACCTCGCCCGGCCCGGGCGAGCGCACCGGGGTGCCCACGGGGACGGCGAAGTCGACGCCCGTGTGGCGGCCGGCGAGCCAGCTGCCGGGGATGCCGTAGGCGGCGGACACCTCGGCGTCGGCCACGGGACGGGTCCAGCCGTCCGTCGCGGCGGTTCCGGAGGCCGGCCGGGAGGCGCGTCGGCCCGGCGCGCCCGCGCCGTCCGCGTCCTCCCGCGTTCCGCCGTCGCCGGCGGCGGCGGCGGTGTCCGGCGGCTCGCCGGGTTCCCACGGGCTGCCGCCGCGGGGGCCGGGGCTGCCGTGGGTGCGGGCCCGGTCATCGCGCTCGGCCAGGTACCGGTGGCTGATGTCCATACCCGCGCCCCAGGTCGGGCTGGCGGTGAGCAGCACTCCCGCTATCCCGGCGGCACCCCCGCGCAGCAGCCGGGGCATCACGCGGGGCCTGCGGCCCTCGACGGCGCCGTCGGCGGATCGGTTCGCGCCGGATGTGCGTACCGCGGTCATGGACGTTCCTCTCCTACCGGTCTCCTGCTGTCCGGTGTCATGGACGGGACGGGAAAAGGCGGACGGGAAAAGGGGGGACGGGGGCGGGCCGGGTGGTACGTCCCCGCGGTGGGGCGGGGACGTACCGGGGGGATCCGCCGGCGGGTCACGGCCCGCGCCGGCGCACCACGGCCTCAGCCCGTGTCGTCACGGCGGCGGCGCAACGCCAGCACGGAGCCGCCCGCGGCCAGTGCCACCAGCCCGGTGCCGGCCGCGGCCGTGCCGGCGTTCATGCCGCCGGACCCGCCGCCCTCACCGGCCTGCGATCCGCGCCAGGCACGATGGCCCACCGTGAAGTGGCCCACCACCGCGTCTCCGCTGCTCCGGCAGTGCGCCCGCACCCAGTAGGTGCGGCCGGGCTTGGCGTCGTCCTTGACCCTGGCGGCTCCGACGAAGGTGCGGTGGCTCTGCCGGTGGAGGGTGACCTCCCGGGCCAGCCCGAAGGACTTCGCGGTCATCCGGCGGTCCTCGCAGCCGCTCTTCACACTGATGACCACATGGGCCCCCGCCTTCGGCATGTGCGGGCTGATCCTCATCCGGGAGTCCGGGTGTCCGCCGGCCTGCGACGCCGTGGCGGCACCCCCCAGGGCTATCGCGGTCAGAGCGGTCGTGGCGAGAACGCGGGAGACGATGCGCATGTGAGTGCTCCTTCCGGCGGGGAGGCGGACCCGCGTCCGCTCGGGCTCCGCGCCGTCGGCACCATGCAAGCCCGACGGGCCGTCAACCGCGCGCGGCGGAACGGGGTCCACCGTCCCGCCAATGGAGCAGCCCCGGGTCCCGCGTCTGCCGCATCGGCGCAGGTGACGGGGGGTGCCCGGTCGGGTGCGGCGCGTCGTGGCGCGTCGCCGCCGAGCGGGTGACGGACTCCGCCGTCCGCGTGCGACCCTGGCCCGGTGTACGAGGAGAGACGTTCCGCGCGCGTGCCCGCCGTCGTCTGGTCCCGCACGGCCGGGGTCCGGCAGGAGCGGGTGCTGCCCGACGGCTGCACCGATCTGATCTGGGACGGCGCGGAACTGTTCGTCGCCGGGCCCGACACCCGGGCGCACCGGCCGGACGCCCCGCCCGGTACCCGCTACACCGCCCTGCGGTTCCCGCCCGGCACCGGACCGGCCGTCTTCGGCGTGCCCGCCCACGAGTTGAGGGACCGGCGGCTCTCGCTGGCCGCGCTCCGCCCGGAGGCGGAGGTACGGCGGCTGGCCGAACGCGTGGCCGGGGCGGCCGATCCGGCGGAGGTGCTGGAGCGGGCCGCGGCCGAGGCCCTGCGCGGCGCGGGCCCGGCCGATCCGCGCCGGGCGGCGGTCGTCGCCGGGCTGCGCGCGGGACTGACCGTGGCGGAGGTCGCCGAGCAGGCGGGGCTCGGTGTACGGGGGCTGCACCGGCTCTCTCTGGCCGCGTTCAGCTACGGGCCGAAGACGCTGGCGCGGATCCTGCGGATGAACCGGGCGCTGGACCTGGCCCGGGCGGGCCGCCCCCTCGCGGAGACGGCGGCCCTCGCGGGCTACTGCGACCAGGCCCATCTCACCCGCGAGGTGCGGGCGTTGGCGGGCCTGCCGCCGGCGCTGCTGCTGGCCCCGCCGCCCTCCGGCTGACGGGTGGGCGCCGCCCGCCGGGGCCGGGCCGGGGCCGGCCGGTTCAGTCCGTGTCCGGGAGCGGGGCGAAGAGGTCGACGGCGTTGCCGTCCGGGTCGGTGAGGACCGCGTAGCGCTGGCCCCAGGCGGCGTCCCAGGGCGCGCGGCCGCCGTGGCCGGTGGCGGCGAACGCGGCGTACACCGCGTCGACGTCCGCCGGGGAGTCGCAGGCGAAGGCCAGGGTGATCGCGGGGCCGCCGGTCGGGGGCGTCCAGTCCGGGTCGAGGGACCGGACGCTCTCGGCGGTGTCCCAGAGCAGCCGCGGACCACCGGGCAGCGCCGCTTCCACGTGCGGGCCGGCGGCGTCCCCGGGGACGTCCAGGCCGAGCCGGCGGTAGAAGGCGAGGGAGGCGGACAGGTCGGCCGTGACCAGGCCCACGGCGTCGAATCGAGGTGTCATGGAGGCACCGTAGGCACCGGGCCCCGCCCGGGTCTTGTACGGATCGGACGCCGCGGAGCGGAAGGCGCGCGGCGGGATGCGCTCGGCGCCGCGGGCCCCGGAGCCCCGGCCGTTCAGGGGGCCAGTCCGCGGTCGGCGAGCCAGCGCAGCTGCTCCTCCGTCTGGGAGGCGCCGCCGCCCGAGTGGTCGGCGAAGTGCCACACCCGCATCTCCCGGTCGCCCTTGTACGCGTTGTGGGCGGCGTAGACGGTGGAGGGCGGGCAGACCGGGTCCATCAGCCCGACGCTGAACAGCGCGGGCGCGCCGGCCCGGGGAGCGAAGTGGACGCCGTCGAAGTAGTCGAGGGTGGTGAATACCCGCTCGGGGTCGACGCGCTTGTGCCGGCCGAGGTACTCGGCCAGCTCCGGGTACGGGCCGAGGGCCGCGAGTTCCGCGCCCCGCCGGTAGTGGCAGAGGAAGGGGACGTCCACGAGGGCGGCGGCGACCGTGTCCCCGGCGAGGGCCGCCGCGGCCAGCGCCAGCCCGCCGCCCTGGCTGGCCCCGGCGACGACGACCCGGTCGGGGTCCACGGCGGGGTGCTCCCGGATGACGTCGACGGCGCGGACGCAGTCCGTCATCAGCCGCCGGTAGTAGTGGTGTTCGGGGTCGTCGATACCGCGTGTCATGTAGCCGCCGACGTACTGGGTGCCGGGCACGGGGTCGGGATCGGGGGTGTCGTGGCCCTGGCCGCGGCTGTCCACGACGAGGTGTGCGTAGCCGGCGGCGCTGTACACCAGGTGTTCGAGCGGCCGCCCGCGGCCGCCGCCGTACCCGAGGTACTGGACGACGGCGGGCAGCGGCTCCCGGGCCCCGCGCGGCAGCAGAAGCCAGGCGGCGACCGGCTGGCCGCCCCAGCCGGGGAACCGTACGTCGAAGACCTCCACGGTGCCGAGCAGCGGCTCCTCCACGGGCCGGTACCCGGCCGTGCCGCCGCCCGCCGCGCCGCGTGCCGCGGCGACGGTGCCGGCCCAGAAGGCGTCGAAGTCCGCGGGCTCGGGTGTCCCGGCGCGGTACGTGCGCAGCTGGTCCAGCGGCAGATCGGTCAGCGGCATGGGTCCCCTCCTCCGGCGCGCCCGTGCCGGGGCGCGTCCTGCTCGGCCGTGTCCGGGGAGCCGTGATCGTTCCGCGCGCCCCGCTATCAGAGCACTGCCCCGTCGGACGGGGTGGATGCCCCGGCGGGGCCGGCGGATGCGCTCAGCCCGGGATGTGCCGGAGCCAGGCGGGGCGGCCGGCGCGGGTGGCGGCGGCGCGGTCGGCCTCGGCGCGGCGCAGCTCCTCGGGGGTGGCGAAGCCTCCGGGGAGCCACTCCGCGGAGCGGGCGGCGCGGGCCGCGAGATGCGTCACATAGGCCTCGCGCAGTTCGGCGGGCGAGCCGAAGCCGGGTTCGTCCGCCAGCCATGCGTCGGGGACGAGAGCGGCCACCTCGCGCAGCAGGTCCGCGGTGACCAGGGGCGCCAGCTCCGCGCGGGCCGCGGCGACGTCGGGGGCGCAGGCGCCGAGCGCGTGGCCCGTGAGGGGGTAGCGCTGGGCGACGTGGGCGGGGGCCCGGTCCCAGCGGTGGTGGAAGACGAGGGCCGCGCCGTGGTCGATGAGCCACAGCCGGCCGTGCCAGACCATCAGGTTGGGGCTGTTCCAGGTCCGGTCGACGTTGCCGGTGAGAGCGTCGAACCAGATGATCCGCCCCGCCTCGGCCGGGCCGGGGACGAGCTCGGCCGGGGTCCAGTCGCGGGCGCCGGGCAGCAGGTCCATGCCGAGGTTGAGCCCGGCGCTGGACCGCAGCAGGTCCTGGATCTCCCGGTCGGGCTCCCCGGCGGCGACGGCCGGATCGAAACGGACCCGCACGAGCCGCGGCACCGGCAGGCCCAGGCGGCGGCCGAGTTCACCGACGAGCACTTCGGCGACCAGCGCCTTGCGCCCCTGGGCGGCGCCGGTGAACTTGACGACGTACGTGCCCAGGTCGTCGGTCTCGACGACGCCGGGGACGGAGCCGCCGGTGCGGAGCGGCATGACGTACCGGAGCGCGGTCACCTCGTCCAGCACCGCCGCTCCCCTCCCCCGTGCCCTGGGCCGCGGGCCGCGGGCCGTCCGCGCGCCGTCCTTCCCGGTCCGGCTGTCGATGGTACCGAGGGCGGCGGCGTTCCCCTCAGGGCCTTTCCCTGAGCGCCGGGGCGGGGCGGGCAGGGCGGGCGGGCCGGCCGGCTCCGGTCGGCTCCGGTCGGGCAGCTCCGGTCAGGCGGCGCCGAACATCTTCAGCAGCTCGGTCTTGGCGAACATCCGGGCCGTGTCGACCGCCGAGGGGGTGCCGAGGGACGGGTCGGCGCCGCCCGCCAGCAGGGCGCGCACCACGCCGTCCTCGCCCTTGAACACCGCGCCGGCCAGCGGGGTCTGGCCGCGGTCGTTGGCCCGGTCCGGGTCAGCGCCGCGGGCGAGCAGGGCCTCCACGGCGGCCGTGTGGCCGTGGTAGGCGGCGAGCATGACGAGGGTGTCGCCCTTGTCGTTGGTGAGGTTCGCGGGCACGCCCGCGTCGAGGTAGGCCGCGAGCCGCTCCGCGTCACCGGCGCGCGCCAGATCGAAGATCCGGCCCGCGAGTTCGATCACCTCGTCGTCCACCGGTCCCGGCCCTGCCTCGCCGGCCGGGCCGCCCGCTCCGGGGTCGTTCATCCGTCGCTCCGCCTTCCCGGGCCCACGCCCGTACGAGTGATTCGCCACCCTACTGGCCTGCTCACGGCACCGGCCGCGGAGGACACGGCCACCCCGGCACGACGCCGGTCCGGCCCCTGTGGCGGGCCGGTCCGGCGGGGGCGGTGGCGGCATCTTCACTCCTTTGCGCTTTCGCCGGGCCGGACACTTGGTGTGAATCTGGAACCACTCGTGGTAACCGTCCCCACAGCCAGGAGAACACCATGATTCTGTCCATCTCGGGCGTCGTTCTGCTCGGTGTCATCGTCTTCCTCTTCACCCGGAAGGACGGGCTCAAGATCTCCCATGCCGTGGTCTGCGCCCTCTTCGGTTTCTATCTGGCCGGCACGGCGCTCGCGCCGAGCATCAAGGCGGGCGGCGCCAGCCTCGCCAGCCTGCTGGACAACATCCGGTTCTGAGACGCGGACGGGCGGCCGCTCCGGCCGCGGCGGCCCGTCCGCGTCGGCGGCACGACCCCCAGGAGAGCGAACGTGGCCCGGCGCCCCCTCCCCCGCGTCCCCGTACCGAGCCCCCGGAGCGCTCCTTTCCGCCGCGGCGGGGAGCTGCTGCGTGCCGCCGCCGGCCACACCGCGGACGTGCTGCACCCCCTGATCGTCATCGGCCGGGGACTGCGCCGGCTCACCGCCGCCGGCCGGCAGCGGTGGACACGGACCCCGTCCGACCGGCGCGGACCGGTCCTGCTGCTGGCCGCCGCCGCGGTGACGGCGGTGGCCCTGGCCCCGCACGGTCCGCTGCTCGCCGTGGCGGCCCTGATGGCGGCGGCCGCCTGGGCCGGGCGCGGCGGCCCGGCCGCCGGGGAGGAGGGGCCGGGCGAGGCCGAGGCGGAGCGGCTCCGGGCCCTGTACGAGGCGCTGGTGCCGTACTTCCGCGCGGAGGACGACCCCGAACCGCTGTACGCGCACGGCGGCGACTGGGAGGCCGTCTTTCTCGACCACGCCTTCGACGAGACGGGCCGCCCGGTCCTGCTCGAACTGTGCTACCCCCCGTACTTCACCGACGGCGAGCCCGGGTTCCGGGCCCGGATCGAGCAGGTGCTGCACGCGAAGTGCGGACGCGGGCGCGAGTACCTGTTCGACTGGGACGAGGAGGGCAACGTCCTCACCCTCACCGTCCTGCCGCCCCTCCCCGACGACATCCGCGCCCAGCGCTTCGTCACGGCCCCCGGCGAGACCGTGCTGGGCTTCACCGGCCCGGAGAGCGTCCGGCGCACCCTTCCGGCGGTCCGCGGCGACGCCCTGGAGGACGCCGCCGACGTGCCCCCGGTGCTGTGGCGGACCGGGCCGCGCTCCGCCGAGCCGCATCTGCTCGTCCTCGGCAGACCGGGCAGCGGCACGACGACCCTGCTCCGTTCGATCGCCCTGCAGGCACTGCGCGACGGCGATGTCCTGGTGGTGGACGGCAGCGGCACCGGCGAGTACGCCTGCCTGGCCGGACGGCGCGGCGTGCCGGCCGTCGAGTGCGGTCTCGGCGGCGCCCTGGCCGTCCTGGAGTGGGCGGCCCACGAGACGGAGCGGCGGCTGCTCTCCGTCCACGAGGCCCGCCGGACCGGCCGTCCGGTCCCGGAGGACGTCCGGCGCCGGCTGTGGATCGTCGTCGACCGCCCGGCCGCGCTCAGCCAGCTGGCGGCCTCGGAGGGGCGGCCCGACCCGCAGGAACTGCTGCGGGTGCCGCTGCGGCACGGCCGGGCGGCGCAGGTGACGGTGGTGGTGGCCGACCACCTCGACGGCGTGGACTCCCCGGGCGAGGCGGTCCGTACGCACACCCCGGCCCGGGTGGTGCTCGGCCCGGCCACGCCCGAGGAGATCGCGGCGGTGCTCGGTACCCCGCCGCACACCACGCCGCCGCCGGAGGTGCCGCCCGGGCGGGGCTACGCACGGCTGGGCCACGGCCCGGTGCACCGGCTGCAGGTGCCGGCGACCCCGGATCCGTACGACGAGGAGTGCACGGAGGGCGACCGGCTGGCCGTGCTGGCGCTGCTGCCGGAGCCGGTCTCCGCACCGGGAGACATGACCGCCCCGGCGCGGGCGGACCACTGAGGCGGCGGGCCGGGCGCCCGCACGCCGCGCGGCGCCGGGTCGCCGGCCGGGTGGCTGCCGGATGGCCGGCACGGCCGGACCGCCGCAGACGTCAGGCCACCAGGCTCCGTGAGTCCGCCGCCGCGGCCGCGCCCGTCGCCCCGGTCTCGACCAGCCGCGCCGCCTGCGCGAGGCGGGCCGCCGCCGTGTCGGCCACCGCGTCGCCCACCGTGAACGGCAGCCGGACGTAGCCCTCGAAGGCCCCGTCCACACCGAAGCGCGGCCCCGACGGCACCCTGGCCCCCAGCGGCACCCCCGCCTCCGCGATCCGCGAGCCGGAGAGGCCGCCGGTGCGCGCCCAGAGGGTGAGTCCGCCGTGCGGGACGGAGAACTCCCAGCCCGGCAGGTGCCGCCGCACCGCGGCGACCAGCGCGTCCCGGTTCTCCCGCGCCTGCCGGCAGCGGATCGCCACGGCCTCGTCCCAGCCGCCGCCGCGCATCAGCCAGCTGACGGAGAGCTGCTCCAGTACGGGCGAGCCGAGGTCGGCGTAGGCGCGGGCGGCGACCAGGGAACGGATGATCTCCGGTGCCGCGCGCACCCAGCCGATGCGCATCCCGGCCCAGAACGCCTTGCTGGCCGAGCCGACGGTGACGACCGTGCTGCCCGCCGGGTCGAAGGAGGCCACGGGGCGCGGGAGTTCGAAGTCCTCGTCCAGGCGCAGATCCGCCATCGTCTCGTCCACGACGAGCACCGTGCCCGCCGAGCGGGCCGCCGCCACCAGGTGCCGCCGCTGGTCCTCGCTCGCCACCGCCCCGGTGGGGTTGTGGAAGTCGGCCACCACATAGGCCATGCGGGGCGCGGCGTCGCGCAGCACCCCGCGCCAGGCGGGCAGGTCCCAGCCCGCCAGCCCGTCGGCCATCGCGACGGGGACGAGCCGGGCGCCGGCCTCGCGCATCAGCTGCAGCACGTTGGCGTAGCTGGGCGACTCGACGGCCACCCGCTCACCCCGTCCCGCGAAGAGATGGCAGATGGCGGCGACGGCGCCCATGGCCCCGGTGGTGACCATGATCTGCTCGGGCATGGTCGGGATGCCGCGCGCGGTGTAGCGGTCGGCGAGGACCTGCCGCAGTTCGGGGAGGCCGGCCGGGTAGTCGCCGTGGGTGTGGGCGTAGGGCGCCAGTTCGCCGAGCGCGCCCTCGACGGAGCGGGTCAGCCAGGGCTCGGGGGCGGGCAGGGCCGCGCAGCCGAGGTCGATCATCGTCTCGGCGGCGTCCGGCGGCAGGGGGTCGAGACCGCGGGTGGGCAGCGGGCTGCCCGCCGGGACGGTCGTCCAGCTTCCGGCGCCGCGCCGCGACTCCAGGAAGCCCTCGGCGCGCAGCGCCTCATAGGCCGAGGCGACGGTGGTACGGCTCAGGGAGAGCGCCGCGGCCAGCTCCCGCTCGGCGGGCAGCCGGGCGGCGACGGGCACCCGGCCCTCGTGGACGAGTAGCCGCACGCCGTCGGCGAGGGCGCGGTAGACCGGCGCCCGGCGGCCGGCCGGGGCCGTGGTGCCGTTGCCTCCGTGGTTCTGCGAGCGGAGCAGCCGGGCGAGCTGCGCGGCCCCCACCGCCGAGGTCCACTGACCCATCTTCCCGGTCCACCTTCCCGAAATTGGCCATGGAACCGCCGAGGTCCCGGGCCACAGACTGCCACGCGCCAGGCCAGTAGCACCACTCGTCCATCACCATCAGGGAGTCACACGTGCCCACAACGGGGGACCGCCGGCTGACACGGCGGCTTGTCCAGCTCTATGCCGGCCTGGTGCTGTACGGGGTGAGCGTGGCGCTGATGGTGCGCGCCGAGCTCGGCCTCGACCCGTGGGACGTCTTCCACCAGGGCGTCGCCGAGCGCACCGGCCTGTCGATCGGGACGGTCCTGATCCTCACCGGCGCGGCGGTGCTCCTGCTCTGGGTGCCGCTGCGGCAGCGGCCGGGCCTGGGCACCGTCTCGAACGTGGTGGTGATCGGGCTGGCGATGGACGCCACCCTCGCCCTCGCACCCGACGTCCGGGGGATGGCGGTGCGGGTCCCGCTGCTGGCCGCCGCGATCGTCCTCAACGGGGCGGCGACGGGTCTCTACATCGCGGCCCGCTTCGGCCCCGGTCCGCGGGACGGACTGATGACGGGGCTGCACCGGCGCACGGGCCGCTCGCTGCGGCTGATCCGCACCGGTATCGAACTGGCGGTCCTGGCCACGGGATACGCGCTCGGCGGCTCGGTGGGCGCGGGCACGGTGGCGTACGCGCTGGCCATCGGCCCGCTGGCCCAGTTCTTCCTGCGGGTGTTCACGGTCCCGGGGCAGGCCGGGGCGCCCGTGGAGGCGGCGGGCCCGGGGCCCGGCGCGGAAGGGGTCCCCGGGTGGAACGGGGTCTCCGGCACGACGGCAGCGCCGGGCGCGGAGGACCGGGCCCCGGCGCCGGACAGCGCACGGACGGACAGCGCACGGACGGAGAGCGCGCCGACGGCCGGGGGTGTGGAGACCGGCTGCCGCGAGGCCGGCTGAGGCACTCCGTTCCCCCGGGCCGGCACCCGCGCCCGGGGGGCTCGCCGTCAACGCCCGTCGGCGCCGGAACGAACCTTGCGCACGCCGGAACGTCACCCGCGCACGCCGGGACGGGCACGGGCGGAGCCGCCCCGCCGCCCGGCCGCCCGGTGTCCGCGGGGTGCACCGGGGCGGCGATACTGCCGCCGTGAGACCGAACCCGGCCGTGCGCCATCCCTTCCTCGACCATCCGGCCACGCTCGCCTTCGCCCACCGCGGCGGTGCGGCGGACGGCCTGGAGAACACCCACGCCGCCTTCCGGCGGGCGGTCGCCGCGGGCTACCGCTATCTGGAGACGGATGTGCACGCCACCTCGGACGGCGCGCTGGTCGCCTTCCACGACGCGACCCTGGACCGGGTCACCGACGCCCGCGGCGCGATAGCGGAGCTGCCGTGGTCCCGGGTGCGGCGGGCCCGGGTGGGGGGAACGGAACCGCTGCCGCTGTTCGAGGAGCTGCTGGAGGAGTTCCCGGAGGCCCGCTGGAACGTGGACGTGAAGGCCGAGGCGGCCCTGGCCCCGCTGATCGGGCTGCTGCGCCGGACCGGCGCCTGGGACCGTGTCTGCGTCGGCTCCTTCTCCGAGGCGCGGGTGGCCCGGGCCCAGCTCCTGGGGGGCCCGCGCCTGGCGACGTCGCTCGGCACCCGGGGCGTCCTCGGCCTGCGGCTGCGCTCGTACCGGCTCCCGGCGCGTTCCCGCCACAGTGCCGTCTGCGTCCAGGTGCCGGAGCGGCACGGGCGGCTGCGGGTGGTGGACCGGGCCTTCGTACGGGCCGCGCACGCCCTGGGCCTGCAGGTGCACGTGTGGACGGTCAATGACGCGGGGCGGATGGCGGCGCTTCTGGACCTCGGGGTGGATGGCATCATGACCGATCACATCGAGACGCTGCGCACGGTGCTGACCGAACGAGGCGCCTGGGCCTGACCCGGGCGTGCCCCGGCGGCGCGACCCCCGCGGCGACGGTCGGGGCGAGGGGGCCGCATGGGCGCGGAGATCACGGGCGGAGCCGGCGGCGCGGACACCACCGCACCCCCCGGCCCGGCGGGCGGCGGCGGGGGTCTCGGGCCCGGTGGCGGTGATCCGCTGACCGCCGGCGGAGCGGGCGGTCCGGCGGACGCGCCCGGCCCGGCGGCGGCCGCCGAGCGCAGGCGGGAGCAGCGCGGCTGGTACGTCTACGACTGGGCGGTCTCGGTCTTCTCCACCAGCGTCGTCACCGTGTTCCTCGGCCCGTATCTGACGGCGGTGGCCCGGGCCGCGGCCGACGCGAGCGGCTATGTGCACCCGCTGGGCATACCGGTGCGGGCGGGCTCCTACTTCGCGTACGCGGTGTCGCTGTCGGTGCTGGTCTCGGTGGTGGTGATGCCGCTGGCCGCGGCGGTCGCGGACCGGACCGGCCGCAAGAAGCCGGTGCTGGCCCTCTTCGCCTACCTGGGCGCGGCGGCGACCACCGGCATGTTCTTCCTCTCCGGCGACCGCTATCTGCTCGGCGGCTTCCTGCTGGTCGTGGCCAACGCCTCGTTCTCGGTGGCCATGGTGGTCTACAACGCCTTCCTGCCGCAGATCGCCGCGCCCGGGGAACGGGACGCCGTCTCCTCGCGGGGCTGGGCCTTCGGCTACGCCTCCGGTGCGCTGGTGCTGCTGGCCAATCTCGCGCTGTACACGGGCCACGCCTCGCTCGGGATCTCCGAGGGCATGGCGGTACGGATCTGTCTGGCCTCGGCCGGGCTGTGGTGGGGCCTGTTCGCCATCGTCCCGCTGCGCCGGCTCCGCGACCGGCCGCCGGCGGCCGATGTCCCCGCCGCCGGGGCCGGTGGCCCCGTCCGGGCGGGCTCGGTGGGGCAGAGCTGGCGCCAGCTCCGCGACACCCTGCGGGACATGCGGCGGCATCCGCTGACCCTGCTCTTCCTCGTCGCGTATCTCCTCTACAACGACGGTGTGCAGACGGTGATCTCGCAGGCGTCGGTCTACGGCTCGGAGGAGCTGGGCCTGGACCAGACGACGCTGATCCTCGCCATCCTGCTGGTGCAGGTGCTCGCGGTCTTCGGGGCGCTCGGCATGGGGAGGCTGGCCGCCCGGTACGGCACCAAGCGCACCATCCTCGGCTCGCTCGCGGCCTGGACCCTGACCGTCGCCGCCGGGTACTTCCTGCCCGCGGGCGCGCCGGTGTGGTTCTTCGCGCTGGCGGCGGCGATCGGGCTGGTGATGGGCGGCAGCCAGGCGCTGTCGCGGTCGCTCTTCTCCCAGCTGGTGCCGCGCGGCAAGGAGGCGGAGTACTTCTCGGCCTACGAGATGAGCGACCGGGGAACAAGCTGGCTGGGCCCGTTGCTGTTCGGTCTGACGTATCAGCTGACGGGCAGCTACCGGGACGCGATCATCTCGCTGGTGGTCTTCTTCGCGCTCGGTTTCCTGCTGCTGGCGCGGCTGCCCGTACGGCGCGCGGTGGCCGCCGCGGGGAACCCGGTGCCCGACCGGATTTAACGCGGACGACGGTGGAGCGGTAGTGTACGCCTTTGACCACAGGGCGGACCGTTACTGCAAGCTGAATCAGGAGAAGCACTGGGTGACATCTCCTGCCAGATGTGACAAACCGGGCCACGGTGGGTACAACAAGGGGCGGCACGACGGGCGACGCATGTCCCGCAACGGGAATCTTTACCGCCGACCGGACGTTGACCGGATGACGACGACAGCGACACCTGTCCTGTGGGCGACAAGCCCGGGAGGCACAATTCATGAGTGAGCGAGCTCTCCGCGGCACGCGACTTGTGGTGACCAGCTACGAGACCGACCGCGGCATCGATCTGGCCCCGCGCCAGGCGGTGGAGTACGCATGCCAGAACGGCCATCGATTCGAGATGCCGTTCTCGGTAGAGGCGGAGATTCCGCAGGAGTGGGAATGCAAGGTGTGCGGGGCCCAGGCCCTGCTCGTGGACGGCGAAGGCCCCGAGGAGAAGAAGGGCAAGCCCGCGCGGACGCACTGGGACATGCTCATGGAGCGGCGTACCCGCGAGGAGTTGGAGGAGGTGCTGGCCGAGCGGCTGGCGGTCCTGCGCTCCGGTGCGATGAACATCGCGGTGCATCCCCGGGACAACCGCAAGTCCGCCTGACGGCGGTAGCACGGCCCGCGCCGGACGAGGCACGGCGGCACGGCAGCACAGAGACGAAGGACCCGGACCACCACGGGATGGTGGTCCGGGTCCTTCGTGTGCCCGGGGCGCCGCTCAGCGGGGCAGCGGGGGTTCGCCGCCCCGGCCGCTCTTCCCCTCCCCGTCCCCGTTCTCACCGTGACCGTCCTCGCCGTCGCGGTGGATGACCTCGCCCTGGACGACCTTGCCGTCGGGCCGGTGCATCCGGGCCTGTTGGAAGGCCTCGCCGAGACCGCCCGGCCCCGCCGCGGACATCCGCCGGCTCAGTGAGCGCTCGGCCGAGCGGCGCAGCAGCGCCCGGGTGGGCGGGAAGAGGCAGAGCAGGCCCGCCACGTCGGAGACCAGCCCCGGCATCATCAGCAGCAACCCGCCCAGCATGGGCAGGGTGTTGCCGCTCGCCCTGCTCCCCTCGGCGGGCGGTGCGCCCGGCGCGGTGCCGCGCTGGAGGTTCTCCGTGAGCCCCCGCCAGGCGCGCCGGCCGGCCCGCTTCACGACATACGCGCCGAGCACCAGGCCCGCGAGCAGAAGCAGCAGAACGGTCAGGCCCCCGAAGGCGTCGGCGACCAGGGTCAGCAGCCAGATCTCCAGCACCACCCAGGCGGCCACGGCCAGGGGCACCAGGCTCCGGCGCCGTGAGCGCCCGGTCCGGGCGGCGGTCGATCCGGGGCCACGGCCCGGGGGCTCTTCCTGTCGGTGCGGTACGCCGGTCGTCATGTCTCCAGTGTGCCTGGTGACCGTGCGATCCGGGCGGCGGGACGGACGAGTTGGCAGTCCGGCACCGGGTACGCGGAGAAGAACCGGCACAGAGCGCATCCGATCAGAAACCGATACGAACCGAACGGAGTGGCATTCATGGACTGGCGTCTGAACGCGGCTTGCCGCGATACCGACCCAGACCTGTTCTTTCCCGTGGGCAGCTCCGGCCCGGCCCTGCGCCAGGAGCAGGCGGCGAAGGCGGTGTGCGAGAGCTGCCCGGTCGTCGGCGCGTGCCTCGACTGGGCCCTGGAGACCGGCCAGACCTCGGGGGTCTGGGGCGGCACCTCGGAGGACGAGCGGCGCTCGATGCACCGGCGCCGTGAGCGGGAGCGCCGCCGCGCCCGTACCGCGGCCTGAACGGCGGGACGGGGCCGCGCGGACCAGGGCGTCCGGGGCAGCCGTCACCGCATGACCGGTACCGGCGCGGGTACCCGCGCTCCACACGGTCCAGCACCATCCAGCACCAGAGAGAGGACCCGGACATGGCGGAACGACGCTCCGAGCAACCCGGGGCGGGCGGCCACGCCGTCCCCCGGGACCTGCCCGACCAGCAGGTCGGCGGCCACGACAAGGCGGCCGACAAGTGGGAGGGAAAGATTCCGGCCGAAGCGGCCGACTCCTCGCGGGAGAATCTGCCGGACCCGGACGAAGCGGGTGCGCGGCGGCGCGACGAACACCCCGCGGACGACGACCGGGGCGAACCCGAGGAGCCGTCGGGCTGACGGACCACAACGGACCAGAACGCGGACCAGAACGGAACGGATTAGCGGAGGCGGAGCTCCCGGACGGGCGGCAGACCCGGCCGGGAGCTCCGTCCTGTGCGGTGCCACCGTGTCCGCCGCCGCGTGCCGCCGGGGCGGCGGACAGGGCAGACGCCGCACACGGCAGCGTGCAGGCGTGCAGCGGTGCGACCGCTCCCGGCCGGCTCGCGGCTCAGGGGGCCGGGCCGGCGGAGGCGGTCGCACCGCTTCGGTGTTCCCGGGTATCCCAAGGGCGCGGGTGTCCCAAGGGCGCGGGTGTCCCAAGGGCGGGGGTCCGCCCTCAGAGGGCCTCGCGCAGTGCGGGCAGCAGGGTCTTCTCCGACCAGTCGAGGAAGGCGTGCTGGCTCTCGCCGCCGACCTGTACCAGGGCCACCTCGGTGAACCCGGCCTCGGCGAACGGCCGTACGGCCTCCACAAAGGCGGAGACGTCGTCGCCGCACGGGATGGACTCCGCCACGTCTTCCGGGCGGACGAACTGGGTGGCCGCCTCGAACGAGGCGGGACCGGGCAGTTCGGCGTTGACCTTCCAGCCCCCGGCGAACCAGCGGAACTGCTCGTGGGCGCGGCGCACCGCCGTCTCCCGGTCGGGGTCGTAGCAGACCGGCACCTGCCCCACCCGGGGCTTGCCGGCGCCGCCGTACCGGTCGAAGGCGTCGAGGAGTTCCGGCTTCGGTTCGACGGCGATCACCAAGTCCGCGAGGCGGCCCGCGAGTTGGCAGGACTGGTCGCCGGAGACGGCGATGCCGATGGGCGGGGGTTCGTCCGGGAGGTCCCACACCTTGGCGGACTCCACGTCGAAGTGGGCGCCGTGGTGGTTCACGTAACCGCCCCCGAAGAGCGCGCGGATGATGTCCACGGCCTCTTCGAGCATCTCGTGCCGCACGTCCGCCGCGGGCCAGCCGCCGCCGGTGATGTGCTCGTTGAGGTTCTCCCCCGCTCCCAGGCCCAGCCGGAACCGGCCCTCGGAGAGGAGGTGCAGGGTCGCCGCCTTCTGTGCGACGACCGCCGGGTGGTAGCGCATCGTCGGGCAGGTGACGTACGTCATCAGCGGGATGCGGGAGGTCGCCTGGGCGGCGGCGCCGAGGACCGTCCACGCGTGCGGGGAGTGGCCCTGGCTCCCGAGCCAGGGGAAGTAGTGGTCGGAGGTGACGGAGAAGTCGAATCCGGCCTCCTCGGCGCGGACCACGTGTCCGACGAGCTCACGGGGGCCGGCCTGTTCGGTCAGCATGGTGTAGCCGATTTGTACCATGCACCCCGAATGCCCATGCGGCCCCGGAGAAAACCTGGCGCGGAGCCTCCCGGAAGCCGGGACTCCGCACGGGGCCCGGCCGCGGTCGGACCGCGAGCCCGGCTCGGTCCGGACGAGAGGCCCCGGGACGAGACGAGAGGCCCGGGACGAGAGGTCCTAACCCTCCCGGCGGGCGGCGGCGGCGCGGTTCACGCGGTCCAGCACGCGCTGCGCCCGGGAACCGACGCCCCAGGCGGTGACCCGCCACAGCGCCTCGACGAAGATGTCGCGGCTCATCTTGCTGTCGCCGATCTCCCGCTCGACGAAGGTGATGGGCACCTCGACGACGTGGAACCCGGCCTTCACCGCGCGCCAGGCCAGGTCGACCTGGAAGCAGTAGCCCTGCGAGGCCACGTCGTCCATGCCGAGCCCGGTGAGCGTCCCGGCACGGAACGCGCGGTAGCCGCCGGTGACGTCGTGCACGGGGACGTCCAGCAGCAGCCGGGAGTAGACGCTGCCGCCGCGGGAGATCAGCTGCCGGGAGCGGGGCCAGTTGACGATCCGTCCGCCGGCCACCCAGCGGGAGCCGAGTACCAGATCGGCTCCCTTGAGCGCGGTGAGCAGCCGGGGCAGTTCCTCCGGCTGGTGCGAGCCGTCGGCGTCCATCTCGACCAGGACGTCGTACCCCTGTTCGATGCCCCAGCGGAAGCCCGCGAGATAGGCGGCGCCCAGGCCCTCCTTGCCCCTCCGGTGCAGCACATGGACCTGCTCGTCCCCGGCGGCGAGCTCGTCGGCGAGCTTGCCGGTGCCGTCGGGGCTGTTGTCGTCGGCGACGAGGACATGGGCCTCGGGTACGGCGGACCGCACCCGGCCCACGATCGGCTTGATGTTGCCGGCCTCGTTGTAGGTCGGAATGATCACCAGAACCGTGCCGAGCGGGCCGTACCGCCGCTGTCCGCCGTCTGCCACTGCTATCCCCTCCGGTCCGTACGTCCCCGCCGGCCGAGTGCGATCGCGGCGGCGCAGGACAGGAGGCCCACGATAGCGAGCGCCCATTCGGGCGCCGCTCCCATTCGGTCGGCGACGGTCGTGTCGTCGCGCAGCGGAAGGTCCGCGGTGATCACGTCGCGGGTGAACTCCTCGGTGCGCTGGTCGATCACACCGTCCGGCCGGACCACGGCACTGATGCCGCTGGTGGCGGCGGTGACGACGGCGCGGCCGTGCTCGACGGCACGCAGCCGGGACATCACGAGCTGCTGCTCGGGCTGGCCGGTGCGGCCGTAGGTGGCGTTGTTGGTCTGGATGACGAGCGCGCGGGCGCCGGCGTTGACCGTGTCGCGGACGATCTCGTCGTAGGCGACCTCGAAGCAGATCACGTCGCCGAGCCGCGCCGGTCCGGTCTGCAGCACGCCGGTGGTGTCACCGGGGTAGAAGTCGCGCGGCACCCGCTGGAGCCGGGTGATGACCTTGCTGAGCTGGTCGCGGAAGGGCACGTACTCGCCGAACGGCACCGGGTGCTGCTTGGTGTACGAGGCGCCGGGGCCGGTCTCCGGGTCCCAGACGATGCCCTGGTTCTCGACGTAGCCCTCCTTCGTGGGGTGGTCGACGAGGGCCCCGACGAGGATGGGCACCCCGACGGCGCGGGCCGCCTCGTCCATCCGGGCACCCGCCTCCGGGTAGCGGAAGGGATCGAGATCGGAGGCGTTCTCCGGCCAGATGACCAGGTCCGGGCGCTGCTCCCGGCCGGCCTCGACGTCCCTGGCCAGGTCGAGGGTGGCCTCGACGTGGTTGTTGAGGATCAGCATGGGGCGGCCCAGGAAGTCCATCCCGGGCTGCTGCACGTTCCCCTGGACGACGGCGATCCGGGCGGTGTCGTCGGCCTCCGTGGGCACCGGGACGGCGTACCCGGCCAGCGCCACGGCGAGGGCCAGCACGGCGGGCGGGACGGCCCGCCGGAGGACGGGGCGGGCCGGGACGGCGCGGGAACGGGAGGGGCTGCCGGTGTGCGGGGCCGCCTCCCCGCCGCCCGAGCGCTCCGAACCGTCCCGTCCGTCCCGTCCGTCCGGGCCGTCCGGGCCCTCCGCGGCATCCGGGCCGCCGGGTCCGCCCCCGTCCGGGCCGGTGCGCCGGCCGGGCCGCGGCCGCGCCGCCGCGAGGGCCGCGGAGCCGAGCAGGGCGCCGCTCAGCGCGACGGCGAAGGTCACGAGCACCGCGCCGCCGAGCGCGGCGAGCGGCAGATAGGGCGAGCCGGTGACGCCGAACGCCAGCCGTCCCCACGGAAAGCCGCCGAGCGGCAGCCGGTCCCGGGCCCACTCCTCGGCGACCCACAGGCAGGCCGCCCACAGCGGCCACAGCGGCAGCCGGGACGTCAGCGCGAGCCCCGCGCCGAGCGCGCTCAGGAACAGGGCCTCGATGACGGAGAGCCCGAACACGGCGTCATAGCCGATGACGTGGAGCCAGCGCAGCAGGACGAAGAAGAACGGCAGTCCGAAGGCGAATCCGGTCCAGGCGCCCTGGCGCGCGGTGCGGCCGCGTGTCAGCAGGCTGAGCGCGGCGACGGCGAGCAGGGCGAGCGGCCACAGGTCGTACGGCGGGAAGGCGAGGGCCAGGCCGAGCCCGCTCAGGGCGGCGAGCGCGCTCCGGGGCGCCTCGCGCCGTACCAGCCGCCCCGTCCGGCGCAGCCGCCCCGTCCGGGCCGGAACGGCGGCCGCACCGGACCCGGCGGCGGGCCCGGTGCCGGGCGCCGCGGCAGGCCCGGCGGCGGGCCGGCCGGGTTCCGCGGCACCCTCGGCGGGCGGGCGGTCCCCGGAGGGGCGGTCCGTGTCTGTGGCGGGGCCCGAATGCACGGTGGCGTGCCTTCCTGCAGGTCGTGCGCTGATGAGGTGACGGTACCCCGCCGCCCCCCGAAAGGCGGAGTCCTGCCGGTACTCCTCAGCCGTCACCAGGGGCTCGCGGGCATCGCGCGAGCGCACTCGCGCGGAGGGGACGCGGGCGAACCGAGGGGACGGACCGAGCGGGAGGCACACGGGAGCGCCGAAGGGCGGCGCGGAACCACAGGGCCATGCGGGCGTCGCGCGACGGGCCGCGGACCGCGGCGGAGAGCAGGCACCCCACCGCGCCCTCACGGGCGGAGAGGCGGGAGAGCGGGAGAAACCGGGGACCCGGGAACGGCGGGGCACCCCGCGGCGGCAAGCGCTACGGCGGGGCCCGGTGCCCTTCGGGCCGACCCGGGACCCGCTGGCTGCGGGCCGACCGAAGCCGTTGTCTACTGAGCGTCCGGGCCCCACCCGGGTCGCACCTGCCGACCGGCCGGAATCCTCCCCCGTCCCGTGGCGCGGTGGCTGGACCTGGCTCCCAGTGGCGGCACACCGTGCCGGCGCACCACCCGTGGCCCAGCGGCGCTCGACGACTGCGCGGAGATTCCCCGGTCGGACGTCCTGTGGTGGACGCGGCCGAACCTACCGGCCGCCAACCGCTTTCTGTCAACACTCGTCCGACCTGCGTCGTTCTGGCAACCCAGCAGGTCAGGGGTGAAGATGCGCAGGTAGCGGCGGAAAGGCCGGGCGGGTCCGGCCCGTCGCACGGCACCCGGACGGCACTCCGGCACATCACTCGTTCGGGCGGGTGTGGACCGTGCGGCCGCCCACCACCGTCCGCAGGCAGACCGGCAGCGGTCCGCCGGGCAGGAGTTCGGGCAGGCCGGGGGTGCCGGAGCGGGGGTCGGTGGACCAGGCCGCCACCCGCTCGTCCGGGGTCTGGACGACGAGGTCGCCGCTCTCCCACACCGCGTAGTCGGCGGGTGCGCCGGGGACCAGGACACCGGCGTCGTCCCGGCCGGCGGCCCGCCGGCCGCCCCGGGTGTGGGCGGTGAAGGCGCCGCGCACGGTGATGCGGTGCCCGGGGGTGCGGTGGAAGGCGGCCGCGCGCACGGTGCCCCACGGATCGAACGGGGTGACCGGGCTGTCGGAGCCGAACGCGAGCGGCACACCGGCGCGCAGCAGCGCGGCGTACGGATTGAGGGTCCGGGCCCGCTCGGCACCGAGCCGCTGGGCGTACATGCCCTCCTCGCCGCCCCAGGCCGCGTCGAACGCGGGCTGCACGGAGGCCGTGAGGGCCAGCTCGGCGAAGGCGGCGATGGTCTCGGCGGTGAGCATCTCGGCGTGCTCGACGCGGTGCCGCGCGGCCCGTACCCGGTCGAGGCCGAGCTTGCCGGCGGCGGCCCGGACGCCCGCGACGACGGTGCTCAGCGCGGCGTCGCCGATGGCGTGGAAACCGGCCTGGAGTCCCGCCTCCGTGCAGGCCGTGACATGGGCGGCGACCTCGTCCGCCCCGAGGTGCGCGGCTCCGGTGTGCGGGGCGTCCGCGTACGGCTCGTGCAGATGCGCGGTGTGGGAGCCGAGGGAGCCGTCGACGAAGAGGTCACCGGCCGCGCCGACGGCCCCCAGGCTCCGGATCCTCTCCGCTCCCTTCGCATCAGCGACGGGTTCGGCCCAGTAGCCGACGACGCGCGGGCCGGGCTCGGCGGCGGCGAGGGCGAGCAGCGCGGTGAAGTCGTCCTCACCGGAGATGTCGGGCCCGGCGCACTCGTGGAGCGAGCCGATGCCCCGGGAGGCCGCGTGGGCCCGGGCGGCGCGCTGGGCGTCGGCCCGGGAACCGGGGGTGACGGCGGCGAGGGCGGCCCGCCGTACGGCGTGGTGCGCGTCCTCGGTGAGCGGCGCGTCGTCCCGGAAGCCGGCGAGGGCGGTGACGCCGGGCACACGGTCGAGCAGGGCTCCGGTGACGACGGCCGAGTGGGCGTCGACGCGGCTGAGGTAGAGCGGTCGGCCGCCGGTGGCCGCGTCCAGTTCGGCGCGGGACGGCGGCCGGCCCTCGGGCCAGTCGCCGGCGTCCCAGCCGTGGCCGAGCAGCACCCGGTCGCCGGGGCGGGCGGCGGCGTGGGCGCGCACGAGGTCCAGTGCCTCGGTGAGGCCGCGGGCGCCGGAGAGGTCGAGGCCGGTCAGGGCGAGGCCGGTGGCGGTGAGGTGCACGTGGGCGTCGGTGAAGGCCGGGGTGACGAGGGCCCCGTCCAGCCGGACGACCTCGTCGACGCCGTCGGCGAAGGCGTCCGCGGCCCCCTCGGAGCCGACCCAGGCGACCCGGCCGCGCTCGACGACCATCGCGGTCGCGAACGGATCGGCGGGGCTGTGGACCGTCCCCCCGCGCAGCAGCACGGTGCGGTCGTCGTCGGCCTGGAGGGGGGAGCGGTCGTTCACGGGGGCTGCCTCACGGAGCGTCGCGTCGGGGCGGGATCGGCTCCCAGTGTCGCCCCACGGCGGCGCCGGACGCGCCCCGGGGTCAGATCCGGGGCGGGCGCGCCTCGTACGGGGTGGAGAGGACGACCGTGGTGCGGGTGGACACCCCGGCCAGTGAGCGGATCCGGCTGAGCAGGTGTTCGAGTTCCAGGGGCGTCGCGACACGGACCTTGAGGATGTAGTTCTCGTCCCCGGCCACGCTGTGGCAGGCCTCCAGCTCCGGGACGCCCGCGAGCCGGTCGGCGATGTCGTCGGGCGCGCTGGGGTCGAAGGGCTTCACGGAGATGAACGCGGTGAGCGGCAGCCCGACGGCCTCGGGGTCGACGACGGCCCGGTAGCCGCGGATCACACCCCGCTGCTCCAGCCTGCGGACGCGCTGGTGCACCGCCGAGGTGGACAGGCCGGTGGCCTTGCCCAGGTCGGTGTAGCTCATGCGCCCGTCCTTGACGAGCAGTTCCACGATCTGCCGGTCCAGTTCCTCCACAGCGCAAGAACCTACAGCGTCACCGCCCCCGTGAGACACACGGCTTTCGGGCACGCGCACGCCGCCGCGCACGGCCGGCACCGGTCCGCGCTCCCGCGGCCCGGCCCGGCCGGGGCGCCGGCCCGGCGCCCCGGCGTGCGCCCGGGACCGTCCGCCCGCGACCGCCGCCGCCCCCCGTCCGCCCTGCGCGCAGGGCCGTTGCATCGCAGGTCAGCGCACCGCCGCCCGCCCCGTGTGACGAAGACCACACCACTCGCGACGGGTCCGCGGAAGTGCCGCGATTACCCGTGCCGGGGCGCGGGAAAAGTCTGCTGTGGTCGAGGCCACAGCGCCTCACCGTCCCATCGAGGGGGAGAGACGAACATATGCGCAGCCTGAAGCGCCCGGGTCGCGGCAACCGCGATCGAACACCCGCCGTCGCCGCCGATTTCGAGCCGCAGGACGTCGAAACGGCCGACGACGGCGACGAGGACAGTACCCACGAGACCTACGAGATGTTCCGGGTGACCTGCCCGGACTGCGCGCGTCCCATCGCGCTCCTCGCCGACGAGGACGTCCTGCCCGAACACGCGCTCTGCCCGAGCCCGTGGAATCCCTTCGGTCTCACCGTCTGCCCGGGCACCGGCCGGAACATCGCCGAGACCTCCCCGGCCGACGACTCGCTGGACGCCCAGGAGCAGGACGCGGCCCTGCTGCTGACGCTCCCTCAGAGCCTGGACTGGCGGACCCAGCCCTTCTCGCACATCGGCGGGCCCGGCTCGCGTCCGTTCCATCTGCCCCCGATGCGTCGCCGGGCCTGACCGCACTGGGCCCACCGCCCGGGCCGTGGCGCCCGCGCCGTGGGCGCCACATCACCGCACGCCACCGCCCGCGCCGGTCATCCGGCGCGTGGCCGGCCGACCGCCTCCGACCGCCTTCCCGCCGGGGCCCGCACGAACGCGCCGGAAAACGGCGCCCGGTGCACGGGCCCCGTCGCGGCGTGCGCGCAAACCGGGACGGCGCGCGACGGCGGCGCGCGCCGCGACACGCGCACCGACAAGCCGATCAACGGCGTCGACGGGCGGGGCCGCGGCCCCCAGACTGGACGGGTTCCGTACGGGCCGGCCCCCGGCCCCGCGTACCAGCCGCCGCGAACCCAGGAGTTCCCTCCCATGACCGCGTCCCCGGACTCACCCGCTCCCGTGCTCGACACCGCCTTCTTCCGCCGCTGGCTGGACCTCGCCGCCGCCGCGATCCGGCGGGAGGCGGACCATCTCACCGATCTGGACTCGGCCATCGGAGACGCCGACCACGGCTCCAACATGCGGCGCGGTTTCGACTCCGCCTCGACGTCCGAGGCGTACGCGGCGGCCACCACACCGGGCGCCCTGCTCAAGGGGTTCGGCACCCATCTGATCGGCAAGGTCGGCGGCGCGTCCGGCCCGCTCTACGGAACGGTGCTGCGCCGCGCCGCGAAGGCGCTCGGCGAGGACGGGACCGTGTCGCCGCAGGCCCTGGGCGAGGCCCTGGCGGCCGCGGTGGCCGGGGTGCGGAGGCTCGGCGACTCCGGGCCCGGGGACAAGACCATGGTCGACGCCCTCGCCCCGGCGGCGGAGGCGTACCAACGGGCGCTCGGGGAGGGCGCGCCGCTGACCGGGGCGCTGGCAGCGGCGGCCCGCGCCGCCCGGGAGGGGGCCGAGGCGACGATCCCGATGCGGGCCCGTCGCGGCCGGGCCAGCTATCTCGGCGAACGGAGCGTCGGCCACCAGGATCCGGGCGCGACCTCCACGGCCCTGCTGTTCACCGCACTCCACGAGGCGGCGGCGGGCCCCGCCCCGGAGTCCGGCGGGGGGACCGGGGCGGAGACCGCGGGCACCGCCGGCCCGGGGACCGCCGGGAAGGACGGGTCCGCACCGGCCCCCGGCGGGACGGCGGCCGGGAGCGGAACGACCGCTGGGAGGACGGAAGCCGGAACGGACGCAGGAACGGACGCAGGAACGGACGCAGGAACCGCTCCGGCGTCCGCCGGACCCGGCGGCACTCCCGCCCGTGTCGGGGTGGTGCTCGTCTCGCACAGTCGTGAAGTGGCCGAATCCACCGCCCGGTTGGCCCGGGACCTGGTGGGTGCCGGAGACCCCTCGCCGGTCGTCGCCGCGGGCGGCGCGGAGGCCGGGGGGATCGGCACCAGCTCCGAGCTGGTCCGGCGGGCGGTCGCGCGGGCCGACGAGGGAGCGGGGGTCGTGGTGCTCTGCGACATGGGCAGCGCGGTGCTCACCGTCAAGACCCTGCTGGCCGACACCGGCCCGGACGCGCTGCCGGAGGGCGTACGGATCGCGGACGCGCCGTTCGTCGAGGGCGCGGTGGCGACCGTGGTCACGGCCTCCGCCGGGGCCGATCTCGGCATGGTGCTGTCGGCGGCCGACGACGCCCGCACCTTCCGCAAACTCTGAACACGTCCTCCGGCGCCTTCCGGCCCTCCGGCCGGGCCCGTCCCGGCCGTCAGCGCCCCGAGGCCTGGCCGAACTCGCCCCAGACCGCCTTGCCGGGTCCGCGGGACTCCACGCCCCAGACGTCGGTCAGCATGTCGACCAGCAGCAGTCCGCGCCCGGAGGTGCTCGCGTCGCCGGGCTCGCGGCGGCGCGGCCAGCCGCTGGAGCGGTCCTGCACCTCCAGGCGGAGCCGGCGCTCGGGGCCGGGCAGCATGAGGACGGTGACCACGGCACCACCGTCGGTGTGCAGCAGGGAGTTGGTGATCAGCTCGTCGGCGACCAGTTCGATGTCGTCCGCCCGTTCGGTGACGCCCCAGGCGCGGACCGCCTCGCGGAGCATGTGGCGGGCGGTGGCCAGCGATTCCGGGTCGGCGGGGGCGATGTGCTGGTGGAGGCGCCGCCGGAGGTGCGGTTCCGGGTGTCCCACCCGCCGGAGCAGCAGCAGGGCCGTGTCGTCGTCGCCGATCCGGTCGCCGAGGGCGCGGGGGAGGTGGTCGGCGAGCTCCTCCAGGTCGTACGGCCCGTTGGTCAGGGCCTCGACGAGTTGCCTGCGGCCCTCGTCCAGGTCGGTGCCGGGCTGCTCGATGAGGCCGTCGGTGTACAGCACCAGGGTCTCGTCCGCGCCCAGTTCCACCGGCGTCACCGGATACTCCAGGGCGTCGAACTCGGCCGACAGCCCGAGCGGCAGCCCGCCGGCCACCGGGAGCGGGCGGCAGGTCCCGTCGGCCTGCCGCAGCAGCGGGTCGAGATGGCCGGCCCGGACGATCCGCAGCTCGCCCGCGAGCGGGTCGGCCTCGGCGTAGAGGCAGGTGGCGAAGCGGTCGCTGCCCAGCTCGTCGAGGAAGACGGAGGCCCGGGCCATGACCGTGGCGGCCGAGTGCCCCTCGGCCGCGTAGGCCCGGAGGGCGATGCGCAGCTGGCCCATGACGGCGGCCGCCTTGATGTCGTGCCCGGTGACGTCCCCGACGACCGCGCCGACCTTCCCGCCGGGCAGCGGGATCAGGTCGTACCAGTCGCCGCCCAGCTCGCGGCGGAGGCGGGCCGCGCGGTAGCGGACGGCCACCTCGGCACCGGGGACGGCCGGGATGCGCGGCAGCATGGTCTGCTGCAGGCCCTCGGCGACCTCGTGCTCGTGGTCGAAGAGCATGGCCCGCTGGAGGCTCTGGGCGAGGGTGGTGCTGAAACCGACGTAGCTGCCGCGGTCCTCGGGGGTGAAGGGCACCTCCTCGCGGAAGAGGATGCCGATCACGCCCAGGGTCCGTGACTGGGCGACCAGCGGCAGATAGGCGGCCGAACCGAACTCCACCGGCTCCAGGCGCGGCCACAGCCGCGGATAGCGTTCGGCGTACTCCCGGCGGGAGCCGATCAGCCGGAGCTCCCCCGTGCGCACCACCTCGCACATGGGGTTCTCGTCGTCGAGCGCCGAGTACTCCGGCGCGGGTTCGACGCCGATCCGGCCCCGGGTGATCAGATGGAGCCGGCTGCCCTCCACCAGCCCCAGCATCAGGGTGACGGGTCTTTCGGCGCCGGCGCCGGGGCCGCCGCCGATGCTCTCCAGGATCTCGATGACGTCCCGGACGGTCAGGGCGCGGCTGAGGGCGGCGGCGGTCGTCTCGATCCCGATGCCGGGCGGGCGGTGCCCGACCTCCACGGCGCCCCGCTCGACGGCGCTGGTCAGCTCCTGGGTCGCGTCGCGGACGATGCCGGCGATGCGCCGCGGCTTGCCCGTGCCGTCGTGCAGGAAATGGCCCTGGCCGTGGGCCCAGCGCAGCGAGCCGTCCCGCCGGCGGACGCGGAAGTAGGTGCCGTGGGCCTCCCGGCCCTTCGCCAGGGCGTCGTCCACGACGGCGTCGATGCGGTCGGACTCCTCCCGGCTGAGCCGGCTGATGAGCGCGTCGGCGTTGCCGGGGTATTCCTCCGGCCGGAGGTCGAAGAGGTCCAGGGCCACCCGGTCCATCTGCATGCGGCCGCTCTCCAGGTCCCACTCGAAGAGGCCGATGCGGTTGAGGGCCAGGTTCCTGGCGGTGTCGGGGGGCAGGCGGCTGTTGCCGCCCGGCGGCCCCGTCCGTGGGGCCGCGTCAGGTTCCGCCATGTGACCTCCCGACGCGGTCGACCGTCGTCGGCGGTGCGCCGGCTTCGCAGGTACGACCTCCAAGGCCACTGTGTCACCACTTGTCCGGATTCACGACCGGTACGGTGCCCGGGTGTGACGGCCCGCGACCGCTCCCGCTCCCGCCGGGAAATCCGGCGGGAGCGGGAGCGGATCCGTCGTGTCCGGGGTCCGGGCGTTCGGCAGCCCGGCACGGGTGGTCAGCTCTTGATCAGCTTTCCGCTGGGCGCGACGGCGAACCAGGTGCCGCCGACGCCCTGGCCGTTGGTGTCGCCCGGCTTCTCGTCACCGGTGTACCAGTACAGCGGCCAGCAGTCGACGGTCAGCTGCTTGCTGCCGTCCGGGCGCTTGAAGGTGGTCAGCAGCTTGGGGTCGATGTCCTCGACGTCCTTCAGGTCGACCGGCCGGGCCGGCTTCCACAGCTCCTCGCACTTGCCGACGCAGTTGGACTTCATCGGCCAGGCGCTGTCCTTGGTGAACCGGTAGAGCGTGCGGCCCTCGGCGTCGCGCAGGATCTCGCCGAGCTCGGCGTCCTTGACCGCCGAGATGGCGGGCAGGTCCGCACCGGCTTCGGAGCCGCCGGCGGGCGCGCTGCCCGCGGGCTCGCCGCCCGTCTCGCTGCCGGGCTGCGCCTTCTTGCCGTCCGGCGCCGCCGCGTGCCAGGTGCCGCCCACGCCCTGGCCGTTGGTCTGCCAGGGCTCGGTGTCCTTGGCGTAGCGGTACATCGGCCAGCCGTCCACGGTCAGCTGCTTGGTGCCGTCCGACCGGGTGACCTCGCCCAGCAGGGCGGCGTCGATGCCGCTGGTCGACGAGACGTCGGCGGCCGGGACCGGAGGCCACGCCTTGACGCATTCGCCCTCGCAGGCGGACTTCGGCGGGTTCGCGGTGTCCTTGTCGAAGCGGTAGAGGGTGAACCCCGCGCTGTCGGTCAGAACCGGACCGAGCTCCTCGCTGTCGCCGATGGTCAGCTGCCCCGCGGGCTTGGCCTTCTGGGCCGCGCCGGTGCTGCCGCTCTCTCCGTAACCACCTCCCGGGTCCTGCGGGACGGCGGCCTCCGCCTGTCCCGCCGGCTGCGCCGCGTTCGCACCGGCGCCGCCCGGCTTCTGGCCACAGGCCGTCAACAGCATCACCGCTGCCGCCGTCACCGCGATCGAGGCGCTCTGCCACTTCCTCATCTTTACTCCTGCGATCCGCATTCCCGTCCGGCGCGGGTGTGCGCCTCTGACGGCAGGAGGTACGGACGGTGACCGCCCGTGTGTTCAACGCAGGCGGCAGAAACTTCGGCGGGGCCTCGGCTCCCCCGGGCGGCGCAGCGGAGGCGGACCTTCGGAGCCAATTAATAGGCTTATCGGGTTACTTAGCGGTATGCCTGACATGCCGGTGGTTCACCGGGGGCCAAGGTGCATCACGAGAACGTGTTGAACCGGCCCTGGAGGACCCATGCGCGTGTTGACCAGATATCTGTCCGTCGCCGCGGCGGCGGGAATCATCGCGGCGGTGCTCGTGGGCGCCAAAATGGCGTCGTCCGAGGACACTTCGGCCGGCAAGGGGAGCGACAAGCCGTCCGCCTCCGTACCCTCCGAACTGCCCGCCCCGCTGTCCTTCGCCTATGGGGAGAAGCGACCGGAACAGCAGATCGACACCCCCCGGGTCGGCATCTGCTACCCCTTCGACGGAGTGGTGCCCACGGCGTTCCGCAACAGCACCGAACTGGCCGCCCAGCTCTACCCGGCCGCCGACTGCGGGGGCGAGCCGGGCGTCCTGATGTCGCCGGGCGAGCAGCGCACGGGGACCGCCGCCGGCCGCGGTGTCGTCTTCGTCGTCCCCGCGGAGCAGGCCGGCTGAGGCCCGGCGGTCCCGCACCGGTCCTCCCCGGCGCCGCCCGCCCCCTCCGGCCACCGGACCCTCGCGAGGCCCGCCGCCCGGCCGCCCGGCGTTCCGGGACCGCCGGGCGGCCGGCCGCTGCGCGGTCCACGACGCCCCCCGGCCGCAGAGCTGACGCAACGTCAACCACCGGTCGGCGCAGCCGTTCTGGCGCCGCGTCGGGGCCGCCGCCCGGATGGAGCAGGAACACGCGGCAGGCCCGGCGAACCGTTCCTACGGTGCAGATATGGACAAGCCCCCCGGAATCACCCAGCGGGCCGGTGTGGCGGCCACCGCCCTTCTCGCCCTCCTCACCTGCTGCACCGTGCCCACGGCCCACGCGGACGAGCGGCAGGACGGGCGGCACGGTCCCCGCTCCGCGGTCCGCGACGCACGCCCCCTGTCCGCCCCCGGCCTCCACGTGCCGCGCGGCCGGGCGGCACAGACCCTGCCCCGGGACCTGTCCGCCCGGTCGTGGATGGTCTCCGACGCCCGGACCGGCCGGGTGCTGGCCGCCCGGAACGCCCACCTCAGGCTGCCGCCCGCCAGCACCCTCAAGATGCTGTTCGCCCTCACCCTGCTGCCCAGGTTCCCGCAGGACGGGCTGCGCACCGTGCGGCCGGCGGACCTCCGGGCGGTGGGCTCCGGCAGCAGCATGGTCGGGCTCCGGCCGGGCCACCGGTACACGGTCGCCGACCTCTGGCGCGGCGTCTTCCTCGCCTCCGGCAACGACGCGGTGCACGTCCTGGCCGCGATGAACGGCTCGGTGGAGAACACCGTCCGGCAGATGCGGGCCAGGGCACGGATGCTCGGCGCACACGACACCCGGGTGGTCTCCCCCGACGGCTACGACGCCCCGGGGCAGGTCTCCTCGGCGTACGACCTGAGCCTCTTCGCTCGGGCCGGGCTCGCCCAGCCGTACTTCGCGCGCTACGCCGGCCTCGCCACTACGCGCTTCCCCACCGGCCGGGACGAGCGGGGGCGGGCTTTGGGCACCTACGCGGTCCAGAACACCAACCGGCTGCTCGGCGGCGGGCCGGGGGTGGAGCCGTATCCGGGCCTCGTCGGGGTGAAGAACGGTTACACCACCCACGCCGGGAACACCCTCGCGGCGGCCGCGCGACGGGACGGCCGCACGCTGGTGGTCACCGTCATGAACCCCCGCTCCGGCCGCCCCCACGCCGTCTACGAGGAGACCCGGTCCCTGCTCGACTGGGGCTTCTCCGTCGCCGACGACGCCCCGTCGGTCGGCACCCTCAACCCGGCGCCCGCCCGGGCCGCCGAACCGCTGCACGGTCCCCCGGCGGCCGTACGGAGCGCCGGTACCGCAACCGCGCCGGAGGGCACCGCCTCCGCCGCCGGGCGGCTGCTCCCGTACGCCGGGGCGGCGGCCGTCCTCTGCGCCGCGCTGGCCTGGGCCCTGCGGCCGGTGCTGCGCCGGCGGCGGGCCCGGCGGGCGGCGTTCGCGCACGGGTACCGGGGCCCGCGGGGACGCGGCCCGGACGGCGGCGGGCCGTGGTGAGCCCCGGGCCGGCCGGCGCGGCGGCGCCGGTCCCCCGCCGGTGCCCCGCACCTCCGGCCGGCGGGGGCCGCCCCCGTACACGGGCGGCCCCCGGCCACGGGTCCGGCTACGGCTTCCGGCCGAGCAGGGCGACGAGCCGGTCCTGCGCCCGGGCCCCCTCGGGCACCGGCACCGGCGCGGCGAAGAGCCCGGAGCCCTGCCAGCCGGCGGCCTCCGGTTCGACCCGCTCGTACACCGCCGCCGCGAGTTCGTCGCCGAGGGTGTCGTCGTCACCGATGCCCCGGGCCAGGTCCCAGGCGTGCACGGTGAGATCCGTGGCCATCTGCCATCCGTAGTCGGTGGTGGGGCTCTCCCCGCCGCTGGTGTCGACGTGGCCGTCCAGGGCGCCCGGCCGGTGGAAGGCGGCGTGCGACTCGGCGGCGGCCCGCTCCCAGGCCGCGATCGGGTCGTCGCCGAGCACGTCGCCGTCGAAACGGTCCCCGACCTCGGCGAGCGTGGCCCCGCGCAGCAGCCAGGGAGCCCAGAGGTGTTCCCCGACCAGGTGGTTCACCAGGTCGCGCACCGTCCACGCGGTGCAGGGTGTGGGTTCGCCCCACTGGTCCTCGCGGACCCGGTGCACCCGGCGGTCGAACTCCAGCCAGGCGGTGTCGAAGGCATCGAGCAGATCCATCGGTCAGTTCTCCGCCGTTCCGCCGACCGGGCTGGGGCTCGGCTGCGGCTCCGGTGTGGGATCGGGGTGGTTCGGGCCGGGCGGGACGGGCGGGACCGGGTCCGGCTCCGGGACGGGCGTGGGCCCCGGGTTCGGCCCCGGCCTCGGTCCGGGGGTGGGGCCGGGGCCGGGCGGCGGTGTCGGGGCCGGCGGCACCGGGTCCGGTACGGGGCCGGGGCCGGGGCCCGGAGGCGGGGTCGGAGCCGGGGGTACGGGGTCGGGGTTCGGACTCGTCATCGAGGTCTCCCAGTTCGTGGTCCGGCGGATGGCCCCGGCGGCGGCCCGCCACCGGGGAACGGGGGACGCGTACCCGGCCGGAGGCCGTTCACCCCGGCCGCCGCCCCCATTCGGGCGCATCACCGGCTCCCGGCCGTGGCCTCGGCGTCCCGCCCGGTGGCGTCCCGGGCGCCCGCGCGGGCACCGGTGACCGTGCGGGCCGCGGCCCCGCGGACGGGGGCCGGGCGGGGCCGGGACCGGCGCCGCCCGTCGCGGTTCCCCGTTCCCCCGCCGTCGCCGGTCCCGGCCGCCCGTGTCCCCCTTCCGCGGGTGTCACTCCGCGGCGCCGGCCCCGGTATCGGCGTGCGACGGCCCGTACCAGACCGTGGTGGGGTTGCAGAACTCGCGGATACCGTGCCCGGACAGCTCGCGCCCGTACCCGGAACGCTTGACGCCCCCGAAGGGGAGGGCGGGGTGCGAGGCCGTCATGCCGTTGAGGTAGACGGATCCCGCCTCCAGATCGCGGATGAAGCGCCGCTGCTCCTCCGGGTTCCGGGTCCACACGTTGGAGCTGAGCCCGAACGGGGTGTCGTTGGCGAGCTGGATCGCCTGTTCCGTGCCGGAGACCCGGTAGACGGAGGCCACCGGTCCGAACGCCTCCTCGCGGTGGATGCGCATCTCCGGGGTGACGTCCGACAGCACCGTCGGCTCGTAGAACCAGCCGTCCGGCAGCCCCTCCGGCCGCCGGCCGCCGCAGAGCACGGTCGCCCCGCGCGCCCGCGCGTCCTCGACCAGCTCCTCCAGACCGGCGCGGCCGCTCTCGCTCGCGAGCGGCCCGACATCGGTGGCCCCGTCCATCGGGTCGCCCACCGTCAGGTCCCTCATCGCGGCGGTGAAGCGGTCCACGAAGTCGTCGTAGACGTCCGTGTGCACGATGAAGCGCTTGGCCGCGATGCAGGACTGGCCGTTGTTCTGCACCCGCGCGGTCACGGCGGTCCGCGCCGCTTCGGGGATGCCGGCGGAGGACATGACGATGAACGGATCGCTGCCGCCCAGTTCCAGCACCGTCTTCTTCACGGTGTCCCCCGCGATCGAGGCCACGGAACGGCCCGCGGGCTCACTGCCGGTGAGGGTCGCGGCGGACACCCGGGGATCGCGCAGAACGCCCTCCACGGCGCCGGACCCGACCAGCAGCGTCT
This sequence comes from Streptomyces xinghaiensis S187, assembly GCF_000220705.2. Taxonomy (GTDB): domain Bacteria; phylum Actinomycetota; class Actinomycetes; order Streptomycetales; family Streptomycetaceae; genus Streptomyces; species Streptomyces xinghaiensis. The sequence continues at coordinate 6,642,194 of NZ_CP023202.1, read as the reverse complement.
GGAAGCAGCCCTCCGGGAAGCCCGCCCGGCGGAAGAGGTCCTCCAGGTAGAGCGCGGTCTGCGGCACGTTGGAGGCGTGCTTGAGCAGCCCGGTGTTGCCCGCCATCAGGGCGGGTGCCGCGAAGCGGATCACCTGCCAGAGCGGGAAGTTCCACGGCATGACGGCGAGGACGACCCCGAGCGGACGGTAGCGGACGTACGCGCGGACGGCCCCCGAGTCCTCGACGTCGGCGGCCGCCGGCTCCTCGTCCGCCAGCAGCGCCTCGGCGTTGCGTGCGTACCAGCGCATCGCCTTGACGCACTTGGCGGCCTCGGCGCGGGAGGCGGCCAGGGTCTTGCCCATCTCGGTGGTCATGGTCCGGGCGATGTCCTCCTGCTCCGCCTCCAGCAGGTCGGCCGCGCGGTTCATCAACTCGGCGCGCCCGCCGAAGCCGGTGACGCGGTGGGTGTGGAAGGCCCGGACGGCCCGCTCGATCCGCTCGTCGATCTCCGCGTCGCCGAGGGGATCGAAGGTCTTCAGCGTCTCGCCGGTGGCCGGGTTGACGGTGGCGATGGCCATGGTGGTGACTCCTCCTGGTACGCGGCGGACGGCGCACCGGTGGGCGGGGCCCGCCGGTGCGCTTCTGTGCCAGGTACCCCGTCTCCCCGGCTTACTCCACTTGACGGACCCGCGCATGGAGGGAGGCGCACCGCCGGCGGCCGGCCGGGGGCGCGGACGTGCGTGGCGGCCGGGAGGGTCTCCGGCCGCCGGTCAGGTGCGGTCGGGGGAGGCGAGGTCCTCCAGCCAGGAGCGCCGGCCGGAGAGCTCCAGCAGCAGGAGCAGACGGGTGAGGGGGTCCCACTCGCGCTCGGCCTCGGCGGCGGACCGGCCCGGGGCGGCCGGTGCCGTGCCCGCCGTGACCGGCGGCGGACCGGCGGGGGCGAGGGCTCCGGGGTGCACATCGGCGCGGCCCCGGCCGGCGCGTGACGGGCCGGTGGGGTCCGGGCCGCCGCCCCGCCGTGCCTGATGAGCTGTCATCGCGCGCTCCGCAGCGTCGAGGGGCGGTTGAGGGGGCGGGATGCCCGGGGAACCATCCTCGCCCCGGACCGTCCGTCACTGCAAGTACATCTGCAATTACGGCGAAGCCTTACGGTTGAACCGGAGTACTGGGCTCCCTTCTTCTGTTAGGCCCCCCGCTCCCCGGGGTACGCACACGCAGCCGCTCGCGGCATCCGGCGCGGCGCGGCGCACCGACGAGCGAAGGAGCCCAGCACCGTGACGGACGTAGAGAAGAAGGGCGCCGGCCGGGGAGACGAACGGCCCGTACTCACCAACCGGCAAGGGCACCCGGTCTACGACAACCAGAATCAGCGCACCGTCGGTGCGCGCGGACCGGCCACCCTGGAGAACTACCAGTTCCTGGAGAAGATCAGCCACTTCGACCGGGAGCGCATCCCGGAGCGCGTCGTCCACGCCCGCGGCGTCACCGCCTACGGCTACTTCGAGGCGTACGGCGCCTGGGGCGACGAGCCGATCGACCGCTACACCCGGGCCAAGCTCTTCCAGGAGCGCGGCAAGCGCACCGATGTCGCGGTCCGCTTCTCCACCGTCATCGGCGGCCGGGACTCCTCGGAGTGCGCCCGGGACCCGCGCGGCTTCGCGGTGAAGTTCTACACCGAGGACGGCAACTGGGACCTGGTGGGCAACAACCTCGCCGTCTTCTTCATCCGCGACGCGATCAAGTTCCCGGATGTGATCCACGCGCTCAAGCCCGACCCGATCACCTTCGAGCAGCAGCCGAACCGCATCTTCGATTTCATGAGCCAGACGCCGGAATCGATGCACATGCTGGTCAATCTCTTCAGCCCGCGCGGCATCCCCGCGGACTACCGCCACATGCAGGGCTTCGGCGTCAACACCTACAAGTGGGTGGACGCCCACGGCGGCACCAAGCTGGTGAAGTACACCTGGATGCCCAGGCAGGGCGTGCGCAGCATGACCGAGGAGGACGCCGCCAACGTGCAGGCGGAGGCCACCGGCCACGCGACGAAGGACCTCTACGAGGCCGTGGCCCGCGGCGACCACCCGGAGTGGGAGCTGCTCGTCCAGATGATGGACGACCACGAGCACCCGGAGCTGGACTTCGACCCGCTGGACGACACCAAGACCTGGCCGGAGCAGGAGTTCCCGCCCAAGCCGGTGGGCCGGATGGTGCTCGACCGGATGCCGGCCAACTACTTCGCCGAGAACGAGCAGATCTCGTTCGGCACCGGTGTGCTCGTCGACGGGCTGGACTTCTCGGACGACAAGATGCTGGTCGGCCGGACCTTCTCCTACAGCGACACCCAGCGCTACCGGGTGGGCCCGAACTACCTGCAGGTGCCGGTCAACCAGGCGAAGAACGCCCCGGTGCGCACCAACCAGCGCGACGGCCAGATGACATACCACATCGACGGCGGCGCGGAGAACACGCACATCAACTACGAGCCGTCGGTGCTGGGCGGGCTGCAGGAGGCCGCCTTCCCCACCCACGACGACCAGGGTCCGGAGATCCGCGGCAAGCTGACCCGCAAGCGCATCCCCCGCACCAACGACTACCTCCAGGCCGGGCAGCGCTATCTGCTGCTGGAGGAGTGGGAGCGCGACGACCTGGTGCGGAACTTCGTCACCCTGCTCTCCCAGTGCGACCGCCCGGTGCAGGAGCGCATGCTCTGGCACTTCCTGCTGGTGGAGAACGACCTGGGGCTGCGGGTCGGCGAGGGACTGGGCATCGACACCCCCGAGGTGGCGCATCTCGAACCGCTGCCGGGCCAGCAGCTGACCGAGGAGGACCGGCGGCGGCTGGCGAACCTCGGCAAGAACCCGCCGCGCGACGTCTCGGGACTGACCATGACGCACTGCGTCCCGGACGAACGGCATGTCGTGACCCGCTGAGAACGGGAGCGGAACCGGCGGACGCGGCCCGGCCGCCACCGGCCGTCCGGACGGGCGGCGGCGGCCGGGCCGCGCGTTGCGATCATGTAACGGTGTGTGCACGATCGCGCACCGCTCACCGGGCCGGTGTTCCTGTATAGCGAATCTATCGCGCGCTTTTGTCCGGTTACAGAGCCATAAAGACTGCCATGCCCCTGCGGTGAAGTGACCCACGTCACACCGGTGCGATTGCTCTCCGTGATAGGAACTCCCAATCCGTCTTATCAGCGCACCATCGGCAACCGCCGGATGGTGGGCCCTCGTCCTCAGCACCACACCAGCCAGAGGTTCCGTTCATGGCAAGCAATTCCGTCACCTCGACGATCGAGGAAGCCGTCAACGGCGTCTTCGACCCCGTAGCCGAGTTCCTCACCAAGTGGGTCTTCTACGAGACCGACTTCGGCGTCTTCCCCACCCCCTTCCCCTGGATCGTGGGCTGGCTGGTCGTCGCGGGCGTCGTCTTCTCCATCTACTTCGGCTTCGTCCAGGCCCGCCGCGCCAAGCTCGCGGTGGACCTGGTGCGCGGCAAGTACGAGGACAAGGACGACCCCGGTGAGGTGAGCCACTTCCAGGCGCTCACCGCCGCGGTCTCCGGCACCGTCGGCCTCGGCAACATCGCCGGTGTGGCCGTCGCCGTCACCATCGGCGGGCCCGGAGCCACCTTCTGGATGATCGTCGCCGGCCTCCTCGGCATGGCGACCAAGTTCGTCGAGTGCACCCTGGGCGTGAAGTACCGGGACATCCACGAGGACGGCACCGTCTCCGGCGGCCCGATGCACTATCTGCGCAAGGGCCTCGCCGAGCGCGGCATGAGCGGCGTCGGCAAGGTCCTCGCCGTGGGTGTCGCGGTCTCCCTGCTCTTCTTCACCTTCTTCGGCGGCAACCTCTTCCAGGCCAACCAGAGCTTCACCCAGCTCAAGTCCGTCACCGGCGGCGAGGACGGCATCTTCGGCAACTCCGCGGGTGCCCTCCTCTTCGGTGTGCTGCTCGCCGCCCTGGTCGCCCTGGTCCTCCTCGGCGGCATCAAGTCCATCGCCAACGTCACCAGCCGGCTGGTCCCGGCCATGGCGGGCATCTACGTCACCGCGTGTCTCATCGTCATCGGCGTCAACATCCCGGCCCTGCCGGACGCCGTGAGCAGCATCGTCAGCGGTGCCTTCAACCCCGAGGGCGTCGCGGGCGGTGCGATCGGCGTGCTGATCGTCGGCTTCCAGCGGGCCGCGTTCTCCAACGAGGCCGGCATCGGCTCCGCGCCGATCGCGCACTCCGCCGTCAAGACCCGGCACCCGGTGACCGAGGGTCTGGTCGCGCTGCTGGAGCCGTTCATCGACACCGTCGTCATCTGCACGATGACCGCGCTGACCATCGTCATCGCCTCCACCCCGAGCTGGGAGAACGCCCGCGAGGCGGCCGCCGCCGGCGAGGGCCCCGGCGACGGCGTGACGCTGACGTCCGACGCCTTCGAGACCGTCCTGCCGTGGTTCCCGTACATCCTGACCATCGCGGTGCTGCTCTTCGCCTTCTCCACGATCATCACCTGGAGCTACTACGGCCTGAAGTGCTGGACGTACCTGTTCGGCCGGAGCCGCACCAGCGAGAACATCTACAAGGTGCTCTTCAGCGTGATCGTCGCGGCGGGCTCGCTGCTCACCCTCGGCGCGCTGATCAACATGGCGGACGCGATGCTCTTCCTGGCCGCCGTCATCAACATCATCGGCCTCTACCTGCTGGCGCCGATCGTCAAGCGGGAGCTCTCCTCCTATCTGCAGCATCTCCGTGACCGCCGGGCCGGGGCCTCCGGTTCCGGCGGGGACGGCGTGAGCGAGCCGGCCGCCAAGTCCTGACCCGGGCCGGCGGCACCGCGCGGCCGTACCGGACGAGGGCCCGTCCGCACCACCACCCGGTGGCGCGGACGGGCCCTCCGCCGTGGACGGGCCGCGCTTCCCCCCGGCCCGGAGCCCGGCCCCGGGTCCGCTCAGCTCCGGTCCGGCGCCGGGCCGCCGTCCTCCGGGCCGTCCCGGCCGGGCCGCGGGTGCCGGCCCAGCAGCTCGGCCAGCCCCTGCCGGGTGGCGGCCAGCACCACCCGGTCCTCCGGCCGCAGCACATAGCCGGGGTGCGGCTGCCACAGCAGCTCCCGCTCCACGGTCTGCCAGCCCGGCGGCAGGGCCGCGAGATCGGGACGGCGATGCGCCGGCGCGGCCACGTCCAGGGCGAGCACCCGCCGGCTGCCGGGCCGGAACGCCTCCCGGACCGTGCGGCCCTCCAGGGCCGGGCAGTCCTTCACCTCCACCGCCGCGAACAGCAGGACCCGCCGTTCCACCGGGATCGCCCCCAGCACCTGGCGGCCCATCATCGCCCCGGCGAAGGCCGGCGCCGCCAGTGAGGACACGCTGCGGCTGCGGGTCATCGCCCCGGGGTGGGAGTCGCGGAGGGTGCGGTAGACCGCCGCGGCGAACCGGTCGTCGTACAGCCGCAGCACCACGCGCAGCCGGTCCGAGACCCCGCGGGCGTACAGCACCGCCTCCAGATTGGTGCTGTCGTGGCTGGTGAGGGCCAGCAGGGCGCTGCTGCGGTGCACCTTGGCGGCCTCCAGCACACCCTCCTCGGTGACGTCCCCGATCACCGTCGGCACCCGGTACCGCCGGGCGAGCGCCACGCCCCGGGCGTCCGGGTCGTGCTCGACGCAGACCACGGGGACGCCCATCTCGTGCAATTGGGACAGCACCCGGGTGCCGACCTTGCCCAGCCCGAGCAGTACCACGTGCCCGGAGAGCCCGCGCGGCGGCCGGCGCAGCGAGCTCGCCGACCGGAAAGTGCCGAGCCCTTCCAGCACGGCGGCCACCAGGACGGGGAGCAGCAGCAGGCCCACCATGCCGGAGAGGAGCTGGAGGATCTGCCGGGCCGGTTCCTCCCCCTCGGCGGGGTCGCCGATGGCGATGAGGTCGAGCAGGGAGAGATAGGCGGCGTGCAGCGGGTCGTCGCCGGTCAGCAGGACGGACGCCACGGCCAGCGCCCCGACCGCGGTCACCAGGCCGAGCAGCGCCATCCGCATCCGGCGGGAGAACAGGGTGCTCAGCGGCGGGGTGCGGCCCAGGCGGCGCGGCGGGGCCGGGACGCCGTCGTGGATGACCGTCTCCAGCACCACCCGGCCGCGCTCGGGAGATCCCGCCGCCAGTTCGTCGTCGGGCAGCAGCCGCGGGCCCTCGTCGCCGCTGTCCTCGGAGCCCTCCCCCGCGTCCGGGCTGTCCGCGGCCGAGAACAGCGCGAGGGTGCAGAGGGACGGCCGGGCGTCCGGCTCCCCGCGCGCCGCGGGGGGCCGCTCGGCGGCGCGGAGGATCAGGCCGTCGGCGTGGACGACCTTGCTGGTGCCGACGATGGCGGCGGCGGCGAGGGCGGGCGCGGCGGTGTCGGCGTCGGAGAGCACCGTGGTGGAGGCGTCCACGGCGACCGGGTCCAGGTCGGGGGCGGCGATCTCCACGGAGCGGTCGAGCAGCTCCTCCAGGTGCCGGCCCAGTTTGCGGTTGAAGAGGCGGATGACCAGCCGCACCCGGGGGTTGAGCCGGCGGGCGCGGAGGGCGGCGTGGATGTTGGTCTCGTCGTCGTCGTGGACGAGGGCCAGCGCCTGCGCGGTGGCGACCCCGGCCTCGGCCAGTACCTCGTCGTCCAGGGCGCGGGCCTCGATGACCCGTACCGGCACCACGGGTTCCCGGCGGCCGGGGATGCCGTCCAGCGGGCGGCGGCCCTCCCCGGTGGGCGGCAGGACGAGCGTGACGGGCTCCTGGTACATCCCGGAGAGTTCGGCGGCGAGCCGGTGGGCGAGCGCGTCGTCGCCGCACACCACCATCTGGGGCTCCCGGGACGCGTTCCGCCGGCGATTCTGCAGTGAGGACACCCCGCCATGATCGCGGTTCACCGGGCGGCCACGCATCGTCCCGGCGAAGGAGACCCGTCAATCCGCCTCCCTGACCTGGCCTTTCGGTGGCCGCGGCGCCAACACGCGGCGAAGGCCGGTGATTTCACCGATGTGACGGGCGTGTGTCGGTTGAACGATGACCCACGTTCCCCCACATCCCCCTTGACTTCAGGGAGTACACGCTCATGGAGCCGCTGCACCACGACACCTCCACCCCCGAGGCCGGCCGGCACCGCCGCAAGCCCCGTTCCCGCACCGTCCGGCTGAGCCTGGCCGGACTGGCGCTGGCCCTCACCGGTACCGGCGTCGCCCTGATGCCGGCCGCGCAGGCCGCCCCGGAGGCCGCCGTCCAGGCCGCCGTGGAGAACCCGTACGAGCGGGGCCCGGACCCGACCGAGGACAGCATCGAGGCCCGGACCGGCAGTTACCGGGTCTCCGAGACCCGGGTGTCCTCGCTCTCCGTCCGCGGCTTCGGCGGCGGCACGATCTACTACCCGACCAGCACCTCGGACGGCACCTTCGGCGCCGTGGCCATCTCCCCCGGCTACACCGCCTACCAGTCGAGCATGTCCTGGTACGGCGAGCGGCTGGCCTCCCAGGGCTTCGTCGTCTTCACCATCGACACCAACACCACGCTGGACCAGCCGGGCAGCCGCGGGGACCAGCTCCTCGCCGCGCTGGACTACCTGACCGAGGACAGCTCGGTCCGCGGCCGGATCGACAGCGGCCGGCTCGCCGTCATGGGCCACTCCATGGGCGGCGGCGGCGCGCTGGAGGCCGCGAAGGACCGGCCCTCCCTCAAGGCGTCGATCCCGCTGACCCCGTGGAACCTCGACAAGACCTGGCGCGAGATCACCGTTCCGACGTTCATCGTCGGCGCGGACGGCGACTCCATCGCCTCGGTCCGCTCGCACGCCGAGCCGTTCTACGAGAGCCTGCCGTCCTCCACGAACCGGGCGTACATGGAGCTGAACAACGCCACGCACTTCACCCCGAACACCTCGGACACGGAGATCGCCAAGTACTCGATCTCCTGGCTGAAGCGGTTCGTCGACAACGACACGCGCTACGAGCAGTTCCTCTGCCCGATCCCCCGGCCGAGCCTGCAGATCGAGGAGTTCCGCGGCAACTGCCCCCACACCTGATCCGCACCGCGGCAGGCGGCCGCCCCGGCACGGGTTCCCGTGCCGGGGCGGCCCGGTGTGCTGCCGCTGCCGCCGGTTCCCTACAGCTCCTGGATCCGGATGTTGCGGAACGAGATCACATCGCTCGTGCCGTGGGTCTGCAGACCGATGAAGCCGTCCGCGTACTGCCGGCCGGCGGTGCCGGGGTCGTCCCCGCGGGGCGGGTTGAAGACCAGCCCCGGGTCGTTGTCGAAGACGTTGAGCAGCACGCCGTTGCGGAAGATCCAGTAGCGCTGGTCCACGACCCGGATCTCGTAGTCGTTCCAGACCCCCTTCTCCTCCACGCCGGCGCCGTCGAGGTTCACCTTGTCGAAGCCGTAGACGGACCCCGTCTTGTACATGTCGCCGTCGGCGCGGTCCAGGATCTGGTTCTCGTGGCCGTACTTGATGGCGACCCACTCGGGGCGGGACTCGCCCGGATGCCAGTGCGGGTCCGGGAAGCGGACGAACACCCCGCTGTTGGCGCGGCCGGAGTCCGGCGCGTCGTCGCGGAACTGCAGCCTCAGGGAGAAGTCCCCGAACTGCCGGTCCGGGTACCAGAGCATGCCGAGGCCGCCGCGGGTGGTGCTGCTGGTCATCGCGGAGCCGCCGGTCAGGCCGAAGGCGCCGCCGCCGACGTGCTCCCAGTCGGCGAAGGACTCCGCCGAACCGTCGAACAGGGTCCGGTAGCCGCCGGTGTGACCGGGGGTGCCGATGGCGGACTCGCGGGCGGCCCGGATGAGGAGGCCGTGCTCGCGCTCGTCGACGACGCCCTCCTCCCGGAGCCGGTCGGCGACGGCTGCGACATGGCGGCGGAAGTCGTGCTCGCCGTCCCACGCCCGCTCGTCCTCGATCAGCTCGTTGACGGTGCAGCCGTCGCCGGTCACGCGATTGGGGACCCCGGTGTCGACGGTGCCGATGATGACGGTGCGCCGGTTGTCGCTTTCGGGGCAGTCCGGTTCGGTGGTGTCCTCCTCGGCGACCGTGAAGTCCACCGTCTTCGCGGCCGAGGTGTTACCGGCCTTGTCGGTGGCGCGGTGGCGCAGGAGGTGCGGGCCGGCCCGGGCGACGGTCACCGGCGCGGTGTAGACGAGATACGGGCCGCCGTTGAGGGAGTACTGCACGCGCTCCACGCCCGACTCCGCGTCGGTGGCGGTGATCGTCACGGTGGCGGAGCCGAGGTAGGCGCCGCCGTCGTCCCGCTCACCGCTCACCTCCGCCGACGTCTCCGGCGCCGTCGTGTCCTCCTCCGGCGGCGCCACCACCGTGAACTCCACCGCCTTCTCCGCCGAGACGTTCCCCGCCCGGTCCACCGCCCGGTACACCAGCCGGTGCTCACCCACCGCATCGACCGCCACCGGCGCCGCGTACTCCGCGAACTCCCCGCCGTCCAGCGCGTACTCGATCCTCTCCACACCGGAGCCGGAGTCCGAGGCGGAGACGGTGACGGTGGCGGAGCCGAGGTAGGCGCCGCCGTCGTCCCGCTCACCGCTCACCTCCGCCGACGTCTCCGGCGCCGTCGTGTCCTCCTCCGGCGGCGCCACCACCGTGAACTCCACCGCCTTCTCCGCCGAGACGTTCCCCGCCCGGTCCACCGCCCGGTACACCAGCCGGTGCTCACCCAGCGCGTCCACCGCCACCGGCGCCGCGTACTCCGCGAACTCCCCGCCGTCCAGCGCGTACTCGATCCTCTCCACACCGGAGCCGGGATCGGTCGCGGAGAGGGCCACCGTGGCGCCGCCGAGGTAGGCGCCGTCGGCGTCCCGCTGCCCGCTGATCTCGTGGGAGGTCTCGGGGGCCGTGGTGTCCTCGCCGCCGCCCGGATCGGTGACGACGAGGGTGCCCTGCATGGCGCCGTGCCCGGGGATGGTGCAGTAGTAGCGGTAGGTGCCGGGGGTGAGGGTGACCTCGGCGGTGTGCCGGCCACCGTTGTCGTCGGCCGGGTTGGCCAGGATGTTGAGGTCGACGTCGGCGTTGTAGCGCGACGGGTCGGAGGTGTCGAAGGTCAGGGTGTGCGGCATGCCGGTGGTGTTGCCGGTGGCCCCGCTGTTCTCGAAGACGATGGTCGCCGGGCCGGCCACCGCCTCGGCCGGCGCGGTGAGGTAGCGGTCGATGTCGTTGCCGGCGGTCCAGGTGAGCGTCTGGTCGGCGGCCGTCGCCGGGCGCCCGCCGCCCGTCCCGTCCGCGCTGCCCTGCCCGTACGCGGCGGGCGGGGCGGTCAGGCCGAGGGCCGCCAGCAGGGCCACCACCAGGGCGGTGAGCAGGCCGCGGGAGCGGCTGAGCCTCCGGGGGGCCGCGGTTCTTCTCGTACCGTTCACCGGTCGCTCCCGTCGCCGGCCGCGGCGTCCCGGGTCACCAGGTCGCCGGGGAGGGGTGTGGGCGGGCCGCCCCGGTAAGTGACGCGCCACAGCGCCGACTCGTCGGTGGAGGTGAAGAACCCCCGGCCGTAGTCGAGGACGTAGAGGGCGCCGTCCGGGCCGAACTTCCAGTCCATGAGGTTGCGGATGCCGTCCCGGCCGGCCGGGATGATGCCGTCCAGGCTCTCGGCGTGCACGGGCAGGCCGCCCTTGTCCGCGGTGTCGGGGTCCAGGGCGACGGCGTGGCGCGGCTGCTCGCCGTCGTAGAAGTCGCCGACGAACCACTTGCCGTCCCAGTACTCCGGCCACTTGACGGCGCTGTCACCGCCGGCGTCGTGCCGGTAGACGGGGCCGTTCATGGCGGCCTGGGAGCCGCCCTTGAGCCAGGGCAGCAGGTAGCGGGACTCCTCCACCTTGTAGCTGGGGATGCCGTCGCCGTCGCGCGGGAAGTCCGGGGCGCCGCCCTGGGGTGAGTACCAGATGGTGTTGGAGCGGGCCGGCGGGATGTTCACCAGGCCGTCGTTGTGGGGTGACTCGTTCCTGAGGTTGTCGCAGTCGTACCAGCCGAGCGGCTGGGAGGGGTCGGGGAGGTTGCGGTCGCGGTAGGGCTGCTTGTTGCCCATGCAGTACGGCCAGCCCTGGTTGCCGGCCTCGGTGATGGCGGCGAAGGTGTCGTACTTGGCCGGGCCCCAGACGGGGCTGGGCGCACCGGCGTCGGGGCCGACCCAGCCCGCGTAGAGGGTGTCCGTCTCCCGGTCGACGGAGATGCGGGACGGGTTCCGCACGCCCATCACGTAGATCTCGGGGCGGGTCTTGCCGCCGCCCTCCTCCTCGCCGGTGAAGAGGTTGCCCTCGGGGATCGTGTAGGTGCCGTCGTCCTCGGGGTGGATGCGGAGGATCTTGCCGTTGAGGTTGTTGGTGTTGCCGGAGGTGCGCCGGGCGTCGGCGAAGGAGACGCCGCGGAAGGCCGGCTCCGGGTTGTTGCCGGAGTAACCGCCGCTGAACTGCGAGGAGTTGGTGTCGCCGGTGGCGATGTAGAGGTTCTCCGCGGAGTCCCAGGCCATGCCGCCGCCCGCGTGGCAGCAGCTGTGGATCTGCACCTCCCAGGAGAGGAGGACCTTCTCGGTGGCGGGGTCGAAGCGGTTGGTGGCGTGGTCCAGGGTGAAGCGGGAGACCCGGCGCCGCGCGAGGTGGTTCTCCCGGTCGATCCCGGAGTGCGGGGTGTAGTGGAGGTAGATCCAGCCGTTCTCGGCGAAGTCCGGGTCGAGTTCGATCCCGAGCAGGCCCTCCTCGTTCTTGACGAGTTCCCCGCCGCCGCCCTTGTTGCCGAAGACCTCGACGACGCCCGCGAGCAGGCTCTCCCCGGTGCGCGGGTCCCAGACGTGGACGGTGCCCATGCCGAGGCCGATGTCCGGGTCGTTCCAGTCGGTGACGACGGGATCGCCGCCCGTGCCGCCGCCGCGGCCGATGTGGAAGACGCGGCCGTCCTCGGCGGTGACCAGGCCGTGCGGTTCGCCGATCCGGTCGGCCTGCCCGGGAGTGTTGGGCTCGGTGACGCGGGTGGCCTCGTAGTTCGCGGTGATGGTGGCCCGGCAGTCGGCGCGGGCGAGGCGGGTGGTCCACAGCAGGGCGCCGCGCAGATGGGTGCGCAGCCGTTCCTCGGCGAAGGCGGCGGCGGTGCCGCCCATGCCGGTGTAGAACGAGCGGCCGCCGCGGTAGTCGCGGCACCAGGAGACGGGGTGGTCCCAGCCGAGGGCGCCGTCGCCGGGGTCGTAGGTGTGCTCGCGGACCCGGGCTACGGTGTGCACCTCGCCGGAGGGGTTGGGCTGCCAGCTGAGCCAGTGGTCCTTGCGGGACCACTCCTGCGGCAGGCCGGCGGTGGCCGGGTGGTCGCGGTCGCCGGTCTCGACGGTGGCGCGCTGCACCCCGGCGGAGCCGTCGCCGGCGGGGCGGGTGCCGATGAGGCCGGTGAACCAGGAGGAGTCCGGCTCGGTGCGGGCGGCGTCGTGGACGCCGAGGAAGCCGCCGCCGGACTCGACGTAGGCCCGGAAGCCGTCCTCCTGGGCGTTGTCGAGGATGTCGCCGGGGGTGGAGAGGAAGACGACCGCGTTGTACTGGCGCAGTTTCTGCGTGGTGAAGACCGTCGGGTCGTCGGTGGCGTCGACGGCGAACCGCTCCTCGGCCGGGCCCTGGTGGCCGATCTCCTCCAGGGCCTCGATACCGGCCGCGGTCCTGGCCGACGGCTGCCCGCCGGAGTCGTGGAAGACGAGCACCCGGACGTCCCCGGCGGCCGAGCCCCCGGGTAACGGCGCCGCGGCCGTCCCGGTGGCGGAGTCCGCCGCCGCGGTGACGGCCGGCGGCAGCGGCGTCGCCGCGCCGGGCCGCGGATCGGCGGGAGCGGCCGCCGCCCCCGGCGGCCCTCCCAGCATGGTCACGGTCATTCCGGCGGCCAGCGCGGCTGTCGTCCACGCGCGGCTCCTGATGCGCCCTCGTCGTGCCGAGGGCCCCGGCTGCGGTTTGGTGGCCCGCATAGCTCTCTCACCCCTCTGCGATCGCAGCAATGTCTCGAAGCTAGAGGGCTTTTGACGGTCCGCCAATAGCAATGACCGTACATCAACAAACTTTGTCCTGACACTAGAAGAACTCCCCGGCGGCCGTTACCTTGATGCCGTCCCAGCCCTCGGAACACCGGGGCCGGACGATCCTTCCCGGACGGACGCGACGACCACCGGACGACCCCCCTGACGACCCCCAGACGACGACCCGCAGACGACCCGGGGGCGACGGCCCGCGGGGGAATGGGAGACCAGTTGACTTCCTCCACCCGCCTGAAGGCGGGGGATTCCTCACTTCGCAGTGAGGGCTTCCTGCTTCGCAGGCAGTTGCCCCGTCCGGGAGTTCTCCCGCCCAGGTCTTACACCGCCTCCACAGGCCGAGACGGCCAGCCCGGCCGCCTTGAGGTTGCGCGCCGCGTTCACGTCGCGGTCATGGGTGGTGCCGCAGTCGCACGTCCACTCGCGGACGTTGAGCGGCATCTTCTCCGCGATGGTGCCGCAGGCCCCGCACAGCTTCGAGCTGGGAAACCAACGGTCGACCACGACGAGTTCACGCCCGTACCACGCGGCTTTGTACTCCAGCATCGTCCGCATGTCCGTCCAGGCCGCATCCGATATGGCACGGGCCAAGGAGTGGTTCTTGACGAGGTTGCGGACGGTCAAGTCCTCGATCACGACCGTTTGGTTCTCACGGACGAGACGAGTAGTCAGCTTGTGCAGGAAGTCCCGGCGCCGGTCGGTGATCCGCGCGTGCACACGGGCCACCTTGCGGCGCGCTTTCTCGCGGTTGTTCGAGCCCTTCGCCTTACGGGACAACTCCCGCTGTGCCTTCGCCAGCCGGACACGGTCCTTCCGCTCGTGCTTCGGATTGGTCACCTTCTCCCCGGTCGACAGGGTCACCAGGGAGGTCAGCCCGGCGTCGATCCCGACCGCCGAGCTGGTGGCGGGCAGTGGCTCGATGGTGTCCTCGCACAACAGCGATACAAACCAGCGCCCCGCAGCGTCCTTCGACACCGTGACCGTCGTCGGGACGCTGCCCGCAGGCAGTGGACGCGACCAGCGAATGGCCAACGGCTCGGCCATCTTCGCGAGGAACAGCTGACCATCGCGCCACTTGAAGCCGGAGCGCGTGTACTCCGCCGAAGCGCGGGACTTCTTCTTCGACTTGTACCGGGGGTACTTGGCGCGCCTGGCGAAGAAGTTCCCGAACGCCGTCTGAAGATGCCGCAGCGCCTGCTGAAGCGGAACGCTGGACACCTCGGTGAGAAAAGCGAGTTCCTCGGTCTTCTTCCACTCCGTCAGCGCGGCCGAGGACTGGACGTAGGAGACGCGGCGCTGCTCCCCGTACCAAGCGCGGGTGCGCTCTTCCAGCGCCTTGTTGTACACGAGGCGGACGCAGCCGAACGTGCGCGACAGCTCGGCTGCCTGCTTGCCGGTGGGGTAGAAGCGGTACTTGAAAGCCCGCTTGACCTGCTGCGTCATGCCTCACATTCTATCAGCTCCCGTGTCAGCGAGGCGTGTTGGGTAGGTGGGGCAGCGTGCTCCGCCGCTGCGCGGCGCCGGGCACGGGATGCGTTTCCTCCCCCGGCTGAAGCCGGGGGTATCCACGCAAGGAGTTTGCGATGACCGAGACAGGCGGCACCACGGCGCGGCGCTTCTTCTCACGGCGGTCGTTCACCGGCGGCGTCGCCGCGGCCGCGCTGGCCGCCCCGGCGGCCCTCACCCCCACCGCGGCCGCGGCCGCGCGGCCCGGCAGGCCGGCGTTACGGAACGCGGCCACCGCGAAGGCCGGCGGCGAGGTCCGTCATCTGACCCTCTACGCGGAGAACCTCCCCGGCGGGCAGCTGGGCTACGGCCTCAAGCCGGGCAAGGCGGCGATCCCCGGCCCGCTGCTGGAGATGACCGAGGGCGACACCCTGCACATCGAGCTGGTGAACCTGGCGGATGTCACCCTCAGCCTCCACCCGCACGGCGTGGACTACGAGTTCGGCAGCGACGGCTCCCCGCTGAGCAGAAGCACCGTGGCGCCGGGCGAGCGGCGCACCTACACCTGGCGCACCCATGAACCGGGCCGCCGCGCGGACGGCACCTGGAACCCGGGCAGCGCCGGCTACTGGCACTACCACGACCACGCGGTCGGCACCGTCCACGGCACGGCCGGCGTCCGCAAGGGCCTCTACGGCCCGCTGATCGTGCGCCGCGCGGGGGACGTCCTGCCGGACAAGCAGTTCACCATCGTCTTCAACGACATGACGGTCAACAACCGCGCCGCCGACGACCCGTACGACATCACCGCGAAGATCGGCGAGCGGGTCGAGTTCGTCTCGATCACGCACGGCGAGTACTACCACACGTTCCATCTGCACGGGCACCGCTGGGCCGACAACCGCACGGGGCTGCTCGCCGGCCCCGACGACCACACCCCCGTCATCGACAACAAGATCACGGGCCCGGCGGACTCCTTCGGCTTCCAGGTGATCGCGGGCGAGGGCGTGGGCGCCGGGGCCTGGATGTACCACTGCCACGTCCAGAGCCACGCGGACATGGGGATGGCGGGGCTCTTCCTGGTGACGGAGGAGGACGGTTCCCTCCCGGACCACGATCCGGGGCACGGGCACTGACCGGCCCCCGGCCCCCGGCGGAACCGGGGGCCGGGGCGTGGAGGGCGGATCGGCGGGCGGGTTCAGCCCGCGGCGGCCTCCGGAGCCGGATCCCCGGCTCCGCGCAGGCGGACCGGGAGTTCCCGGTAGTCGTTGCCGATGAAGGAGGGCTGCGGCCGCAGGTCCCCCGGCTCGCAGGCGAGGCTCAGCCCGGGGAAGCGCTCGAAGAGGGCGGGCAGGGCGATCCGGCCCTCCAGCCGGGCCAGGGGCGCGCCGAGGCAGAAGTGGACGCCGTGGCCGAAGGCCAGGTGCTGCTTGTCCTCGCGGTCGATGTCGAAGGCGTCCCGCCGGTCGTGGAGGTCCGGGTCCCGGCCGTGGGCGCCGAACGCGATGAGGACGAGGTCGCCGGCGCGGAGGGTGACGCCCTCGCCGAGGTCGATGTCGGCGGTGGCGTAGCGCAGCGGCAGATGCATGATCGGGGGGTGCAGGCGCAGGCTCTCCTCGATCACGTCGTCCCAGCGGCCGGGATCGGCGAGCACGGTGGCGAGCTGGCCGGGGTGGGTGAGCATCGCCTCGACGGCGTGGTCGATGAGGGAGACGGCGGTCTCGCTGCCGGCGCCGATCATCAGGATCAGGGTGGAGACCAGCTCCTCCTCGCTGAGCTGGTCGCCGTCCTCCTCGTGGGCCGCGAGGAGGAGGCCGGTCATGTCCTCGGCCGGCCCGTCGCGCTTGCTGCCGATGAGGTGGTGCATCGCGGCGAACAGGTCGCGGCGGGTGGCCATGGCCTGCTCGGCGGTGGCGCTGGTGTCGAGCACGGCGTCGATGACGCGGAGCATCTCGGGGCGCTGCCCGGCGGGCACACCGAACAGGTCGCAGATCACGCGGGTGGGCACCGGGTAGGAGAAGCGGGCGCGGAGGTCCACCACGGGGTTCCCGCCCGGGGCCGCCGCCTCCAGTTCGTCCAGGAGGCCGGTGACGACGGCCTCGACCGCCGGGCGCATGGCCTCGATCCGGCGCGGGGTGAACGCCTTGCCGACGAGGGAGCGGAGCCGTTTGTGGTCGTCGCCGTCGCTGGTGAACATGGAGACGACGTCCACCCAGGAGGCCAGCCACGGATGGGAGCCGGGCCGGTACCCGGGCCAGCTCTTGCGGGCGTCCTTGGATATGTGCGGGTGGGTCAGCAGCAGCTTGGCCACCTCCCCGCGGGTGACGGACCAGGCGGTGAGGCCGCCGGGCAGCCGGACCCGGGTGGCGGGCCCGGCCTCGCGGAGGCCGTCGGTCTGGGCGTAGAGCCGGCTGCCGCTGGTGTCGAGGGTGACGGGGGCGGACGCGGCCGGGCCGGCGGTCGCGGTGCCGTCGGGCGGGGTGCTGACGGGGGTGCTGGTCACGCGGTACCTCCTGAGGACGTGGCGGCAGGTATCGGTACGTCTTCCGGCTGCGGCCGGAAGGTGACGTGCATCGAGGCGGGGCACTGGTGGAACGGTCCGTTCCGGTTGGGCACGGGGCCCTCGGCCAGCTCCAGGTCCCAGAGCCGGTCGAGGACGGTCTCGATGGCGGTCCGCGCGACGACCGTGGCCTGGCCGGTGGCCGGGCAGCGGTGCGGTCCGGCGGACCATGCCAGGTGGGAGCGGTTCTCGTAGCCGAGGCCGGCGAGGGCCGGGTCCGTGTTGGCGGCGGCGTGGCTGATGAGGATGGGCACGCCCGGCGGGATCGGCACCCCGTGCAGCTGGGTGGGGTACCGGGCGAAGTGCACCGAGAAGTTGGCCATGGGCGAGTGGGTCCACAGCGCCTTCTCCAGGGCGCGGCCGACGGTGACGGCGCCACCGGTGAGGTCGCCGGCGTAGCGGTCGTCGCTGAGCAGGAGCCGCAGGCCGTGGGCGATCCAGGCGGCGGTGGGGATGGTGCCCGCACCGACGGCCACGACGAGCTGGTGCAGGATCTCGTCGTCGGTGAGGCCGCTGGGGTGGGCGAGCAGCCAGGAGGTGAAGTCCTGCCCCGGGTATGCCTTCTTGAGCTCCCGGAGCTCCGCCAGGCAGGCGGCCAGGTCGGCCGCGGCGCGGCCCGCCTCCGGTCCGGCGTTGATCATGCCCTGGCAGGCGGTGACCATCCGGTTGGAGAACTCCGGCGGGCAGCCGAGGATGTCGGCGAAGACCAGCAGCGGCACCATGTCCGCGAACCCGGTCATCAGGTCCGCCCGCCCGTCCGGGGCGAAGCGGGCCACCAGCGCGGCGGAGTGGGCGCGGGTGGTCTCCCGGAGCTGGTGCGGGCTGATCCGGGCGAGGCAGTCGTCCATGGCCCGGCGGAGGCGCTCGTGCCGCTCCCCGTCCGCGTAGAGCAGGCTGGGGCGCCAGGCCATCAGGGCGAGGACGGGGCTGTCCGGCGGGACCTGCCCCTGCTGCAGAGCCGCCCAGGCGCGGGAGTCCTTGGCGTAGGTCTCGGTGTCGTTGAGCAGGTCGATCGCGGCGCGGTGACCGGTGACGACCAGGGCGTGCACCCCGTCGGCGATCTCCGCCCAGGCGACCGGCGCGGTCTCCCGCAGGGCGTCGTAGGCGTCCTGCGGGCGGGCCGCGAAGTCCGCGCCGTGCAGCACGGGGCAGCGGGGGGTTGACGGCCGGTTCATCGGGCGGGCTCCAGGCTGGGGCGGCGGAGGATCTGGGTGACGAGGGAGATGAGGCCCTGCTTGGCCGAGTCGCGGAGGCGGGCGTCCAGCCGGACCAGCGGCGTGTCCTCGTCCATGCTGAGTGCGTCGCGCAGTTCGGCGTCGCTGTACACCGGGGCGCCGTCGAACTCGTTGACGGCGACGGTGTAGGGCAGCCCGGTGTCCTCCAGCAGGTCGATGGAGTCGAAGCTCTGGTCGAGCCGCCGGGTGTCGGCCAGCACGAGTCCGCCGAGCGCGCCCTCCATCAGCGAGCGCACCATGGACTGGAAGCGGGGCTGGCCGGGGGCGCCGAAGAGGTAGAGGACGATGTCCTCGGTGAGGGTGAGCCGGCCGAAGTCCATGGCGACGGTGGTGGTGTCCTTGCCCTCCATCCCCCGCAGGTCGTCCACGAGTTCGCCGGCCCGGGTCATGCGCTCCTCGGTGCGCATCGGCCGGATCTCCGACACCGAGCCGACGTAGGTGGTCTTGCCGACGGCGAAGGGCCCCAGCACGATGATCTTCACCGACTGGGCACCGGCGGGCAGATAGCGGTCAGAGCGCGTGGAGTGCATCCAGGATCCTCTCCAGCAGTGCCATGTCGTGCTGCTGAGCGGCGGGAACGGGTGAGCGGGCGACCAGGTGGCCGCTGTCCACCAGCCCGGAGACGATCACCTTGGTGACCGCGCCCGGGAGTTGCAGGTGGTGGCCGACCTCCGCCACGGAGAGCACTCCGGGCAGACAGAGGTCCATCACCCGGTGCGCGTGGGGGTTCAGACCGGTCAGGGGCATCTTGTGGTCGGCGATGAGCAGCGTCGCCTCGTCGAGGCTGGTACGGGAGGGGGTGGCGCGACCGCCGGTGACGGTGTAGGACCGCACCATCCCCCGGCGGCGGTGCGCGGGCGGCGTCATGAGGTGCCGGCCGGGGCCGGCCGTTCCCGGGCTTCCAGCACCGGGCGCAGCCCTCTGATCATCTTCATGGTGGCGGTGATGGCCACCGCCACCTCCTGGCTCATGGAGTCCCCCCGCACCGAGACGCCGACGCCGGTGCGCCGACCGGCGGCGAAGACGAGGACGGTGTGGTCCTTCATGTCGCTGACGATGTGCCGCCACGTCAGCCGCCCGTCGCCGTCGCCGTCGGCCTGGCCGCAGAAGCCGGAGAGGTCCTGGTTGAGCGCCTTCATGCCGGAGAAGGCGGCGCAGGCGCGCTCCGCGTCCTCCCGGGAGAGACCGTCGGAGGCGGCCAGCAGCAGGCCGTCGGAGGTGAACAGCAGGACGTTCACGATCCCGCGCTCCCTGGCGAGTTCGTTGAGGGCCCAGGTCATGTCCACGGTGTCGGCGGTGTGCTCAGTCATCGGTGGGGGTTCCTCCGGTGTCGGGCGCGGCGTATCCGGCGCTGAGTGCGCGTCGCATCTGGTCGAAGCCGGCAGCGAGGGTGTCGGGGTCGGTGGTGTCGGAGGCCGCCTCCTGGGAGGGGCCCTCCGGGGTCCGGGTACGGCTACGGCGGCGCCGTTTCGGCAGGCCGGAGTCGGTGGACAGCGGAGGCTCGGCGGCGATGCCCCGGCTGCCCGCGGGGTCGGGGGCCGGTGCCGGGGCCGCCTCGGCCGGCGGCGTGTCGCCGGTCCGGGGGCGTCCCGCTGCCTCCGGGCGGACGGCGGTTCCGCCGGCCGGGGCGGCCGGGGCGGCCGGGGCGGCCGGGGCGTCCCGGCCGATGTGCACCGCTCCGGTGTCCTCCGGGGCGTCCCCCATCAGCGCGTTGGGCACCAGGATCACGGCCTTGACCCCGCCGCCCGCGGAGGGGGCGCCGACGTCGGCGCGGAACCCGTAGTCGCCGGCCAGGCGGCCCACGATCGCGAAGCCGAGCTGCCGCTCGTCGCGCAGGTTCGTGACGTCCATGACGGTGCTCCGGCGCAGCAGCCGCTCCGCTTCCTCGCGCTGGAAGACGTTCATGCCGAGGCCGGTGTCCTCGACGACGATGCTGAAGCCGCTCTGCACCTCCTGGACGTAGACCGTCACCCGGTCGCTGGAGTATGAGGTGGCGTTGTTCAGCAGTTCGGTGAGGGCGACGGTGACGGGCTCCACCACCCGGCCCTCGACGAACAGCTCGGCGGTGCGCGGGAGATAGGTGAAGGAGACCCGGTCGTAGGCGTCGATGCGGCCGCGGGCGCTCTCGACGATTTCGCGGAACGTGCAGTTGGCGCGCTGGACGCCGGGCCAGGAGCCGGCGAGGATCCGCAGCCGCTGCAGGGTGTGCAGGGCGCGGGTCGCGAAGTGGTCGATGTCCGTGAGGCTCTGGTGATAGGCGCCGGCCGACGGGTACTTGTCCAGTTCCTCGTCGATCTTCATCTGCAGCCGGACGAGGTAGGTCTGCGCCTCGTCGGCAATCCCCCGCACCCCGGCGCGCGCGTCCCGGCCGATGCTCTCCCGGGTGATCGCCACGGCCTCCCGCACGAGGTCCTCGGCCGCGCTGTACGCGCTGTCGACCGGGGTGCCCTTGAGGTCGGGCTCCAGCAGTCCGGGGACGACGACACCCGGATGGCCCCGTGCCTCGACGTCGACCACGGCGGGCAGCCGCCGTTCGACGAGGTGCCGGGCCTCCGACTCCGCCGCCCGGTTGGCGTACCGCTCCAGCTCGGCCCGCTGCCGCGCCTGTTCGCTCCGCTCCTCCACGGCGGCCTTGGCCTGTTTCAGACGGTGTTTGCCACGGGTCTGCAGCACCAGTGCCACCAGGGCGGCGGCCAGACCGCCCCCCAGGAAGAGCTCCGGTAAGAGATGGGATTCGATCATGGACGTCCTTGAACTGGTGAACGAGACGGCGGACACGGAACCCCGGTGACCGGAGACGGCGGCAGGTGCCCTGGCATGGCGGTCACGTTCCCCACGCTTCCCCTGCTTCCCGGTCCGGTTTTCGGAAGAAAAACGTCAACATTGCCCCCAAGAAGGCAAGTTGGCGACGCTCCGAGGCAAAAGCGGACCTTCGGAGAGTCGGCGGCGCCGACCCTATCGAACGTCTGCACCGGGCCGGGAGGTAGCACCAAGATGTTGCCTGCGCACACACGGTCGTCACATGGTGTGCGAACGGAATCGGACCGGAACCCGTGGGGCGTCACCGCGCCGCCGCGGACGGCCGGGCCGCCCCCGCCGGGCGGCCGGTCACGGGCAGTTCCCCGGCCCGCCCGGGCCGACGGCCCTCGTCAGCCCTTCGGCCCGGTCCCGGGGTCCGGCCGCCCCTGCGGGACGGGCAGCGGCCCGGCGGCGGGAGCGGGGACGGGCGGGGACACCGCGGCCACGGGTTCGGGCCCGGGTCCGGGTTCGGGTTCGGCGGCGTGGATGCTGCCCGTCAGGCCGGAGAGGCGGCTGCCGGTGGCGCCCGCGCGGTCGGCGATGATCTCGGCGGCGATGCTCACGGCGGTCTCCTCCGGGGTGCGCGCACCCAGGTCGAGACCGATGGGCGAGGCCAGCCGGGCGAGTTCGGGCCCGGTGAGGCCGGCCGCCCGCAGCCGGTCCATGCGGTCCCGGTGGGTGCGGCGGGAGCCCATCGCGCCGACGTACGCCAGCGGCAGGCGGAGCGCGGTCTCGAGCACCGGGACGTCGAACTTGGGGTCGTGGGTGAGGACGCAGACGGCCGTGCGCTCATCCACCCGCCCGGCCGCCGCCTCGGCGCGCAGATAGCGGTCCGGCCAGTCGACCACCACCTCGTCCGCCTCCGGGAAGCGGCGGCGGGTGGCGAAGACCGGGCGGGCGTCGCAGACGGTGACGCGGTGGCCGAGAAAGGCCCCGATCCGGGACAGGGCGGCGGCGAAGTCGACCGCGCCGAAGACGAGCAGCCGGGGAGGCGGGGCGTGGACGGCCACGAAGAGCCGCAGCTCCTCGCCGGGACACCGCCCGTCGTACCCGTACCGCAGCGTGCCGCCGCGCCCGGCGGCGAGCATCGCGCGGACGTCGGCGGTGACGGCGGCGTCCAGCCCGGGGCTGCCGAGGGAGCCGGTCACGCGGCCGGGGCCGACCACCAGATGCCGGCCGAGGCGGCCCTCGGGGTCCGGGCCGTCTCCCGGCCCCGCGCCCGGGCCGCCTCCCGGGCCCCCGTCCGGACGAACGGCGCTGCCACCGGTGGCGGTGGCGCCACTGTGGCCGCCGCCGGTGCGGGCCGCGGCCACGCAGGTCACCACGGCCACCGGCTCCCCCGCCCGGATGGCCTCGGCCGCCTCGCCGAGCTCCGGGAACGTCGTCCGGTCCACGCGCTCGACGAACAGTTCGACGGTGCCGCCGCAGGTCAGCCCGACGGCGAAGGCGTCGTCGTCCGCGACTCCGTAGGACTGGAGCAGCGGCGGCGCCCCGGCCGCCACGTCCGACGCCAGCTCGTGGACCGCGGCCTCCACGCACCCGCCCGACACACTGCCGACGGCCGTGCCGCCGGGGCCGACCAGCATGGTCGCGCCCGGCTGCCGGGGCGACGAGCGCCAGGTGGCCACGACGGTGGCCATCCCGACCGCCTCCCCGGCCCGCCACCAGCGCTCCAGGTCCTCCACCACATCCCGCACGGGCGATCTCCAATCCGTTGGCCGCCACCCGACTCCCGCAATGTAAGAGGATGATACATTGCATGTATGAGTCTCTTACATACCGCCTCGACCAGCGAGATCACGCTGCGCGTCAACGGGGAGGAGCATCATCTGACCGTGGACAACCGTTCCACGCTGCTCGACACGCTGCGCGAACAACTGCGCCTGACCGGCGCCAAGAAGGGCTGCGACCACGGCCAGTGCGGCGCCTGCACGGTTCTGGTGGACGGCGAGCGGGTCAACAGCTGCCTGACGCTCACCGTGACCGCCGAGGGCCGCGACGTCGTCTCGATCGAAGGGGTGGCCGGTCTGGCCGGCGGAGCGGCGGCCGGCACGGAGACCGCGGAGACGGCGGCCGGGACCGCGGACGGCCTCCACCCCGTCCAGCGGGCCTTCCTCACCCACGACGGCCTCCAGTGCGGCTACTGCACCCCCGGCCAGATCTGCTCCGCGATCGGCGCCCTGGGCGAGGCCGCCCGCGGCTGGCCCAGCCGGGTGACCCAGGACCTGGTGGCGGGCGTGACCGGCACCACCGGACTGACGCCCGACGAGGTCCGCGAGCGCATGAGCGGCAACCTCTGCCGCTGCGGCGCCCATCCGGGCATCGTGGCCGCCGTCCTGGAGGCCGCGGGGGCGGACCCCGGCGAGCACGGCCCCGCCGCACCGGCCGGATCCGCCGTGCCGTCCGGGAGGAGCCCGCGATGAAGGAGTTCGCCTATGTACGGGCGTCCGACGCCGACGAGGCCGCGGCCCTGGTGGCGGACCGCCCCGACGCCGTCTACCTGGGCGGCGGCACCAATCTCGTCGATCTGATGAAGCTCGGCGTCGCCCGGCCCGGCCTCGTCGTCGACGTCTCCCGGCTGCCCTACGACCGCGTCGAACACCGCTCCGACGGCTCGGTGCTGATCGGCGGGGCGGTGCGCAACAGCGTCCTGGCCGGGGACGCGGGCATCCGGTGGCGCTTCCCGCTGCTGTCGCAGGCGCTGCTCGCGGGCGCCTCCGGGCAGCTGCGGACGGCCGCCACGGTGGCCGGGAACCTGCTGCAGCGCACCCGGTGCGGCTACTTCCAGGACGTCACCAAGCCCTGCAACAAGCGGGAGCCCGGCTCCGGTTGCCCGGCGGTCGGCGGCGCGCACCGCGAGCTGGCGGTCCTCGGCACCTCCGAGCACTGCGTGGCGAGCCATCCCTCCGACATGGCGGTGGCGCTGGCCGCGCTGGATGCGACCGTCCGTCTGCGCTCCCCCGGCGGCACGGAGCGCACGGTGCCGGTGGAGGAGCTGTATCTGCCACCGGACCGTACCCCGCACCGGGAGACCGTCCTGGCGCCCGGCGAGCTGATCACCGCCGTGGAGCTGCCCGCCCCGCCACCCGGCGCCCTGATGCGCTACCGCAAGGTGCGCGACCGCTGGTCGTACGCCTTCGCCCTGGTGAGCGTGGGGGTGTCGGTGCGGCAGGCGGACGACGGGACGCTGGACCGGGTGGCGATCGCCCTCGGCGGCGTGGCCCCGCGGCCCTGGCGCGCGAGGGCGGCCGAGGAACGGCTGCTCGGGCACCGCCCGGAGGACGCGCTGCTGCGCGCCGCCGCCGGAGCCGAACTCGCGGACGCCCGCCCGCTGCCCGGCAACGCCTTCAAACTCGGCCTGATCACCGATCTGGTCGCGGCCACGGTGCGCGATCTCGTCACCGGCGCGGATCCCGCCGCCGGCGGCCACGGGGAGGAGCAGTCATGAGGACGGACACCCCCGCCGGAACCGGGGCCGCCGGGACCGGCACCACCGCACCGGCCGGAACACCGGCCGTCGGCGCACAGACGACCCCACCGGCCGCGCCCCCCGCGGACCGCGCCGGGGCGGCGCACGCCCCGGCGATCGGCACTCCCCTGGTGCGCGTGGACGGCCTGGACAAGGTCACCGGCGCGGCCCGGTACGCGTACGAGTTCCCGGTGTCCGGCGCCGCGTACGTCTGGCCGGTCGGAGCCACCGTCGGCCGGGGCCGGGTCACCGGCGTCGACGCGGAGGCGGCGCTCGCCGTCCCCGGCGCCCTGGCGGTGCTCGACCACACCAACGCGCCCCGGCTGCGCGCGGACTTCGCCGATTCCGGGGAGCTCCTCGGCGCGGGCGGCCACATGCTCGTCCTGCAGTCCCCCGAGGTGTCGCATCACGGCCAGATCGTGGCGGCGGCCGTGGCGGAGACGCTGGAGGCGGCACGGGAGGCCGCGGCGGCGGTGGCCGTGACCTACGAGCGGGAGCCGCACCACGTCGTGCTCCGGGAGGACGACGACGGGCTGTACGTACCGGAGGTCTCGACGAACGACGGCACCCCGGGGTTCGTGGAGCGCGGCGACCCGGACGGGGCGCTGGCCGCGGCGCCGGTCCGGGTCGAGGCGCGGTACACCACCCCCGCCCAGTTCCCCAGCCCGATGGAGCCGCACGCCACCATCGCCGCCTGGGACGGTGACGGGCGGCTGGTACTGCACAACGCCGACCAGGCCCCGTTCATGAGTTCCCTGACGCTGGCGGCGCTGTTCGGGCTGGACCCGGGCGCGGTGGAGATCGTCTCCGAGCACGTCGGCGGCGGTTTCGGCTCCAAGGGCTCTCCGCGGGCCGCGGTGATCCTGGCGGCCCTGGCCGCGCGGGCGGTCGGACGGCCGGTGAAGATCGCCGTTCACCGGCGCCAGATGCCCACGCTGACGGGCTACCGGACACCGACGATCCAGCGGGTGCGGCTCGGCGCCGGCCGCGACGGGCGGCTGACCGCCGTCGACCACGAGGCCGTGATCCAGAGTTCGCGGTCGACCGAGTTCGTCGAGCAGGTGGTCTCCTCGACCCGGATGATGTACGCCGCGCCGCACGCCCGGGCGACGCTGCGGCTGGCCCGGCTGGACGTCATGACGCCCGTCTGGTTCCGCGCCCCCGGCCACACCCCGGGCATGTTCGCCCTGGAGTCGGCGATGGACGAACTGGCGTCCGAGCTGGACATGGACCCGGTCGAGCTGCGGATCGTCAACGAGCCGGAGACCGACCCGGAGAACGGGCTGCCGTTCAGCAGCCGCGGCCTGGTGGCGTGTCTGCGGGAGGGCGCGGCCCGCTTCGGCTGGGCGGACCGCGACCCGGCACCGGCGGCGCGCCGCGAGGGGCGCTGGCTGGTCGGCACGGGCGTCGCCGCCTCCCACCACCCGGACTACGTCTTCCCCTCGTCGGCCCTGGCCCGGGCCGAGGCCGACGGCACCTACCGGGTGCGGGTGGGCGCGGCCGACCTCGGCACGGGCGCCCGTACGGTGCTGACGCAGGTGGCGGCGGACGCCCTCGGGACCGCGCCCGGCCGGATCCGGCTGGAGATCGGCCGGGCCTCGATGGGTTCCTTGGCGTTCGCGGGCGGCTCGATGGGCACCGCGTCCTGGGGCTGGGCGGTGGACAAGGCGTGCCGGACGCTGACGGCCGAACTGGCGGCGGCCGGTGGTGCCGTACCGCCGGACGGGCTGGAGGTGCGCGCCGACACGGCGGAGGACATCGCGGGCCGGGCGGAGCTGTCCCGGCACTGCTTCGGCGCCCAGTTCGCGCGGGTGCGGGTCGACACGGACACCGGGGAGGTCCGGGTGGACCGGTTGCTGGGCGTCTTCGCGGCCGGGCGGATCCTCAACCCCCTGACGGCGCGCTCGCAGCTGGTCGGCGGGATGCTGATGGGCCAGTCGATGGCGCTGCTGGAGGGCGCCGAGGTCGACCAGGAGTTCGGAGACTTCACCAACCCGGACCTGGGCGGCTACCACATCGCGTCCCACGCGGACGTGCGCGGCGTCGAGGCGGTCTTCCTGGACGAACGGGACGACCGGCTGAACCCGGTCGGCGGCAAGGGCATCGGGGAGCTCGGCATCGTCGGCGCGGCGGCGGCCGTCGCCAACGCCTTCCACCACGCGACCGGGAGCCGGGCCCGCGATCTGCCGATCCGCATCGAGGACGCGCGCCGGGCCCTCACGGCGGCGAGGGAGGCGGCGCGGGGATGAGCGGCGGAGCGGCCGCCCCGGTACCGGCTCCGGTCCGGGGGCACCGTTCCCCGTCCCGTGCCCGGGGTGCCGGCGGGCCGGGGCCGTCCTCGCGCGCCCCGGCCTGCCGGGCCGCCGGTATCGGCGGAACCACCGGGACCGCGGGAATCGGCGGCCTCACCCGGCGCGGCACCCACGGGGACTTTGAGTAGGCTCTACGGGATGGTGACCAGGGCGAAGGGACGGCGCGACACGTACCACCACGGCGATCTGAGCGCCGCGCTGGTCCGTGCCACGCTGGAGATCGTCGACGAGGCCGGGGTGCGCGGTTTCTCCGTGTCGGAGGCCGCGCGCCGTACCGGCGTCAGCCCGGGTGCCCCGTACCGCCACTTCGCCGACCGGGACGCGCTGCTGGCGGCCGCCGCGCTGGAGGTGTCGCGGCGGGTCAACGAGATGTACGTCGAGGCGGTCGCGGACATCGCCGCCCCGGAGGACCGGCTCGCGGTGGTGGGCGAGGTCTACGTCCGGGCGGCCGCCCGTTTCCGGGGCGGCTTCGACATCCTGTTCCACGCCGACCTCCGCGCGGCCCACCCCGAACTCCGGGACAGCGGGCGGGCGCTCATCGACATGCTGCTGCCGGACGCGTTCGCGCTCGTCCCCGACGGCGGCCACGAGCTCGCCGTCACGCTCCTGGAGGCCCTGGCCGCGCTGACCCGCGGCTATGCGGCCCTGCTGCTCAGCGGTCTCTTCGGCGAGCCGGGTGAGGCCGCCGAGAGGGTGGCCGCGCGGGCGACGACGACGGCGAGAGCGCTGGTCCGCGGCTTCTGCGGCTGATCGGCCCCGCGGCGCGGGGTGCGCGTGCGAAGATCGCGGAGGTCCCGGCGACCGCGGGCCGCCCCGCCCGGCGCCCGGTCTCCGGAGCCGCCACCGCCGCCGGCCGATCGACGAAAGGTCCCCCGTGCGCAAGCTCGTCTACTACATCGCCTCTACCCTCGACGGTTTCATCGCGGGCCCGGACGGGGCCGACCCCACCGGCCCCGGCGGCTTCTGGCCGATCCCCGAGGACTACCTCGCCCACATCGTGGCCGAGTACCCGGAGACCCTGCCCGCCCCGGCGCGGGCCGCGCTGTCCGTCACGGGGGAGTCCAAGCGCTTCGACACCGTCATCGAGGGCCGGCACACCTACGAGATCGGTCTCAAGGCGGACATCACCGACGCCTACCCGCACCTGCGGCACCTGGTCGTCACCCGCACCCTGAGCGAGAGCCCGGACCCGGCGGTCGAACTCGTTACCGGGGACCCGGTGGCGAAGGTCCGGGAGCTCAAGCAGGAGGACGGCGGCGACGGCAAGGACATCTGGCTGATCGGCGGCGGCGAACTGGCCGGGGCTCTCTACGCCGAGATCGACGAACTGATCATCAAACTGAGCCCGCTGACCGTCGGCAACGGCATCCCCCTCTTCTCCCCCCGTGCCGCCTTCGACCCCCGCCGCTGGGAACTCACCGGCCACACGGTCCTGGGCAGCGGCGCGGCCTTCCTGACCTACGCGCGCTCGAGCGACGCGTAGGGCCCGGCGGACCGGGGACGGACGGGGCCCCGTCACGCCGGCGCCGGCACCACCGTCGTGACCACCCGCACCAGAGCGGGCCTGCGCGGAGTGGAGCCGAAGCCGAACCGGACCGGGGGCGCGACGGGCGCCAGGGCGCCGAGATCCTCACCGCCGAAACGGGCGGCGGCCCCGACGACGGGCAGCAGGTCCCGCGCCCCGTACCACTCGCGGCTCCCCCCGGCGGCGCGGCCCCCGGCCCGCACCCCGGGCAGCAGCCGGGCGGGGACGTCGGTCAGCGCGACCCAGGCGGGACGGGCCGCGAGCGGTGCGGGCACGCAGCGCAGCAGCCACCCGAGCGGTCCGCGCCGCCCGGTGGTGAACCGCAGGCTCAGCGGCCCGGCGGTGACGTTCCACACCGCTCCGGCCGTGCCGACCGCCACCGGGGTGACGAGCACCCGGTCGAAGCGGTAGACACCGCCGACGAAGTCCGCGGTCTGCCGGGTCGGTGCGAGCAACAGCCGCTCCCCGTCCGGCCGTTCGACCATGACGTCACTGAACGGCCCGAACGGCGACCGGGGCCAGTGCCCCACCACCATGCGCGTCCCGGAGGCGGTCCCCATCCCCGCGATCCACCCGTCGAACCGCAGGGCACCCTTCATCGAGCACCCTTCCCTTCAGCGTCCGTACAGACTGTGCCGCCACCCGGAGAACCACGGAAACACGGTGGCACGCCCCGGCCGGCGCGGGAGTCGGCCGGGAGCGTGGTCCGGCCGCCCCCGCGGGGCGGCGTCGGGTGCCGCGGTCCCGCCGGGGAGCCGGGTCCGCGCGCAACGGCCGGTCAGCCGAGCGTGGCCAGGAGTGCGTTGCAGGCCTCCTCGCAGCGGCGGCAGGCCTCGGCGCAGACGCGGCAGTGCTCGTGCATGTCCGCGTGCCGGGCGCACTCGTCGCCGCAGGACTTGCAGACCGTGGCGCAGGCCTGGACGACGGCACGGGTGATGTTGGCGTCGTACTCGGTGTGGCGGGAGAGCACGCGGGCCGTGGTGTCGCAGACGTCCGCGCAGTCCGTGTTCGTGCGGATGCACTTGCGCAGCGAGCCGGGGTCGTCCTCCGACAGGCAGGCGTCGGCGCACGCCGTACACGCCTGCATGCAGGCGAGGCACTCCTCGATGCAGCGTTCCATCGCCTCGCGGTCGACACCGCCGAGATCGGCCGGGTAGGTCCTCAGCATCTCCTTCACAGGGCTCACAGTCATGCCTCCGTCCGGGCCGGGGGCCGGTGCCATTCCGCACTCACTCACCCGCGGCCTCCGCCACCGGTTAACACGGAATGCATCGGCCCAAACCCCCTGTGTGCCGTTTTGTCGGCGTACCGGTGCTCCGGCGGGGCGGCGGGCCGCCCGTCACGGCCGCTCGCTCAGGGCGGCCATGGTGCGGCCGATCAGGCCCGGGGCGTCCGCGGCGCGGTCGCCGCGCATCAGCCACTCCCCCAGCTGCACGGAGGCGTCCACGACCCTGCGCACGCGCGGCATCCGGCGCTCCCGGTAGGCCGTGAGCAGCGCGTCGAGGGAGGATGCCGCCGCCTCGGGACCGGTGAGGAGACCGGCCAGGACGGAGACGTCCTCCAGGGACATCGCGGCGCCCTGGGCGAGGGTCGGCGGGCAGGCGTGGGCGGCGTCCCCGGCGAGGACGACGCGGCCCCGGTGCCACGGCCCCTCCACCAGCAGCCGGTGGAACCAGGTGTAGTGGACCCGTTCCGGGTCCGTGAGGTGCTCGCCTATCGTCTTCCAGACACCGCCGTAGCCGGCCGCGAGGGTCCGCATCTCCTCCGCGTGGCGCGCCGGGTCGAGGGCGGCCGGGTCGCGGGCCGGCTCGACGAGGTAGGCGTAGAGGGAGTCCTCGCCGGTGGGGCAGTAGCCGGCGATCCAGCACGGGCCGCCGTAGGCGAGGTCGGTGCGGTCGACGCCCTCGGGGCGGGGCGCCGTGGCCCGCCAGATGCCCATGCCGGTGGGTTGCGGGCGGTCCGGTATCCCGATCAGTCCGCGGGTCGGTGAGCGCAGACCGTCGGTGGCCACGACGAGGTCGTAGCGGCCTGAGCCGCCGTCGGCGAAGCGCGCGGAGACACCGTCCGGGTCCTGGTCGAGCGAGCTGACGGTGGTGCCGAGCCGGACCCGGGCGCCGGACGCGCGGACGGCCTCCATCAGGACGCGCTGGAGCCGGGGGCGGCCGATGCCCAGGGTGGCGGGGAGGTCCTCGCCACCGGTGCGCAGGTCCCGCATCACCCGGAGCACCGTGCCGTCGGGGGCGGTCATGCCGAGGGTGTCGAAGGCGAAACCCCGGTCGCGGGCCTGTTCCCACACGCCGATCTCGCGCAGCACCCGCAGGGCGTTGCCCTGGAGGGTGAGGCCGGAGCCCGCCCCGGCGTTCCAGTCCGCCGCGGCCTCGGCCAGTTCCACCTCGATCCCGGCCCGGCGCAGCAGCACGGTGAGGCCGTTTCCGGCCGTGCCGCCGCCGATGACGAGAACGGATCCGACGGTGCTCATGGTGTGGAGTTCCTCCCCCGGGGCCGGTGATCAGAACAAGATCCCATATCCGCACCGCGGCCGGGACGGCGGGCACCGGGCATCAGGGGGCGGCTGCCGGGTACCCGGGAGGGATCCGGCCGGCGGCGCCGGCCGGACGTCATCGACCGGACGAACCGGATGAACCGGATGACGGAGACCGACGGACACCGACGGAGAAGGCAGGTGGTCCCGGTGCCGGGACGCAAGGAACTCCCCTCGACCCTGGAACGCTCCGACAAGAAGGCGCAGCGCACCTGGATCAAGGCGCACGACTCGGCCGTGGAGGAGTACGGCGAGGGCGAGCGTGCCCACCGGGTGGCGTTCGGCGCGCTCAAGCACATGTACGAGAAGGTGGGCGACCACTGGGAGCGCAAGGAGGGCGGCCGCAAGGGGCCGTCCGACCGGCGGGCGGCGCAGCCGCGGCCGCAGAGCGGGCCGACCGGCGAGGGCGTCGACGAGCAGGCGTCCAAGGCCCATCTGTACGAGCTGGCCCAGCGGATGGACATCGCCGGCCGGTCGAAGATGTCGCGGCAGGAACTGCTGGAGGCCGTGCGCAAGGAGAACCGCTCGCGGACCCGCGGGAGCCGGAAGGGATGAGCGGTCGTGGTGCGGCGGCCGGCCCGGCGTACGCGGGGCGGGCCGCCGCCGGCCCGTTCAGGTGCCGGCGCGGCGGGACCCCGCCGGGCGGCGGACGGCGGACGGCTCGGCGAGCGTGTCCCAGAACATGAGCTCGTAGGTCTGCAGCAGCAGACCGTAGTGGTGCACCGCCCGGCGCCCGAACCGCAGTCCGGCGTCCAGGCCGGACTGCACGGCGTCCAGCGCCTGTTCGGTGACCTCCGGCGCGGGGGTGGCGAAGAAGTCGACGAAGCCGCAGGCCGCGTCCGTGAAGCCGTAGTGGCGGCGCAGGCCGCGGCTCATCTCCGCGCAATAGTTGCCCCAGGCCGCGAAGTTGGCGGTGAGGGCGATGACGGTCTCGACCGGCTCGGCGTTGAGCGCGAGCCAGGAGACGTACGCCGGGAAGGTCTGGCAGCCGGGCAGGGGCTCGTAGTCACGGACGGTGCCCGCGTCGAGGCCGCAGGCCGCCTCCAGGTCCGCGAGCCGGTCCAGGGCCAGGGTCTCGCCCTGCGCCAGGCCGGTGAAGAACGCCTCGACGGCGGGCTCCGCGGCGGCCCGGTCCGCCAGATGGAGGAAGCTGCGGCGATCGGAACCGATGATGTGCCGCTGTTCGAGGGCGAAGACCGCGAGCGCCTCCGGAGGCGCGGTGCCCTCCGCGACGCGGGCGACGAAGCGGTTGCCCCCGGAGTCCGGTGCGAGTTCCCGTACCGCTTCGTCCAACACCTCTCGCGCCGATAGCACCATCGTGCCGCCTCCCGGACCAGTCGTATCGCCGTGCCCCAACGTTCTCACGAACGCCGCCGCCGGGGCCCGTCGGTGACGTGCCGCCAAAGGCCCCGCGCCCGTCCGTCCGCCCCTCCTCCGCCCGCCTTCCTCCACCCGGGCGCTCCGGCCCGCTCGCCCCGTCCCCGTTCCGTTTCCGCCCGGCCCCGTCCGCTCCGCCGCCCGGTGCTCCGCCCGTGCCGGGCACCGGGCGGAGCACCGGACGGGGTGGGTCAGGAGACCGCGGCCCCCACCGGCAGCGCCGCGAGCACCGGATGCGGTGGCTGCTGCGCCGGTCGCGGCTGCTGCGCCGACGGCTGCGGTTGCGGTTGCGGCTGGTGCGGCGACGGCCGGGTGCCGTAGAGACAGGTGCGCAGGGCCGCCACGAGTCTCTCGACGTCCGCGTACGGCCTGACGACCAGCCGGAGGAAGCGGCTGCTGCTGCCGAGCTTGTTGCCGCACTCGCGGACGTAGAGGCCGTGCTCGGTCAGCAGCCGGTCCCGCAGGGTGACTCCGTCCACCCCGTTCGGCAGCTTGACGAGCAGAAAGTTGCCCTGGGAGAGGAAGACCACCAGCTCCGGCAGCGCCGCCAGGGCCATGGCCATGTTGGCGCGGTCGCTCGCCAGCATGCTCAGGCTCTGCTGGTACTCGGCGCCGTACTCCTTGAGCATGAAGACCACGGTCTCGGCGAAGGCGTTGAGGTTCCACTTCGGCAGCGCGTTCCGGATGGTGGCCGCGAGGGCCGGGTTGGCGACGCAGTAGCCGAAGCGGATGCCGTGCAGGCCGAAGTTCTTGCCGAGACTCTTGAGAACGACGACATTGGGCCGGATCGTGGCCTCGTCGGCGACGGACGGGGCGCGCTCTGCGTCGACGAAGTCGATGAACGACTCGTCGATCACCACCAGGTCGAGATCGGCGAGTTCGTCCAGCAGCCAGACGATCTGGCTGCGGCGGAGATAGCCGCCGTCGGGGTTGTTGGGGTTGCACACCACGGCCACCCGGGAGCCGCGCCGCCGGATGAACCGCACGTACTCCTGGAGGTCGAGCGCGAAGTCCTGCTCCTCCCGCAGCGGGAACATGTCCACCCGCTTGCCGGTCTCCATCGGCTGGTCGGTCCAGCGGCCGAAGGTGGGGATCGGGACGGCCAGGCTCTCCTCGACCAGCAGGTGGTCGATCCAGGTGATCAGCTCGGTGGAGCCGTTGCCCATGGCGACGGTCTGCGGGTTGAGACCGAGGACGGTGCAGAGTTCGGCCGTGACGGTGTCGGCGTCGCTCGGGTAGTACTTGAGGATCGTCTCCAGGGAGTCCCGCAGCCGCCCGAACATGTGCGGGGTCGGGAAGTACGGGTTGCAGGGGATGCAGAAGTCCACCCGCTGCTGCGTACCGCCCGGCGCCTGCGGGGCCGCGCCGTTGCCGTACGGGGCCACCGGGTTCAGCGGGGCCGCCGGCGGCGGCGCTGGGGCCGCCACCCTCCCGGAGCCCTCGGCCTGCTGCACGGCCCCCGCCGCGCCGCCGGACGTGTCGTTCCCCGAGAGGCGGTTGAGCATGGCCCAGGACGGGCTGTGCGCGGTGCTGCGCAGCACGCCGGTATCGAGCGGTTGGGACACGGCGGGGAGCTCCTTGTCGGTTCGGTGCGCCGCGGACGCGTCCGCGGCGGCGGTGGATCGGCGGTGCCGGCGCCTGCCGGGCCCCGGGGCGGATGCGGACCGTTCCGGGGCGGGGAGGGATCAGGAGCGACGGCGGCGGAGGAGAAGCGTGGCCACGGCGGCGCCGCCCGCGAGGAGCGCCGCGGCTCCCGCCGGCAGCAGCCAGGAGTCCGTGGCGGAGGAGGACGAGGCCACGGCCCGCGGGGCCGGCCGCGGGGTGTCCGCCCCGGAGTCCGCCGCCCCGCCCGCCGCCCCCTCCGCCGGTTCGCCGCCGTCCGGAGCCTCCGGGTTTCCGGCGGCGTCCGGGCCGGCGGGCTCCGGGGCGGGGTTCTTCGCGGCCGGGGTCTTCCCGGCCGGGGCGGGCGCCGCCTCTCCGCCGCGTTCGCCCCGGTCCCGGGCGGGACGGTCCCGCGGGCCGTCGCCGTCCCCGGCGGCACCCGCCGTCCCGGCCGGGACGAGGAGCAGGTCGGAGCAGGAGTAGTAGGTGTCCGAGGAGTCCGTGGTCCGCCAGACCGTGTAGAGCAGATGGCGTCCGGTCCGGTCGGCGGGGAGGCGGCCCCGGATGCGGTAGGAACCGTCCGCGAGCTGCGGCCCGGTGACGGACGCGAAGGGCTTGGTATCCAGATCCGACCAGGTCAGGGGGGACGACGGATCGTATCCGGGCCGGGTCAGATACAGGTCGAAGGTGCCCGGGTGCGGGATCGTGCCCTCGTAGCCGAGGGTGAGCCGGGAGCCGGCGGACAGCTCCGTGACCGGCCAGTCGGTGCGCGGGGTGTCCAGGCCGCGGTGGGCGTCCAGGCCCGCGCTGCACAGCCGGCCGTCCGGGATGACCCGGCGTTCGCGCTCCCGGCCGCCGGTGTCCGCCCGCCGGAGGTTGTCCCAGGCGCCCAGCGGCTCCCCCTTGTTGGCGGCGACGGCGGCGCGGCAGGCGGCGGACCGCGCGTACGCGCCGCCCTCCGGCCCGCAGGCGGCGGCGCGGCTGAGCGGGCCGGTCGGCGCCCCGTGGGCGGCCGCCGGGGCCGCGGTCAGGGCGGGGAGCAGCAGAGCGGCGGCACCGGCGACTACGGCCGGCACAGCCGTGCGATGCGCGGTCATGCGAGGGGAACCTCCTCAGCCCGTGCGGCGGCCAGCCCGCCTGCTCCTCTCTTACGGGCGGGAGCGGCGGTGTGTTCAGCCGGAGGCATATTCCTCCGCGCCGCCGTCCCGCCGCTCGTACACCCTCCGTACGGGCCGTGCGGCGGTTTTCCCGGCGGGCGGCAGGGCACCCGATGCACACCCGCAAACGGAAGAAACAGGACGGCTTGGATGAGCGACAACCAGCAGAATCCCGTGACGCAGCACCCGCGGCCGGACTTCCCGCAGCAGGACCAGCCGCACCCCGGCCACACGGAGGAGATGCGGCCCGAACCCGACCACGGCGAGTCGTCCTACCGGGGCAGCGGCCGGCTGGAGGGCCGCCGCACCCTCGTCACCGGCGGCGACTCGGGCATCGGACGGGCCGTGGCGCTGGCCTTCGCCCGGGAGGGCGCCGACGTTCTGTTCACCTATCTGGAGGAAGAGGAGAAGGACGCCCGGGAGACCGTCCGGCTCGTCGAGGACGCCGGGCGGCGGGCAGTCGCCGTCTCCTGTGACATCCGTGAGGAGACCGAGTGCCGCGCCCTGGTGGACCGCGCGGTCCAGGAGTTCGGGCGGATCGACGTCCTGGTGAACAACGCGGCGTTCCAGATGGCGCAGCCGGAGAGCATCGAGGGCATCACCACCGAGCAGTTCGACCGGACGATGCGGACCAATCTGTACGGCATGTTCTGGCTCTCCAAGATGGCCCTGCCGCACATCCCCGAGGGCGGCTGCATCATCAACACCACGTCCGTACAGGCGTACAAGGCGAGCCCGCACCTGCTGGACTACGCGACCACCAAGGGCGCCATCGTCACGTTCACCCAGGGGCTGGCGCAGTACCTCGCCGACCGCGGCATCCGCGTCAACGCGGTGGCGCCCGGCCCGGTCTGGACCCCGCTGATCCCGGCGACGATGCCCGACACCGAGAAGTTCGGGAAGCAGGCGCCGCTCGGACGCCCGGCCCAGCCGGCGGAGATGGCACCGGCGTTCGTCTACCTCGCCTCGCAGGACGCGAGCTTCATCACGGCGGAGATCCTGAACGCGACGGGCGGCACCCCGCTGCCGTAGCGCGGGCGGGTCACGGCGGAAAACGAGGAACGCGGGGAGGCCGGGGAAAGGGCTCCGGTGCCCCGGGCCGCGGTCCCGCCCCCGTGTCGGTCTCCCCGTGTCAGTCGTGGGCCACCACCGCGACGGGGCAGCCGGCGTGGTGCAGCGTCGCGTGGGCCACCGGGCCCAGATGACGGCCGCGGCCCGGGTTCCCGCGGCGGCCGACGACCATGAGCCCGGCCCGGGCCGAGGCGGTCAGCAGCACCTCCGCCGCGGCGCCGATGTCCACGTGCTCGACGACCTCCACCTCCGGGTACCGCTCCCGCCAGGGCTTCAGCGCCTCGTGGAGCAGCTTCTTCTCGTGCGCCTCGATGCCGCCGGACTCGTCGGCGAGCTTCATGGCCGCCGGGCTGTAGTTGAAGACCGTGGGCAGGCTCCAGGCCCGTACGGCGCGGAGCCGCATGCCGTGGGCCGCCGCGTGGGCGAAGGCGAACGCGAACACCGGTTCGCCTCCGGCCGTGAGCTGGTGCAGGCCGGCCACGACCTCGTCCCGTCGCCGCTCCGGCCTGTCGCTCTCGTCCTCGGCCGCACGCACCATGACCACCGGACCGCCGGCCCGGCCCAGCACCTGGAGGCCGACCGAGCCCAGCAGGAAGCCGACCAGGGGGCCGTAGCCGCGGGTGCCGAGGACGAGCATCTCGGCGTCCTCGCTCCGTTCCAGCAGGGCCGCGACGGCGGGCGCCGGGGGCTGTTCGGCGGTGAGGTCCAGATCGGGGTACCGCTCCTCCAGCCCGGCCGCGGCCTCGTGCAGCATCCGCCGCGCCGCCTCCCGCTGGGTCTCCTCGTCCCGGGTGACGGGCAGGTCGACCGGTTCCCAGCTCCAGGCGTGCACCAGGGTCATCGGCAGCTCCCGCTGGAGCGCCTCCCGGGCCGCCCAGTCGGCGGCCGCGAAACTGGCCCGGGTGCCGTCCAGACCGGCGACGACGGGTCGGGGCATGGGAGTTACCTCCGTGTGCTGAGTGGCGGGCGGATCGGTCGCGGGGACACCGGCGCGCCGGCGGTGGCCGCGCCGGGTGTCCGGTCCGAGTCTTCCCTACCCGGCGGACCGCCGCGCACCGCGGGGCCCCCGGCCGCGGACTCCCGGCCTACGGCTCCGTCAGCTCCAGCGTGCAGGACTCGCCGGGGTCGAGGGTGACGGACCGGTCCGGGAGCACCAGCCGGACCGGCGGTTCGTCGGACGCCGGTACGTCAATGCGGAGTTGACCGGGGCTCAGCCGCATGGCCAGGCCCCAGTGGTTGTGGTAGCGGACGGTGAAGCAGTACTCGGACAGTTCCGGCAGCGGCGCCGGGTCGAGGACGAGCGCGTCGGCGCGCGGGTCCATCCCGGTCAGGCCCCGCTGCACGAGGTCGAGGGTGCCGGCCATGGCACCGAGGTGGATGCCCTCCTCGGTGGTGCCGCCCTGGATGTCGGCCACATCGCCCTTCAGCGCCTCCAGGCAGAACTCCCACGCTTCGGCACGCCGCACCCGGGCCAGGACCCAGCCGTGCACCAGGCCGCTGAGCGTCGAGCCGTGCGAGGTGCGGCGCAGGTAGTAGTCGACGGTCCGCCGCCAGGTGTCGTCGTCGAGTTCGTAGCCCAGGTGCCGGAAGATCCCGGCGAGTTCGGCGGGCGGGAAGAGGTAGCCGAGCATCAGCGCGTCGGCCTGCTTGGACGCCTGGTAGCGGTTGGCGCTGTCGCCCTCGGCCTCCAGGATGCGGTCCAGCCGGCGGATGTTGCCGTAACGGCGGCGGTAGCCGTCCCAGTCCAGCTCGGCGAGTTCGCCGTAGCCCTCGAACTGGCTGATGACCCCCCGGTGGAAGGGCACGTGCAGCCGGCGGGACACCTCCTCCCAGCGGTCCGGTTCGCCGGGGTCCGTACCGGTCTCCTCGAAGAGCTGCCGGCGGCGCGGCTCGGGCAGGGCGCGGACGACCTCCAGGGCGCGGGTGAGCACCCAGGCGGCGGTGACGTTGGTGTACGCGTTGTCGTCGAGCCCCGGGGCGGACGCGTCCGGGTAGCCCTCGTGGTACTCGTCGGGGCCGACCACCCCGCGGATGCGGTAGCGGCCCAGTGCCGGGTCGAACTCGGCGCCGCTCGCCCAGAAGCGCGCGATCTGCGTCAGCATCTCGGCACCCCTGGTCTGCAGATAGCCGGTGTCCCCGGTGGCCTCGCAGTAGTGCCAGACGTTGTACGCGACCGCGGAGCCGACATGGTGCTGGAGCCGGGAGTGGTCGGGCAGCCAGCGGCCGGAACGCGGGTTGAGATGGACCTCCTGGGTCTCCTCGCGGCCGTCGGCGGCGCTCTGCCACGGGTACATCGCGCCGAGGCGGCCCGCCTCGCGCGCGGAGCGGCAGGCGCGGGGCAGCCGCCGGTGCCGGTAGTCCAGCAGGGCGCGGGACACCTCCGGGAAGTGCAGGTTCAGATACGGCAGCACGAACAGCTCGTCCCAGAAGACGTGGCCCCGGTACGCCTCGCCGTGCAGGCCCCGCGCGGGCACGCCGACGTCGAGTCCGGCGGTGTGCGGGGAGAGGGTCTGCAGGACGTGGAAGAGGTGGAACCGCAGGATGCGGCCGGCCTCGCCGGGGACGTCCAGCTCGGCGCGCTCCCACAGCTCGTGCCAGGCCCGGCGGTGGGAGGCGAGCAGGTCCGCGTAGGGGGGCGCCTGTCCGGCCCGGTCGAGGACGGCCTGGAGCGGGTCGCCGACGGCCGGGTCGCGGGAGGTGTGCAGGGCGACGGTCTTGTCGACGGTGGCGGGCCGGCCGGGCGCGGCGGGCAGGAGCAGCAGCCGGCGGGTGTGCGCGGTGCCCGGTTCCAGCCGGGAGGAGGCGGGCTGCGGTGTGGTGGTGGTGCGCGCGGCCATGCCGATGCCGATGTCGGAGCGGGTGGTGCGGCAGTGGAGCCAGACGGTGTCCGGTTCCCGGATGCCGGTGGTGACGCCGGTGAGATGGCGCCCGGCGAGGTCGCGGTAGCGGGCCACACCGGAGTTGGTGACCTCGCCGTCGAGTCCGGACTCCACCTCCAGGAGACCCGACCAGTTCTCCGGTTCGAGGACGGTGCGCAGCACGGCGAGGTGCGGGTCGGCCATGTGCAGGAAGCGGGTCTGCTGGACGCGGATGCGGCGGCCGGCCGCGTCCTCGCTGCGGAAGTCGCGGGTCAGCGTGCCGGAGCGCAGGTCGAGGGTCTGCTCGTGGGTGAGGAGGCCCCCGGCGTCGGGTGAGAACCAGGCGGTCTCCGGGGCGGTGTCCGCCGTGCCGTCGCTGTGGGCGCGGAAGCGCAGCGGCAGCCAGTTCGGCAGGTTGACCATGTCCTCGTTCTCGACCTCGCGCCCGGCGACGGTGGAGGTGAGCCGGTTGTAGCAGCCGGCGGCGTAGGTGCCGGGATAGTGCACGCCGTCGGCGGTGCACTCGGGGGCGGCGCCGCGGGTGGCGAAGTAGCCGTTGCCGAGGGTGCACAGGGCTTCGCGGAGGCGTTCCCGGGCGGGGTCGTAGCCCTCGTACCTCCAGGTCCAGTCGTTCATGCCGGGCCTTTCTCGGTCTCGGGGCCGGGACGGGGAACCGCGCCGGGGCCGGGGATTTCCCCGGGGATCACGCCCGGGCCGGACCCGGACAGGAGTTCGGCGAGGTCGCGGACCACGCGGTCGGCGCCGTGCCGGCGCAGGTCCTCGGCGGCGCCCTCGTCCTCCGTCCGGCTCACGCCCACGACCAGGCCGAATCCGCCGCGGCGGCCGGCCTCGACGCCGGCCAGCGCGTCCTCGACGACAGCGGTCTCGCGGGCCGGTACGCCCAGCCGGGCGGCGGCCTCCAGGAACAGCGCGGGGTCGGGTTTGCCGGGCAGCCCGAGCCGGGCCGTCTCCCGGCCGTCGACGAGGGCGTCGAACAGGTCCCGTACTCCCGCGCTCTCCAGCAGCTCGCCCGCGTGCCGGGAGGCGGAGGCGGCGGCGCGGGGCACACCGGCCCGCTTCAGCGCGCGCAGCAGCCGGACGGTGCCGGGGTAGGCCTCGATGCCGCCGGCCGCGAGGCGTTCGGTGAAGAGGCGCTCCTTGAGGGCGGCGACGGCCCGCACCGTGCCGGTGCCGGGCGGGTCGCCGGGGTCTCCGGCGGGCAGGCGCAGTCCGCGTGAGGTGAGGAAGGCGGCGGCACCGTCGAGGCGGGCCCTGCCGTCGACGTGGCGGCGGTAGTCGTCCCCCGGGTCGAAGGGGCGGCGGGCGGCCGGGTCGGGCGGCGGGTTGTCGCGCAGGCAGGCGTCGAAGGCTGTCTTCCAGGCCGCGGCGTGCACCCGGGCGGAGTCGGTGATGACCCCGTCGGTGTCCAGGACCCAGGCCCGCGGGGCGGGCACGGGGGCCGCGGCCGCCTGCCGCGGGTCCTGCCGGTGCGGGCCCGGGCCCCGTCCGGGGGCCGGGGCGTCCGTCGCGGGATCCTCGGGCACGGGCGTTCCCTCTCCGGTGGGGTACGGCTGCGGACGGCCGCCCGGGCCGGCGGTGGTCCGGCCCGGGCGGGAGCGTGGTCAGTGCCGTTCGGGGACGACGGCCACGGGGCATTCGGCGTGGTGCAGCACGGCGTGGTTGACGATGCCGAGCTGGAGGCCGAGGCGTCCCTCGCGCCGGCGCGCGCCCACGACCAGCAGATCCGCGGTGCGGGAGGCCTCCAGCAGGGCCTTGCGCGCCGGGCCCTCGACGATCTCGTGGGTGACCTCGACCCCGGGGTGGTCGCGCCGCGGTTCGCGCAGCAGTTCCTCCAGGATCCACTCGGCCTGCTCCTCCTCCGCCTGGCCGGGGCTTCCGGTGAGCAGGGGGTGCCGCATCGGCTCGTGCGGGCGGCGCCAGGCCCGTACGGCGGTCAGTCCGGCCCCGCGGGCCTCGGCCTCGCGGAGGGCGAAGCGGGCGGCGGTGGCGCCGTCCGTCTCGTCGCCCGCGCCGAGCACGACCCGCCCGCCGGACGCGGCCGGGGCCTGCCCCGTGCCGCGGACCACGACCACCGGGCAGTCGGAGCGGGCCGCCACCGCCAGGCCGACCGAGCCCAGCAGCAGACCGCCGATGGCGCCCCGGCCCCGGCTGCCGGTGACGAGGAGCGAGGCGTTGCGGCCCTCCCGGACCAGGGCGGCCGCGGGGTCGTCGGGGACGGCCTCGGTGGTGACCACCAGCCGGGGTTCCCGCTTGCGGGCGCGTTCCTCGGCCGCCCCCAGGATCTTCTCGACCGGCAGCGGCTCGGCGAAGCGGGTGGTGCCCGCGGCGGACTCGGAGCCCTCGTACGCGCCCCACAGGGAGGCGTGCACGATCCTCAGGGCCGCCCCGTGGCGGGCGGCCTCGTCCACCGCCCAGTCCAGTGCGGCCAGGCTGTGTTCCGAACCGTCGACACCCACGACCACGGGCAGTTCCATCGCTCCACCGTCTCCTCTCTCTCCCGCCGGCCCTCTCGCCGGCCTCACGGCTCCACCGTCGCACCCTCCCCTGTTCCCCGGCAGGGCGGTACGGCACCCCGATTCGGGGACTTTCGGCCCCGTACGGAGGCGCCCCCGCGGGCGGATCATCGACAGGGGACACCGAAGTGCGTGAAGGGAGCGGATGATGACCAACAGGAACGGCGTACTCGCCGCGCTGACGCAGGAGCAGCGCGAGAGGCTGATGGAGCTGGCCCGGGAGGTCGTCTTCCCGGCCGGGACGCGGATCTTCGAGGAGGGCCGGACGGCCGACCGGTTCTGGCTGATCAAGTCCGGCAGCGTCACGGTCGACGTGCACGTGCCCGGCCGCCGCTCCCCCACCGTGGAGACGCTCGGCACGGGCGATCTGCTCGGCTGGTCCTGGCTCATCCCGCCGCGGCGCTGGAACTTCGGCGCGGAGGCCCTCAGCCCCGTGCGGGCCCACCAGTTCGAGGCGGCGGAGGTGCTGGCGCTGCTGGAGGAGGACCCGGTGCTGGGCCGGGCGATGTCCACCGCGGTCGCGGGGGTCGTCGCGCACCGGCTGACGGCCGCCCGCACCCGGCTGCTGGACCTGTACGCGCCCTACGGCAGCGGCGCGGCCGCGAGCTGAGCCGCGCCGTCCCCCTCGTCCGCGTCCCGCCGCAGCCACCCGCGGCGGGACGCGGACCGTCCGGTCAGCCGGTGGTGCGGGGGGTGCCGCCGTGCCGGGCGCGGTGGTCCGCGATCAGCGACCGGTACCAGTGGTAGCTGTCCTTCGGGGTGCGCTCCAGCGTGTCGTAGTCGACCCGGACGATCCCGAACCTCCGGTCG
The DNA here is from genome assembly GCF_000220705.2 of Streptomyces xinghaiensis S187. Lineage (GTDB taxonomy): Bacteria > Actinomycetota > Actinomycetes > Streptomycetales > Streptomycetaceae > Streptomyces > Streptomyces xinghaiensis. The sequence goes on along the minus strand of NZ_CP023202.1, from coordinate 6,599,917 downwards.
TAACCGAAGGCCCATTCGAAATTGTCGAGCAGGGACCAGACGAAGTAGCCGCGGACGTCCACGCCCGCGGCGATCGTGTCCGCCAGCACCCGCAGATGGTCGTGGAGGTACGCGACGCGGTCCGCGTCGTGGACGGAGCCGTCGTCCGCCACGGTGTCGGCCTCCGAGGAGCCGTTCTCCGTGATGAGGAGGGGCGGCAGGGACGGGTACTCCCGGGTGAGCCCGGTGAGGAGTTCGCCGAGGGCCTCCGGGACGACGGGCCAGCCCATGGTGGTCCGCCGGACGTCCTCGCGCCAGAGCTCGGCGGCGCCGATGTCCACGGCGGTCCGCGCGGCGGGGTCCGGCTCGGTGTGCGGGACGTCGCGGACGGTCATCGGGCGGTAGTAGTTGATGCCGGCGAAGTCGAGCGGCTGTCCGATCAGCTCCAGGTCGCCGTCGAGCCGCCAGGAGGGGTCCGCGGCGAGCTCGCCCCAGGTCTCCCGCTCGTACCGCGGGTAGCGGCCGGCGAACAGCGGGTCCAGCCAGATGTCGTTGTGCACGGTCTTCGCGCGCCGCACCGCCGCCCGGTCGGCGGAGGTGTCGCTCTCGGGGACCAGCAGCTCCGGGTTGAGCGTGATGCCGACCTCCCGGGCGCCGGCCTCGCGCAGCGCCCGTACGGCCAGGCCGTGGCCGACCAGCAGATGGTGGGCGGCGGCCAGGGCGCCGCGGCCCTCGCGGGCGCCGGGCGCGTGCCGGCCCCGGGCGTAGCCGAGGAAGGCGCTGCAGAACGGCTCGTTGAGGGTCATCCAGCGGCCGACGCGGTCCCCGAGCCGCCCGGCGACGACGGCCGTGTACTCGGCGAAGAGCTCCGCCGTCTCCCGTATCCGCCAGCCGCCGCGGTCCTCAAGGGCCTGCGGCAGGTCCCAGTGGTAGAGGGTCGCGCAGGGGGTGATGCCCGCCTCCAGCAGGAGGTCGGTGAGCCGGTCGTAGAAGTCCAGGCCCGCCTTGTTGACCTCGCCGTCGCCGCCGGGGCGGACCCGGGGCCAGGCGACGGAGAAGCGGTAGCTGTCCACGCCGAGCTCCCGCAGGAGCGCGATGTCCTCGCGGTAGCGGTGGTAGTGGTCGCAGGCGGTGTCCCCGGTGGCGCCGCCCTCGACCTTGCCGGGGGTGCGGCAGTAGGTGTCCCAGATGGACGGCGCGCGGCCGTCCTCGTCGTGGGCGCCCTCGATCTGGTACGCGGCGGTGGCGGCGCCGAAGCGGAAGTGCGCGGGGAAACGCGGGAGGTCCCGGGGGCTGCCGGTGTCGGTCATGGGATGGGATGCCCTCTCACTCGTACGGAAGCGGCTCGCGGACGGGCCTACTGCTCGGACAGCTGTCCGGAGATCTCTCCGGGGACCTGCCCGGGAACCTGCTGCGCCCCGGAGCCCCGCCGCTCGGGCAGCTGCTCGGTGAGCGGGGCGGGGTTCTGCTCGGGGAACGGCATGGGCGCCTGCTCGGGCACCGGCAGCGGAACCTCGTCGGGGAGGCGGCCGGTGCGGGCGACCCCGGCGTACCAGCGGGCGCTGGACTTGGGGATGCGGGCCTGGGTCTCGTAGTCGATGTAGATGGCCCCGACCCGCTTGCCGTAGCCGTAGGTCCACTCGAAGTTGTCGAGCAGCGACCAGAGGAAGTAGCCGCGCACGTCGGCGCCGTTCTGCAGCGCCCGCAGGACGGCGTCCAGATGGCGGTGGAGGTAGGCGATGCGCTCCGGGTCGTGCACCGTGCCGTCGGGACCGGGGCGGTCGTCGTACGCCGCGCCGTTCTCGGCGATCACCAGCGGCAGGCCGGGGAAGTCGGCGGTGAAGCTCATCAGCAGGTGGTAGAGGCCGGTGGGGTCGACGGGCCAGCCCATGGCGGTCCGTTCGCCGGACGGCTGGTGGAAGACGACCCCGTCCGCCCCGGGCCACGGCGAGGCCGGGCGCGCGGTGCCGCGCGCGGTCCGCCCGTCGGGGCGGGAGGCGGAGACGACGCGGGAGGTGTAGTAGTTGATGCCCAGCGCGTCCAGCGGCTGGTGGATCGCGGCCGGATCGCCGTCGCGGACGAAGGACCAGTCGGTCAGCCGGGCGGTGTCGGCGAAGAGATCGTCCGGGTAGGCGCCGGCCAGCATCGGGCCGGTGAAGATCCGGTTGCCGACCGCGTCGATGCGCCGGACGGCCTCCAGGTCCTCCGGCGTCTCGGAGAGCGGCCGGACCAGGTGCGGGTTGAGGGTGACGCCGATCTGCGCATCGGACGGCAGGGTCTCGCGGAGCACGGCGACGGCCCGGCCGTGGCCCAGGTTGAGGTGGTGCGCGGCGCGCAGCGCGGCCACCGGGTCGGCGCGGCCCGGGGCGTGCGTGCCGGAACCGTAGCCGAGGAAGGCGCTGCACCAGGGCTCGTTGAGGGTGGTCCACAGGGAGACCCGGTCGCCGAGGGCCTCCGCGACGATCGCCGCGTAGTCGCCGAAGCGCTCGGCGGTGGCGCGCCGCGGCCAGCCGCCGACGTTCTCCAGGTCCTGCGGCAGGTCCCAGTGGTAGAGGGTCACCGCGGGCTGGATGCCGTTGGCGAGCAGCTCGTCGCAGAGCCGCCGGTAGAAGTCGAGCCCGCGCTGGACGGCCGGGCCGCGGCCGGTGGGCTGGACCCGGGGCCAGGAGACGGAGAACCGGTAGGCGCCGATGCCGAGTTCGCGCATCAGGCGGACGTCCTCCGGCATCCGGTGGTAGTGGTCGGCGGCCACGTCGCCGGTGTGGTCGCGGAAGACGTTGCCGGGGGTGTGGCTGAAGGTGTCCCAGATGGAGGGGGTGCGGCCGTCCTCGGTCGCGGCGCCCTCGACCTGGTACGCGGCGGTGGCCGCCCCCCACACGAAGCCCGGCGGGAAGGAGCGGGCCGAGGCGGCGGACCGGACTTCGTGCGCGGTCATGGGGAGAGCACTCCTTGGCTCGGTGCGGACGACGGGAAGAGGCCCGGGGACCGGTGGGGGGTGATGCCGGGGTCGGGCGGAGCGGGGGCGCGGGGCGGGGGCGGTGAGTGGTGAGTGGTGAGTGGTGAGGATGGTGGCGGAAGGGGACGCGGCACGGGGATCGCGGGGGTACTGCCGGGTGGTGCGGTATCGCGCGCGGTGGTGCGGGACGGTCCAGGGCGGTGCGGGCGGTGCGGGCGGTGCCGGTGGTGCGGGGCGTGCCGGTGGTGCGTGCGGTGGTCCGGACCGCCACCGCCGGGGCGGAGCCCGCTGCCGGGCGCCGTCGCGGCGCGGTCCTCGTCACCGCGTCAGCGCCGGAGCCACCGCGGGTGGTCGCTCCGCGGGGACTCCGGCGCTCCGGTGTGCGGGCCGGCGCGGGTCAGCTCTTGACGGCTCCCGCGGTGATGCCGCCGACCACGTGCTTGCCCAGCAGGGCGAAGACCGCCAGCAGCGGAATCGTGGCGATCAGCGCACCGGTCAGGACGACCGCGTGGTTGACGGTGTGGTTGCCGGCGCCGAGACCGGCGAGGGCCACCTGCAGCGTCGGGCTCCCGTCCGGGGTCAGCGCGATGAACGGCCAGAAGAAGTCGTTCCACGACTGGACGAAGATGAGCATCCCCAGGACCGCCATCGCCGGCCGGGCGACGGGGAACACCACGTGCCAGATGATGCGCATGCTGTTCGCGCCGTCCATCCGGGCCGCCTCGACGAGCTCCACCGGCAGCGCCTCCAGCAGGAACTGCCGCATGAAGAAGACGCCGAACGCGGCCACCAGGGTGGGCAGGATGACCGACTGCAGCTGGTCGACCCAGCCCAGTTCGGTGATGATCTGGTAGAGCGGGATCACACTGAGCTGCGGCGGCACGGTCATCGTCGCGATGACGACCGCCAGCAGGATGTTGCGGCCGCGGAACTGCAGCTTGGCGAAGGCGAATCCGGCCAGGGTGGCGAAGAGCACCGTGCTCATCGCCACCGTGCCGGCCACGATGGTGGTGTTGATCAGCGCCTGGCCCATGTGGACCTGGTTCCAGGCGATCTCCAGATTGGTGAAGAGCTGGTCGCCCGGCAGGAGCGGCGACGGCGCCTGGACGACGCGCTCACCGGTGTGCGAGGCGGCCACGACGTTCCAGTACAGCGGGAACAGCGAGAAGAACGCCGCCAGCGCGAGCACGATGTAGGTGACCGGACCGGCGTGGTTGTGGCCGCCGGCCCGGCCGGCCTTCCCGCCGCGGCGCTGGGCCTGCGCCCTCCGGCGGCCGGCCGGGGCCGGCGGGACCTTGGTCAGGGCGTGGGTCATGAGGGGGCCCCCGTCTTCTTGCGGTTCCTGCGGGAGATGAGGGCCTGCGCCCCGCCGACGCACAGCAGGAGCAGCAGCATCACCCAGGCGATGGCCGAGGCCTGGCCGAGGGAGCCGGTGACCCATCCCTTCTCGTACATCAGCAGGCTCAGCGTCTGGTACTGGTTGGCACTGCCGCCGCCGATGCCGAGGCTGCCGCCGAAGATCAGCGGTTCACCGAAGAGCTGGGTGGCGCCGATCGTCGAGACGACGATGGTGAAGAGGATCGTCGGCCGGATCGACGGGATCGTGACGCTGATGAACTGCCGCCAGCGGGAGGCGCCGTCGAGCGCCGCGGCCTCGTAGAGGTCGTTGGGCACGGCCTGCATCGCGGCCAGGTAGATCAGGGCGTTGTAGCCGGTCCAGCGCCAGGTGACGATGGTGGAGATGGCGATCTGCGCCGGCCACTTCTCGGTCTCCCAGTTGACCGGGTCGATCCCGAAGAGACCGAGGAAGCCGTTGATCATGCCGTAGTCGGTGTTGAACAGCTGCGCGAAGACGAGCGTCGCGGCGGCGATCGAGGTGGCGTACGGCGCGAGGATCGCGACCCGGTAGAAACCGCGGCCGCGGAGCTTGTAGTTGAGCAGATGCGCCAGGCCGAGCGCCATCAGCAGCTGCGGCACGGTGGAGATGACGCCGATGGTGAAGGTGTTGGCCAGCGCGTTCCAGAAGAAGTCGCTGTCGGCGAGCCCGGTGTAGTTCTCCAGGCCGCGCCACTCCGCGTCGCCGCCGAGCTCGACCCGGTGCAGGGAGAGCCAGCCGGTGTAGATCAGCGGGAAGAGCCCGAAGGCGGCGAAGGTGAGAAAGAACGGGGCGATGAACGTGTAGGGGGTCGCCTTCACGTCCAGCCGGTACAGCTTGCTGCGCCAGGCGCTGGGGGCCTTGCGGCGCCGTGCTGGTCGGGGGGCGGGCGGCGCGGGGGGCGGACTGCCGTCCGCGGCCGCCCGTACGGAGGTAGCCACGAGTGGCGTCCTTCCACGGGGATCGGTTCTGACGGTGGCTCAGGCATGCGGGCCGCCCGCCGGCGGGAAGCCGGGCGGGCGGCCCGCCGTCCCGTTACTGATCGATCTTGTCCTCGATCAGGTTCTTCACGTTCTTCCAGGCTTCGTCCGGGTCCGTCCCGCGCTGCTCGATGTCGAGGATGCCGTTGTCGGTGAGGAAGGTCTTCACCTGGCCGTCGTAGCGGCCGATGGGGGCCGGCTCGATCTTCTGGGCGGCGGCGGAGTAGATCTCGCCGACCGGGGTGTCACCGAAGTAGTCGATCTTGGCGGTCTTCACCTCGTCCGACTCCATGGCCTTGGTGGTGGACGGCATCAGACCGGCCTTGGCGAAGACCTTGGCCTGCTGCTCCGGGGCGGTCAGCCAGGCGGCGAGCTTGGCGGCCTCCTTGGTGTTCTTGCCGGCCTTCGGCACGGAGAGGAAGGAACCGCCCCAGTTGGCGGCCACCGGCGGGGCGGCGATGTCCCACTTGCCCTGGTTCTCCGGGCCCGCCTGGTCCTTGATGATGTTGGTCATCCAGCTCGGGCAGACCACCGTGGCGAACTTGGAGTTCTTGAACGCCGCGTTCCAGGAGCCCTTCTCGTCGAACTGGCGCAGCTTGGCGGTGAGGTCCGCCTCCGCCGCCTCGGCGGCCAGGTCCCAGGCCTGCTTGACCCCGGAGCTGTTCTCCCAGTCGAGCTGGCCGCGGGAGTTGGAGTACTGCTCCGGCGAGCTGGAGATCACCGCGTTGAACAGCCCGCTGGCGGAGTCGTGGAAGGCCGTGCCCTTGGGCGCGTTGGCCTGGTACTCCTTGCCCTGCTCGATGAACTTCTCCCAGTCGCCCTCCCACAGCTTGCCGACCTCCTCGCGGTCGGTCGGCAGACCGGCCTTCTCGAAGAGGTCCTTGCGGTAGCAGATCGCCATCGGGCCGATGTCCGTGCCGAGGCCGACGACCTTGTTGTCGGGCGTGGTCGCCTGCTTGATCTTCCAGTCCAGGAAGTTGGCGGTGGAGACATCGTCGGTGGTGGAGAGGTCGACGAACTTGCCGGCCATGGCCGGGCTCGTCGCCTCGGCGATGTAGCCCACCTCGATCGCCTGGATGTCGGAGAGACCGCTGCCCTGGGAGAGCCGGAGCTTCAGGGTGTCCCAGTACTTCTGACCGTCGGACACGTTGTTCTCGACGATCTTGATGTTCGGATTCAGCTTCTCGTACTCGGCGTAGAGCTTGGCGCCCGTCTTGTTGTCGTAGCCGAACGATCCGAAGGTGCCGACGCGCAGCTCGATCTTGCCGTCGCTGCCGGCCCCGCCCTCGGAGTCGCTGCTGCATCCGGTGATCAAGACTGCGCAGGTCGCGAGCCCGGCCACCGCCGCTGTCGCGGTTCTGCGGCTACGGCCGCGGGTCCTGCTGGAAGTGCGCATTCCACTCTCCTTGTCCAGGTGGATCTCTGGGCTGGTGCCACGGGACGGTCCGTTCCGGGGACGGCTGCGGCGGTGTGCCGCAGGGGCGCCGGCCGGTTCGGACCTCGAGGGGGCTTGACCGGCCGGCCCGGGCCTCTGGGGACCGGCGGCCTCGTGGTGCTGGACGCTGTCGAGTGCAGGCCTCCCCCCGGAAGGCCCGACTCCGCCTGGCGAGGGATGGGAGCGCTCCCACTCGCGCCATGCCCGAAGGTTTTCGCCTCAGGGGGAAAGTGTCAAGACGTGAATACGGTTTCGTTGTGCGCATGTGTCCTAACGGCCACCCGGAGCTGCGACAGGAGGCACGTCGGGGCAGGCCGGAAGGGGTGGCCGGGCCGCGACACCGCGTCAGCCACCGCGCGGACCGGCGGGATTGCCCGATGAGGGCCCATCACTTCCCGAAGGAAGGGGCGGCGGCGCGAAGGCGCAGGGCGGATGCCGTAGCACGCATGTGTTCGCGGTTCGTTACACGGGGCGGGGTGCCGGCCCGCCGCTCCGGGGCCCGGCCGGACGCCGGGACGGACGGCGGGCGGGGCTCTCCCCATGATGCCGTGGCGGCACCCGCGGCCACCGCCGGCGGAGCACGAACCGGCCGGGCCCCGCGCGCGTGACGGGAGGGGCTGGGGCGACGCGTGTTCACTTCAGCGGCTCGGATAGCATGGGAGCGCTCCCAAGAATGGGGCGGGATCGGGCCGGGCGCCGGTCCGAACGAGTGGCCGGAGACGGCCCTGACCGGCACGGCCGGGCTCCCCGCGAAACCCATCGGGGCGGCCCGGACGGGGCCGACGGTGGGGAGGCCTGATGGCGGTGAACGGACGGCGGAGCCGGCAACCGACACTGGAGGAAGTGGCCGCGCGAGCGGGGGTCGGCCGGGGGACGGTGTCCCGGGTGATCAACGGCTCGCTGCGGGTCAGCGACCAGACCAAGGCCGCGGTCGAACAGGCCGTGGCCGAGCTCGGCTACGTACCGAACCGGGCGGCACGGGCGCTCGCGGGGCACCGGACCGACGCGATCGCCCTGGTCGTCCCGGAGGCGGAGACCAAGCTCTTCGCCGAACCGTACTTCTCGGACATCGTACGGGGAGTCGGAGCGGAACTCGCCGAGACCGAGATGCAGTTGCTGCTGACGCTGATCCGCACGACGAAGGAGCGGCAGCGGTTCGCGCAGTACCTGCGGGCGGCGCGGGTGGACGGCGTGCTCGTCGTCTCGGTGCACGAGCACGATCCGCTGCCGGACCTGCTGGAGGATCTGGGGCTGCCGGCCGTGCTCAGCGGGCGGCGTTCCGATCTGGAGTCGGTGTCGTACGTGGACTCCGACAACGTGGGCGGCGCGCGGTCCGCCGTCGCGCATCTGCTGGCCGGCGGGCGGCGGCGGATCGCCACCATCACGGGCGCGCTCGACATGTACGTCGCCCAGTGCCGGCTGGACGGGTACCGCCAGGCGCTGGAGGCCGCGGGGGTGGGGGGCGGCCGGCACCTGGTGGCGGAGTCCGACTTCACCGAGAACGGGGGGCGCCGGGCGATGGCCGAACTGCTGGCGCGGGAACCGCGGCTGGACGCCGTGTTCGCGGCCTCCGACGTGATGGCCGCCGGCGCGCTGGGCGCCCTGCGGGCGGCCGGGCGCCGGGTGCCGGAGGACGTCGCCCTGGTGGGGTTCGACGACTCGGCGATCGCCCGCCACACCGATCCGCCGCTGACGACGGTGCGGCAGCCGATCGAGGAGATGGGACGGGCGATGGCACGGGTGCTGGTGGAGGAGATCGGGTCGCGGACGACAGCGAAGCGCCATGTGGTGCTGGGGACGCGGCTGGTGCACCGGGAATCGGCATAACCGCCTTTTCACGGCCTCATCGCATCACCGCCTCCGGGCGCGCCGGCGCGCGGGTGCACCGCGCGCCCGGGGGCCCCGGCCGGTCCCGCGGCCGCGCGGAGCCCCGGAGCTCCCGGCCCGGCCCGGGGCCGCGCCACCGGCCCGTCGTAACCCCGGCGCCGGGAAAACCGGTGGCAAAGCCGGTGGTGGGGGGCGGAAGCGGTGATTCATTTATTGAATGCAATGACCGGGACGCCCATGGCCCGAAGGAGCATCACGCCCGCCGCCGGAGCACCGGGCACTTCTGGGCCGGGCGGGGCCACGGATACGGCGGCGCCGGGTGTGGCGAGCAGTGGTGGTGGGGCTTTTCTTTCCGGTCGATTATGGCCAGCACACACCGGCGGGTCGGGAAAAGGCCAGGTCACCGGCGTACGACCGGCGGTGCGGGTTGCGTCCGCACGCCCCCGGCACGGCAGAGCGGAGCGCGTTGAAATCTTGACACCGGCTGTCGGCTCCGCCACATTTATGGGAGCGCTCCCAGTGGTTTTTCCGTCACCACCCGCCCGCTGTGACCCCGGTTGACCTGGTGGTCGCATTCCACCCGATTTTGGGAGCGCTCCCACTCGCTTCGCAGGTGCGCTGCGAGCCGTATTCGACAGTTGTTGATGACGAGGTCCGGACGTGACAATGCAGGATGAACAGACCGCTGTGGCACCGGAGGCAGAGCCTCGGGTCGCCGCCTTCCCGACCGGCTTCCTCTGGGGTGTGGCCACTTCCGCCTACCAGATCGAGGGTGCCGCGGACGCGGACGGCCGCGGACAGTCCATCTGGGACACCTTCGCGCATACTCCCGGACGGGTCGTCGCCGGTGACACCGGCGACGTGGCCGCGGACCACTATCATCGCTACCCCGAGGACGTCGCCCTCATGTCCGAACTCGGGCTGGGCGCCTACCGGTTCTCGGTCTCGTGGCCCCGCATCCAGGCGGACGGCTCCGGCCCGGGGAACGCCCGGGGTCTGGACTTCTACCAGCGTCTGGTGGACTCGCTCCTGGAGCGCGGCATCGAGCCGGCGGTCACCCTCTACCACTGGGATCTCCCGCAGGCCCTGGAGGACAAGGGCGGCTGGCTGAACCGGGACACGGCCTACCGGTTCGCCGAGTACGCCGGGATCATGCGCGAGGCGCTCGGTGACCGGGTCAAGCTGTGGACCACGCTCAACGAGCCCTGGTGCGCGGCCTTCCTCGGGTACGGGGAGGGCAAGCACGCCCCGGGCGTCCAGGACCCGCCGGCCTCCCTGCGCGCCGCCCACCACCTGCTGCTCGCCCACGGGCTGGCCGTGCCGGCGCTGCGCGCCGCGGCACCCGGGCCGGTGGAGATCGGCACCACGCTCAACTTCTACCCGGTGTCGTCCGCCTCGGACGCCCCGGCGGACCTGGACGCGGCCCACCGCATCGACATCCTGCAGAACCGCCTCTTCCTCGACCCGGTGATGCAGGGCGGCTACCCGGCCGACATCCGCGCACACCTGGAGCGGGTCTGCGGCACGGAGCACATCCTGGACGGCGACGAGGCCCTGATCGGGGCGCCGATCGACTTCCTCGGCGTCAACTACTACACCTCGTACCACGTGGCGGGGGGCGGCGAGCCCGCCGAGGGCCCCGGCTCCTGCTGGCCCGGCGCGGAGGACGTGCGGTTCCTGTCCTGCGGCCGTCCGCTGACGGACATCGGCTGGGAGATCGACGCCCAGGGGCTGCGCACCATGCTGGAGCGGATCAACAGCGACTATCCCGGCATCAAGATCATGATCACCGAGAACGGTGCCGCCTACGACGATCCGGTCACGCCCGACGGCAAGGTCCACGACGAGGACCGGATCGCCTACGTGGACGCGCATCTGCGGGCCACGCACGAGGCCATCGCGAACGGTGTGGACGTGCGCGGCTACTTCCTCTGGTCGCTGCTCGACAACTTCGAGTGGGCCGAGGGCTACGCCAAGCGCTTCGGCATCGTCCACGTCGACTTCGACAGCCAGCTGCGCACACCCAAGGACAGCGCCCTCTGGTACGGCGGGGTGGCCCTGCGCAACGGCCTCTCCGACGGCGGGGACGGCTGACACACCACCAGCACACCACCAGCACACCACCGGCACGGCACGGCGAACGGCAAGTGAACGGGGGACTCGTGTACGGAGCGGACGAACAACCGGAGTTACCGGGAGAGCTGGGCGCGGCCGACGTGGGGCGCAAGCTCGACCTCGTGGGCAAGCTGTACCAGCGCTCGGTACTGCCGGCGGTGCGCGAGGTCGCGCAGGGACGGCGGCTGAAGTGGCCGCTGGTCGTCGATCTGGACCCGACGACCCTGTGCGATCTCGCCTGCCCCGAGTGCATCAGCTCGGGGGTGCTCAACCAGGGGCAGTTCTCCCGGGACCGGATCACCGGTCTCGCGCACGAGCTGGCCGGTTCCGGGGTGCGGGCGGTGATCCTCATCGGCGGCGGGGAGCCGCTGATGCACCGGTCCATCGGAACCGTCATCGAGGTGCTGCACGGCGCGGGCATCCGCATCGGGCTGGTCACCAACGGCACCCTGATCGGCCGCTATCTCGACGAGCTGGCGTCCATGCTCTCCTGGGTCCGTGTCTCCCTGGACGCGGCCACCCCCGGGACGTACGACGTCTTCCGGCCCAGCCGCCGCAAGTCCAGTGTGTTTCCGCAGATCATCGCGGACATGCGGCGGCTGGCCGAGCGCAAGGCCGGGCGGCTCGGCTACTCGTTCCTGCTGATGCAGCGGTTCGACGGCGAGGGCCGGCTCACGGCCACCAACTACCCCGAGGTGCAGCAGGCGGGGGAGCTCGCCAAGGACATCGGCTGCGACTACTTCGAGCTGAAGGCGATGCTCGACGCCGACCACTTCACCGTCAACCAGGCCGCCGAGCACACGGAGCTGGTCGAGGAGCAGTGGAGCCGGCTGCGCAAGCTCGAGGACGAGTCGTTCCGGCTGCTCCGGTCCTCCAACTGGCTGGCCGTCCGGTCCGGTTCGGACCCGGTGCAGAAGAAGGAGTACGCGGCCTGCCCGGTCGCCGAGCTGCGCACCACGGTCACCCCCACCGGTGTCTACATCTGCCCGTACCACCGGGGCCACGAGAAGGGGAAGCTGGGCGACATCGCGGAGATGTCCTTCGAGGAGATGTGGGCCCGGGCCGACACCACCGCCATCGACCCGCGCGAGGACTGCCGGTTCCACTGCGCGCGGCACCCCGTGAACGTCGAGATCGGCGGGTTGCGGCACCGCGAACCGCCCGAGCCCGTCGACGACTTCGACCCCTTCATCTGACGGCACACCGGAGACCCCCACGCCATGTCGCCCTTACCCGAACCCCGGCCGGCCCCGCCCCGTTCCGCGTCGCTCCCCCGCGCCAGGAGACGCTCGCGGATCGCAGTCATCGGAGCGGGGCCGGCCGGTCTCACCAGCGCCAAGCAGGCGCTGGCCGAGGGCCATGACGTGGTGCTCTACGAGAAGAACGCCGACCTGGGCGGGATCTGGGACCCGGCCTCCGGCGGCGCCTACCCCGGGGTGCGGATGCAGAGCTCGCGGATGAGTTTCCCGTTCTCGGACTTCCCGCCCCGGGGCGTGGACGACTTCCCCACGCTGCCGCAGGTGCACGCCTATCTGCGCTCCTACGCGGAGGCGTTCGGGGTGCTGCCGGTCTGCCGCTTCGGCCACCGGGTGGTCCGGGTGGCGCGGGAGACGGACGGATGGCGGGTCACCGCCCGGCACGAGGGGGGCGAGAGCACCGGGGTCTTCGACGCGGTGATGGTCGCGAGCGGTGAGCTGTGGGAGCCCCGGCTGCCGGAGCACATGCCGGGCCCCGCCGCCCCGGTCCGGGTGTGGACGGCCAAGTCCTACCGGGGCCCGGCGGACTTCGCCGGCCGCCGGGTGCTGGTGGTCGGCGGCGGGGTGAGCGGCGCGGACATCGCCGCCGATCTGTCGGACACCAGTGCGCGGGTCGACTGGTCGGTGCGCGGGCGGGCCCTGTTCCTGCCGCGCGACTGCGCGGGCGTCTACAACGACGCGCTCTTCTCGTACGCCGGCCGGGTCGCGCTGGAGGAGATGCCCTACCGGGACTATCTGGCCTGGCTGAGCGGGCTGCTGCCCGAGTACATGGCGATGTACCGGCAGACCGGCCTGCTGCCGGCGGACGGCTTCCACGGCGCCGTCCACGTGAACGAGAAGGCGATCCCCCGGGTCTACCGGGGCCGGATCACGGTCCGCCCGGCGTTCGAGCGCTTCGCGCCCGACGGCACCGCGGTGCTGGCCGACGGCAGCGAACGCTCGTACGACGACGTGGTGCTGTGCCTGGGCTACGGGATGCCGGACTACGGCTTCATCGAGGGCTTCCGCCGCGAGGACCTCTACGAGCACCACTTCTTCCGGCACGACCCGACGCTCGCCGTCATCAACACCCCGGTGGACACCGAGGGGTTCGGCACCGCCTGCCCCTACTTCGAGACCATCGCCGCCTGGGCCCTGGCCGTGTTCGCGGGGCGGGCGGCGCTGCCGGACGAGAGGACGACGGCCGCCTGGTGCGAGCGGCACCTCGGCCGGCCGGGTGAGCGGCGCCACCTCGACTGCTGGCTGGAGACCATCCGCATCGGGCTCACCGCCGGCACCCTCCCCGATCCGCGCACCTCCTTCGCCGCCTACTGGCGGCTGGTGTCCGGCACCGTGGCGCCGGCGCGGCTCCGCCCGGAGGGCCCGGCCCTGCCGCGCCCCGCCACCTACGACGGACTGTTCGACCTGGACCATCTCCGGCACCGCATCCTCGCCTCCCTCCCCCTCTCCGACCGGGACGGTCTGCTGGCCGCCGGGGAGATCGGCCGGGCGGACTACGAGGCCGCGCTGCTCGTCCCCGACGGCCGCGAACTCCCGCCCTGGCTGCCCTACCGGCAGCGGCGCGGCTCGCGGCTGCCGACGGCCGTGCCCGGGTGATGCCCGGAGGCGTCCCGCAGCCCGGCCCCGTACCCGTTCCGCGCCAGGGAGAAGTGTGAACACCACCACCGCCACCGCCAAGACGCGCGTCGCCGGCGTCCTCAAGGACGGCGCGCTCAACAGCCTGATCGGCGTCACCGGCATGGTCGGTGTCGCCGGGGCCATGGTCGTCACCTCCACCAGCCTCTTCCTGTCCGACGCGGTACGGGTCTCGCCGCTGATGATCGGGCTGTTCTTCGCCGCGCGGGCGGCCTCCGAGATCCTCTCCGACCTGGTCGTCGGGGCGCTGTCCGACCGGATGTCGAGCCGGCGCTCCCTGCTCGCGCTGTGCGCGGCCTGCTCGGCCGCCGGCGCGGTCGGCTATCTGCTGCTGCGCGACTACTACGCGCTGCTGGTGACGGGCGCCCTCTTCTTCGGCATCGGCGGCGCCGTCTTCTCACAGCTCTTCGCCTACACGCGGGAGTTCGCGGACAGCCGGGGCACGGACGCCGCGTTCTTCAACTCGGCGCTGCGCTCGGTGACCTCGGTGGCCTGGATCGTCGGCCCGCCGTTCGGTTTCTATCTGATCTCCTCCCGCGGCTTCTCCAGCCTGTTCTTCGCGGCGGCCGTGTTCTACCTGCTGTCGGCGGCGCTGTGCGCACTGGCACTGCCGGACACGGGGAGGACCAGGCCCGCCCGGGCGGATGCGGCGGACGGTGCGGCGGACGGTGCGGCGGAGGGCCTGCCGGAGGGCGCGGCCGGAGACACCGCGGCCGGCACCGAGAGGACGGCGAGGACGGCGGGGACGGCGCCCGAGAAGACCGCGGCACCCGCCCCGCCCCGGAACGCCTTCTCCGGTCTCACCCCGCGCGTGCGGTCCCTGATGGCCGTCATCGTGCTGATGCTGACCGTCAACAGCATCTACCAGATCAACATCGCCCTGTTCGTCACGAAGGACCTGGGGCTGGGCAAGGGCTTCGCCGGGCTGCTGCTCGGGCTGGCCGCCGCCCTGGAGATCCCCCTGATGATCTACACGGGGGCGAAGGCCGAACGGATCGGCAAATGGCGCCTGGTGACCGTCGCGGCCGTCTGCGCCACGCTGTTCTTCGCCGCGCTGCCGTTCACCGAGTCGCCGGTGGCACTGCTGCTGCTCCAGGTGCCCAACGCGCTGTGGACGGCGATCGTGCTCAGCATCCCCGTGATCATCCTGCAGAACGCCATGTCCGACCGGATCGGCGCCGCCTCGGCCCTCTACGGGGCCTCCTTCAAGGCGGGCAGCTTCCTCGGCGGGATGACCGCCGGCGGCGTCGCCCAGTGGCTCGGCTTCACCCAAGTGTTCTGGGCCTGCGCCGTGCTGAGCGCGGTGGCCGCCCTTCTGCTCGTCACCGGAGGAACCGATGAGTAGCACTCCCGGACCGGACGTCAGCGTCGTCGTCCCCACCTACAACCGCGCGGGCCTGCTGCGGCACACCCTGGACTCGCTCACCCGGCAGACCCTGCCGGCCGGGCGGTTCGAGGTGCTGGTCGTCGACGACGGCTCCACGGACGACACCACGCGGCTGGTGACGGAGTACGAGGACCGCCTGACCCTGCGCTACTTCGCCCACCCCGACGAGGGCTACCGCGTCGCCCGCGCCCGCAACACCGGGATCACGAACGCCCGGGGCGGCGTCTGCGTCCTCGTCGACTCCGGTGTGCTGCTGCACAGCGGCGCGCTCCGCGCCCATCTGGACAGCCACGCCGCCTCCGACCGGCCCGTCGCCGTCTGCGGCTACGTCTTCTGCTTCAACGAGGACAACGAGGACGGCGCCGAGATCGAACGCGCCATCGACTACGCGGACCCGGACTCCTTCATGGCGGGGCTGCGGAGCGAACGGCGCTGGCTGGACATCCGCGAGGAGTTCTACGAGAAGTACGGCGAGGACTTCGCCGCCCTGCCCGCGCCCTGGCTGGTCTGGTGGACCTGCAACGTCTCCGCCCGTACCGAACAGCTGCGCTCCGTCGGCCTGTTCGACGACGCGTACCGCGCCTGGGGCGCCGAGGACGTCGACCTCTCCTACCGGCTGCACCGCGACGGTGCCGTCTTCGTCATGAACCGCGACGCCTGCGCCGTGCACGTGCCGCACGGCAAGAGCTACACCGAGAACATGCGGTCGGTCGCGGCCAACTACCGCTACTTCGCCTCCAAGTACGGCACGCCCATCACCTCGCTCGTCGACGGCAACCACTTCTTCGCCATCAACGACATCATCCGCGAGCGAGGGCTGCCCGGCTGCGCGGAGCACCTCGCCGCCGAACGCGCGCTCGCCGACGGCCCGGACGGTCCGCCCCGCCAGGTGCTGGTCTTCTCCCCGCACCAGGACGACGAGGTGATCGCCTGCGGCGGCACCCTCGCCCGCCGTGCCGCCGAGGGCGCCCGGGTGCAGATCGTCTTCTCCACCGACGGCTCACGCTCCCACCAGGCCGTGCTGGGCATCGACAGCGACCCCACCCCGGAGGAGCTGGCCGGCATCCGGCAGAAGGAGGCGGAGGCGGCGGCCCGGGCGCTGGGCCTGGGACCGGACGGGGTGCAGTTCCTCGGCTTCACCGACACCGCGCTCGCCGAGGCGCTGCCGGAGTTCCGCGCCCGCGTCCGCGCGGTGCTGGAGGCCCACCCGGAGGTCGAGGAGGTCTTCCTGCCACACGAGATCCGGGAACTGAACGCCGACCACCGGCTGACGGGCGAAGTGGTCCTCGACTGCCTCCGGGAGCTCGGACTCACGCCCCGGCTGCGGAAGTTCGTGGTCTGGGACGAGCAGACGGAGGCCGAGTTCGGCTTCACCAACCGCAGCGAACCGGACCGCGCCGTCCCCGGGGGCGGCGAGCGGCTGCTGTCCCTCGACATCCGCGAGCACCTGGACACCAAGCGGGCCGCGCTGGCCGAGCACCGCACCCAGGTGACGCTCTACTGCCCCGCCCAGGACCGGCCGGTCGTGCCGGACGTCTTCGCCGCCCGCGTCCGTGCCCGGGAGGTCGAGCAGTTCTGGGTGCCGGTCTGACGGCGGTGCCGGCCCGACGGCCGGTCCCCGCCCAGTCCCGTTCCCGCCCCGTCCCCGCCCGCAGCCGCCCCGCAGTCCCCCGCCCGCACCCGAGGAGGATCGGTGCCACCCTTCGCCCACTGGCCCGCGTGGCCGCGCGTCGAGTCCGCCGTGCCGGCCGACCCGGCCGCCGAGGAGCGCGTCCGCTCGATCCTGGCGCGGATGACGCCCGAGGAGAAGATCGGGCAGCTGATCCAGCCCGAGCTGGCCGAGCTGACGCCCGAGGACGTCCGCGCGTACCGGATCGGCTCGGCGCTCAACGGCGCGGGGATCTGGCCGGGCGGCAACCGGCACGCCGATCCGGCGGACTGGGTGAAGACGGTCGACCTCTACTGGGAGGCCGCCGAGGCGGCATACGCGGACCGGCCGTTCCGCGTCCCGTTCATGTGGGCCACCGACGCGGTGCACGGCCACAACAACGTGTACGGCGCGACGATCTTCCCGCACAACATCGGTCTGGGCGCCGCCCGCGACCCGGAGCTGCTGCGCCGGATCGGCGCGGCCACGGCCCGAGAGATCGCCGCGACGGGGATGGACTGGACGTTCGCGCCCACCGTCACCGTACCGCGCGACCGCCGCTGGGGCCGCTACTACGAGGGCTGGTCCGAGGACCCGGAGCTGGTGCACGCCTACGCGGGCGAGATGGTGGCCGGCCTCCAGGGCGGCGGCGGCCCGGACGGTCTGACCGCCGGGGCCCGGGTGATCTCCTGCGTCAAGCACTGGGTGGCCGACGGCGGCACCGCCGAGGGCGGCGACCGCGGCACCTGCTTCACCTCCGAGGACCTGGTGCGCAACCTCCACGCCGCCGGTTTCATCGCCGGGCTGGCCGCGGGCGCCCAGTCGGTGATGGCCTCCTTCAGCAGCTGGGAGAACCCGGCCAACTACGACCACTCCCCGCACCACGGCCCGCCGTACAACGCCAAGGTGCACGGCAGCCGTTATCTGCTCACCGATGTGCTCAAGCGCGCGATGGGCTTCGACGGCATCGTCATCAGCGACTGGGACGCCCACGCGGAGGTCTCCTGCTGCTCCATCGGCAACGCCAACTACGCCCTCAACGCCGGGCTGGACGTCCTGATGGTCGCCGGGCGGGAGGCGTGGCAGTCGGTGTACCGCAACGCCCTCGCCGGGCTCCGCGACGGGGAGATCCCGGCCTCCCGGATCGACGACGCGGTGACGCGGGTGCTGCGGGTGAAGATGCGCGCCGGCCTGTGGGAGCGCCCACGGCCCCGCGACCGGGCCCTGACGCACGACACCGCCGTCCTGGGCTGCGCCGAGCACCGGGCGCTGGCGCGGGAGGCGGTGCGCAAGTCGGTCGTCCTCCTCAAGCACACCGGCGGGGTGCTGCCGCTGCCGCGCTCCTCCCGGGTGCTGGTGGCGGGGAGCGGCGCGGACGCCATCCAGAAGCAGACCGGCGGCTGGACCCTCACCTGGCAGGGCAATGACGTCGGACTGCCGGACCTGCCGGGCGCCATGACGGTCGCGGGAGCCGTGCGGCGGATCACCGGCGAGGAGCGCTGCACCGTGGACCCGTTCCCGGGCACGGTGGACCCGACGGCGTACGACGTGGCGCTGGTCGTCATCGGCGAGGACTCGTACGCGGAGATGCGCGGCACCGTCAAACCGTGGCGCTCGCTGGCCTACTCCGAGCTCAAGGCGTCCTACGCGCGCGATCTGGAGACCCTGCGGCGGCTGCGGGCGGCGGGGCTGCGGGTGGTGACGGTGATGCTCACCGGCCGCCCCCTCTACACCACCGAGGAGATCAACCTCTCCGACGCCTTCGCGGTCGCCTGGCTGCCCGGCACCGAGGCCGGGGGCATCACGGACGTCCTCTTCGCCGGCCCGGACGGGGAGCGGGCCCACGACTTCCGCGGCCGGCTCGGCTTCACCTGGCCGGGCAGCCGCCGCGCGTCGGCCGCCAACCGGATCCCGCCGCACATCCCCGGCTACCGGGTCCCGCCGGAGGAGCAGGAGCCGGCGGGCGAGCACGCCCCGCTCTTCCCGTACGGCTACGGCCTGTCGCTGGACGACACGGACCCGCACCGCCACCCGCTGCCGCTCGACACCTTCGAGGACACCACTCCCCCGCCCCCGGCGGCCGGGCCGCTGCCGGTGCTGGGCGCGGGCTCCGGCTACCGTTTCCGGATCGGCGGCCACAACACCTGGTCGCGGGTGGACGTCTCACCGGAGGAGCCGGTGGACTGCCTGATCGTCCGCTCCGAGCCGGGCGGCCCGGACGATCCCCCGGGCGCCCTCACCTTCGCCTTCAAAGGCTATCCGGTCGCCTTCGTCTACGCCGAGCGGCCGGAGCCGGACGCGCAGCCGCTGGACCTGCGGGGCTACGCGGAGGACGGCGGGCGGCTGGCCTTCCGCGTCCGGATCGGCGAGCCGCCCTCCCGGCCGCTCCTGCTGGCCTGCCACGACGACTACCCGGCCCAGCCCGGCCTGGACCTGACGGAGCGGCTGGCGGGCCTCGCACCGGGACGGTGGCACGAAGTGGCTGTCCCGCTGGCCGAGTTGGCGGAGCTGGGCATGGATCTGCGCCATGTCGACGTGCCGTTCATGCTCTACACCGAGGGAACGGCGGTCGTTTCCGTCGCCGAGGTGCGCTGGCTGCCCGGCGGGGAGGAGTGAGCCGCCCATGCCCTTCCGCTCCCCCGCCCCGCCCCCGTCGCCGTCCCCGTACTCCGGGCCGACGGGACCGCCGCCGGTCCCGTCCTGGGCCGTCCGCGGCGAGCCGCCCGCGCCCCCTCCACCGCCTGTGCCGTCTCCGCCGTCCCCCGGGCACCGGGCCCGCGCGTCCCACCGGCGGCGCCGGGGCGCACGCGTCCCGGACCGCTACGAGCGCGTGTTCAGCTCTGTGACGACCGCCGCGGCGGCGGTCGCGGTGCTGACCCTGGCGGGCGAGGTCCGCCCGGCGTCCCCGCCGGCCGGCGGCACCGATCCGGCCGTCTGCGACACGGCGCCCCGGTACGGAACGGCGGCGGACCGTCCGGCCCCGCCGCACCGGCCACCCGTCCACGGGCGGGACCTCACCACCGCCCTCGGCCCGCTGACCGGCCACTACACCGGTTAGCCCCGCAACAGCCCGGGCCGCTCTTCCGCCCCCGCCGGGCGGCCCGGGTCCGCGGGCCGGTGCGCGGGGACCGATCCCCGCGCACCGGCCCGCACCTCCGGGCACACCCGGTCAGCCGTACCCGCCTGCACGGGCCCGGACCCGCACCGGATCAGACCGGGCGCAGCACGACCGGCCGGGACACACCGGGTCCCGGCGCGGAGGGTCCGTGGAGGATCCGCAGCAGCCCGGTGCCCCACCAGACGAGGGCGGCGAGTTCCAGCAGTCCGCTGACCCCGACGACGGCGAAGAAGAACGGATGCCAGTCGGTGAGGGTCTGCAGCGAAACCCGCAGCGCGCAGCCGACGTTGATCAGGACGAACGGTCCCGTGAGCGAGCCGGGGGTGCCGGAATGGATGCCGCGCAGGGCGGGCGCCACGCGGGCCGCGATCCCCATGATCATCATCGACACGAATCCGACGGTGATCGCGTGCCGGATCGCCCCGTAGTAGGCGTGGCTGAACGCGAGGCCGCTGACCAGCCGGTACACGGGCATCAGCAGCAGCATGACGAGCGAGAGCACCAGCCATCCGTAGGCGGCCCGGACGAACTTGCCGGACCGGTGATCGTTCCGGGGCAGCCCCCGCCACAGACGCCAGGGCAGCGCCATGGCCGCCACCCCGCCGGCGATCATCAGCCAGGGCGGCATCAGGAGGGCGGCGAGCCGGTGGTCGTCCGCCCAGCGGTAGGCGATGAAGACGGCGACCTCGATGACGACGCCCGCGTTGATCAGCAGCAGGGCGGTCCGGGCGCGGCGCTCCGGCGTCCTCGGCACCCCGAACATCTGCGGCAGGAGATGACTCGACAGCCCGAGGACCATCAGCAGCGCCATCCCGTGAATCTGCATGTCCCGCAGCGGGGCCTGGTAGGTGGCGATGTACCACAGCAGGTCGGCCCGGTCGGCGGCCGTCATGGTCATCCAGGTGTGCCAGAGCCCGAAGACGGCCTGGGCGACGAACCAGAACAGCGCCGAACCGATGAAGGCCGTCACCGGGCGCATCGGGTCCCCGCTCCGCAGATACGTCACGAGGAGCTGCGCGGCGAAGACGAGGGACGCGGCCAGCACGAGGGCGTTGCCGGCCAGGGCCGCCGCCACGGCCCACGCGCCCTCGGCCCGGTAGCCGGCGGCGCCCATGCCGGTGACGGCCATCACCAGCCCGGAGAGGGTCGCTGCCAGGACGGCCGGTACCAGGCGCGGTCCGGCGAGGGCCGTGCGCCACAGCCGCGGGAACGCCTGGTAGCCGAAGCCCATGATGAACAGCCCGACCCATCCGGTGATCTGCGCGTAGCCGTGCGCGTTGATCTCGTGGACGGACACCCCGGTGAAGCGTTCCCCGAAGCCGATCCGCCACAGGATGAGGACGCCCCACGACGCCCCGACGGTGAGGACGGACACCACGGCGGCGGTGAAGAACGGGACGTGGACGGAGCCCCGGCGCCCGGGCGGGGCCTCCGGCCGGACGGTGGACAGCTCGACCGGCACGGCGGCCGCCCGGCCGGATACCGGCTCGGGACGGGGGCGGAGGTGCGGGCGGAAACGGGGACGGTGCACGGTTGTCCTCACGGTGCGAACGCGGGCCGGCCACGGGCAGGCGTGGCGCGGAGGGTCCATCGGCGCCGGCGGCGGAGCGAGCCGCCGCCGGGTCCGCTGCGCGACCGTAGGGCGGTGCGGCGGCGGGGCGTATGGGTCCTCCGGGTGCCGGACCGGGTCCTTCGGCCCCATCCGAGGCGGACGTCCGCGCGTTACGCGGGCGTCCGCGGGCAGCTTTCGCGGATCCCAGAACCGGACACGGCCCGGGTGCGTCTTGGGGATTGGTCTGGTCCACCCGTACCGGGCCCGGTCAGTGACCACCCCCTCATCCGTCAGGAGTCACGGTCTTGAACACGGCACACGGAACCCGTCCGGCCCGCCGCACGCTGTTCGTCCTGGGCGCCGGAGCGGCCCTGGCCGCCTGCGTCCCCTCGGGCGGAGCCGCCTCGGCGGCAGGGCCGGAGACACCGGCCTCACCCACGGCTTCGCCGCCGCCCTCCGGGCGCGCGCGGGAGGTCTCCCGGCGGCTCCGCGCCCTCGAATCCGAACACGGCGCACGGCTGGGGGTGTTCGCACGGAATCTCGACACCGGTGAGACCGTCGTCCGCCGCGCCGACGAGCGGTTCGCGATGTGCTCGCTGTTCAAGCCGGTCGCCGCCGCGGCGATCCTCCGGGACCACGACCGGCGCGGCGAGTTCCTGGCCCGGCGCATCCGCTACAGCGACACCGACCTCGTCGACCACTCCCCCGTCACGGAAGACCACGTGGCGCAGGGCATGACCGTCGGGGAACTCTGCGACGCCGCCATCCGCTTCAGCGACAACACCGCCGCCAACCTCCTCCTCCGCGAACTCGGCGGCCCCCGCGCCATCACCCGCTTCTGCCGCTCGGTCGGCGACCGCACCACCCGCCTGGACCGGTGGGAGACGGAGCTCAACTCGGCCGAACCGTGGCGGGTGGAGGACACCACCAGCCCCCGCGCCATCGCCCGCACCTACACCC
This sequence comes from Streptomyces xinghaiensis S187, assembly GCF_000220705.2. GTDB lineage: Bacteria > Actinomycetota > Actinomycetes > Streptomycetales > Streptomycetaceae > Streptomyces > Streptomyces xinghaiensis. Next base: position 6,577,694 of record NZ_CP023202.1, on the reverse strand, counting down.
GGCTCATCGTCGGCGACACGCTCCCGCCCGCCGACCGCGAGCGTCTCACCGGGTGGATGCTGGCCAACACCACGAGCGGCGAGCGCTTCCGCGCCGGTCTGCCCGCCGGCTGGGACCTCGCGGACAAGACCGGCGGAGGTCATTACGGCACCAACAACAACGCCGGCGTCGCCTGGACCCCGGACCGCACCCCCATCGTGCTGACCGTCCTCACCACCAAGCCCGACCCCGACGCCGCACCGGACAACGAGCTGATCGCCGAGACCGCCGGACTCCTCGCGTCCGCCCTGGGCTGACCCGGGCACCCCGGACGCCCCAGGCATCCCGGGCATCCCGCGGTCCCGGCCCGCCGGCCACGCCCGGGCCGGGACCGCGGCGGACTACCTCCGGTCGGCGCCGCGCACGATGTCGAGGAGATCCGAGGGACTCGGAATGCCGATGCCGTACGTCACGACCAGGGCCGTCGTGACCGTGACACCGAGCAGCGGACCCATGACCTCCGCCGGCACGCCGCTCCACGAGGCCGCCCCCAGCACCCCCAGCACCAGGGCGCCCGCCGCGGCGAACCGGAGACCCGCGCGGTCGACGACCGGTTCAGCCCCGGCCAGGTCGGCCTCGTCCAGCAACTCCCCTATCCGGCCCTCGGTATAGCGCTCGGCGATCGTCAGCAGCATGGCGGCCAGATCGCGGTAGGCGGCGTCACTGTCCCGGTCCTGCCTCACCTCGACGGCGCGGAGCGCGCCGACGACCTGCGCGGCATGGGCTCTCAGGTGCCGCTTGTGATGAGGCGGAGCGCGACGGCCAGCAAGCCCCGGCCCGATTCAGCCTCTGGGGCGCCGACTGCGGCATCGGCGGTTGGCGGTCGGCGGTGGGTGGTTGGGGTTACGGCGCCGGGTGGGCGGCGCGATGGTGGTGGCGGGTGCGTCGCGGGCTGCCCGTTGTCGTTGTGGTGGGGGTTACGGCACCCGTGCTGGGGGTGGGCCGGGGGTCGGTCGTCTATCCGGCGCTGTGCGCGCCCGGGGACGGCTCAAGAAGCATGGCGTGGCTGGTGCCGGTGGGGGTGCGCGGAAGCACACGCGCGCCTGGGCTTCTCGGCTTTCCCGTTCGTCGTGGCGGGCTGTCGGTGGTGACGGTCGTGGCGGGTAGCGGCGCGGCGGGCTCTGCTCTCTCCTCTCGACGGTTGCCTCTTGCCTTTTGCCCCTTACCTCTAGCCTCTCGCCTCTCGCCGGTTGCCGGTTGCCGGTTGCTGGTCGGTGGGGGCTGTGGACGGCTCGTGCCCGTGGAGGCCGAGGGGCCCGCCGTCGCCGGTACACATCAACGCCGAGGGGCCGTGGCCCCGGCCAGGTGTTGCCCGCCCGGTGGCCGCGCAGGGTGGGTACCGGTTTCTGGCTTCGGGCAGGGGTGTGGGCCCCTCCGCGCGGTGGCGAAGGGGCTGGCGCCGGTGGCGGCCCGCTGGGGCTGGGGTGGGTTGGTGTAGGTGTGGCCCGTCGGTGCGGTCCAGGTGACTTCGCCGGTGTCGGGGTTGCGCTGCACCTGCCATGCGGTGCGGTGTTTCAACAGGTGGTGGCGTCGGCACAGCGGCATCAGATTGTCCGGCTCCGTCGCCCCACCCGCTTGCGGGTTCTCGTGGTTGAAGGGCTGGATGTGGTCCAGGTCGCAGCGGTGGGCGGGCATCTGGCAGGAGGGGAAGGTACAGGTCATGTCGCGGGCGGTGACGTGGCGTTGGGTCTCGGCGGTGGGCTTGTAGGTGGTCGGATCGGTCTTGACCAGCAGCCCGGTCTTCGGGTGGGTGATCAGACGCCGCCAGATCGTGCCCGGAGCGAAAGCCACCTCCCGCACCTGCCCAGCACTGATCGGCCCGTAGCCCTTGAGCTGTCCGGGCTCCTCATCCACCCCGATCAACGTGTCCATCGACACCGTCACCTGCACCACCGCCGCCGACCGGCCACCGGGGTCGCGTCTCCGGCGGGGCGGTTGACGACCAGGTCATACAGGGCGTCCACCCGCTTCTGGTTCAGCGTGCGCCCGTCATCGCCGAACGTGGCGGCGTGCGCATCGACGGCAGCATCCAACTGCGCGGCTTGCGGGGTGGGGAGGAACGCGGTCCAGGTGGCCATACCGTCCTCGGTCGCACGGTGCCAGATCGTGCGGTCCTCCCGCCGCCGGCGATGCCGCACCTCCGCCCCCAGCGGATCCGCCTCAGCACCGCCGGTTCAACGCCCGCCGGGTCTGGCCGACGGACTGGCCCGGCATCTTGGGCAGCACCATCGCCTCCACCCGCCCGGCGGCCTCCGGGTCCAGGGTGCCGGTGACCTCCGTCACCGCCTTCGCCTGCAGATAACAGATCTCCCCACGCTCCAACAGGCCCACGGTGGTGGGGAAACGGCCCTCCAGGGCGGTGGCCACCGCCAGACGCTCCGCGGCCGTGTTCCCCGACAACTTCAACGCACAGGCCACATCCTCACAGGCGAAGTCCCAGTCATAGTCCGCCCAGCCCATCCCATCCGGCCTCGCATCCAGAGCATCCGCCTCGATATCCGCCAGCAGACCCACCTGCTGCGCCTGGATCCACGCCACCCACATGCCGCTCCCAGGCCTTCAGAGCATCGATCCGCCCAGTCGTGGAGAGCTGCTCGCGCTCCAGCAGGCCGAGCATCGCCGCCGTCTGCGGACCCGGCACAGCCGTGGCCAGGTGCGCGGCCCACTCATCCGCCGTCACCGGCTCCCCCGGCACCACCCCGGTGGTGTCCCCGGTCGTGGCCGTGTCGTCGTGGTCGAGCAGTGTGGCCTGCATGACATTCCCCCCGTCCGGATCACCCGTGTGAACTCCCGCCCTCACGGAGCGAGTTCCTACCCCTATTTTCCGTCACGGAAGGTGATGAATCCAGGTCCAGGACACGGAACCACCCGAACGAGTGAGCGAAAGCGGACCCGGGAACTCCACCCATGGCCCACACCGAACACCAGCAACACCACCCGTCCACAACCACGACCACGGCCACCAGCAGCCCGACACGACGCAGCAGAGGGCCTGAGAACCCGAAGGCACAACGCTTCCGCGGAGCCCCCACCCCAGCGGCAGCCGACACTCCCGCAGCAGCCACACCGCCACCCGCCACGACCGCCACCACCGACAGCCCGCCACAACGCACGGGAAGCCGAGAAGCCCAGGCGCGCGTGTGCCCCCGCAACCACCCACCGGCACCAGCCACGCCATGCTTTTCAAGCCGTCCCCGGGCGCGCACGGCACCGGATAGACGACCGACCACGGGGCCACCCCCGACACGGGTGCCGTAACCCCCACCACAACCACAACGGGCAGCCCGCGACGCACCCGCCACCACCACCGCGCCGCCCACCCGGCGCCGTAACCCCAACCAGGCACAACAGCCGACAGCCCGCTAGGCGCAGCAGCGCCGCCGCGCCCGGCGGGCAGCCACGACGGTTGCGGCCGTACCAGCGTCCGCAGTACCGCACTCGGCGGCGATACGGTTCGCCGCCGACGGGCGAGCCGCGGGAGAACCAAGGACGGGGCGGTACCGGTGCCGCCGGTACCGCCCCGCCACGTTCGGGCTCGACCTCAGTGCACGTAGCAGACGTTGGCCTCGGGCGGCGGTGGGGTGCCGTTCTTGACGAAGAAGCCGAACGTGGTCGACTCGCCGGGCTCCAGCGTCCCGTTCTGGTCGGTGCTGCCGAAGGCGACGGCGAGGCCGTAGCCGCTGAGCACCGTGCGCCAGTGCTTCTCGATGTTCGCGTCGGGCGAGATGGACGAGTGCACCATCCAGTTGCCGATCTCGGTCTCGCCCGAGTTCGTCACCGTCACCTTGGCGCGGTAGTCGTCGCCCTTGGTCGTGATCTTCACCTTCGCGGCGCATTTGCCGCCCGCGCTCGCGGAATGGCCCTGGTGGGCGGCGTCCTGACCCCCGTTGCCCTCCTTGCCCTCCTTGCCCTGCTCATCCTCCTTGTCCGCGACTGCCGCTTCGGTGTGCTCACCGTGGCCGCCGCCGTGTTCGCCGTCGCCGGCCTGCTCGCGGGCTTCGGTCCGTGTTCCGGCCCCGGACCTCGCGCCCTCTGCGGCGGTTTGCTCCCCGGCATCGCCGGAGCCGCCGGATTGGCCGGAGCCGCCCGTGAACATCACCAGGAGGAGGACGGGAAGGGCGACCAGCAGGCCGAACAGTGAGAGCCTGCGCCACAGGCCGCTCCGGATTCCGGTTCCGGAGCCGCCGTCGTCTTGCGTGCGCGAGGATCTCAGGGATCGCTTCATGGGTGGTGCCTCTCCCTTCGGGGGGGGTGGAGATCCGGCGCGCGTGGGGGAAGGAGTGCCGCCGGACCAGAGCTGTGGGAGCGCTCCCAGAAAGGTAACCGCCCAACCCGCTCAGGGAAATGCCCGGGGCGGAAGACGATGCGGTACGCCCCCGGCCGGCTGCCCGCCTCCACTCCCGCCGAGCGGGGCGGGCAGCCGTTCCCACCACCCGGTCCCTCAACCGGACAGGCCGAAGAATTCGACGGCCGAGGCGGCCATGCCGCTCATCGGCAGGCTGTGCCCGGCGCCCTGGACGCTGATGGATTCCACCTTCACCTCACCGGCCTCGTCGGCGTAGCGCTGCCGCGACCAGGTGGGCTGCGGCTGGTCCGTGGAGGTCGGCGTCTGGCTCAGGCCGAAGACATTCGTCCACTGCTCCGTCTCCTCCCGCAGAAGCTGGAACGGGATGAGGGTGTCGTTGGTGCCGTGCCACAGTTGGACGCGGGGACGGGCACCGGTGTGCCCGGGGTACGCCTGCCGGACGGCGTTGCCCCAGTCCTCCGGGGTCCGGTCCATGGAGCCGCCCACGCACTTGCTGGTCCACGGCGGGAAATCGGCCTCGTTGGCGAAGCAGGTGAAGGGCACGCCCATGAACACCGTTCCCGCCTCGAACACGTCCGGGTAGAGGGCCAGGAGGACGTTGGTCTCCATGCCGCCGGAGGAACTGCCGGTGGCGAAGACCCGCTCCGGGTCGCCGTTGTAGCGCTCCTTCGCGTAGTCGACCATCGAGACGATCGAGGCGGGATCGCTGCCGCCGCCGCGGCGCTTGGACGCGTCGGACCACACGTCGAAGCAGTTGGACATCGCCGTCTGCTTCGTGGCGGTCGGGTAGACGACGATGAAGCCGTGCTGGTCGGCCAGTTGCCCGAAGCCGCCCGACTGGTGGAAGCCCGGCCCCGACCCGCCGCAGCCGTGCATCGCCACCACGATCGCCGGCTGTTCGGGACGGGAGTCCGGCACATACAGGTGCATCCGCAGATTGCCGGGGTTGCTGCCGAAGTCGGTCACCTCCACCAGCGATGCCGCTGACGCCGACGAGGGAACGGAGATGCCCGTGAGGAAGAGCAGCAGGCTGCCGGCCACAGCCGCCAAGAGAGATCTGAGACGCGTCATGTGGGCCTCCTGTGGGGGGAGTTGGTGACCCGACGTTAGACATTTCAATGGCGATCAACAAGGATTCGCCGAAGGTTGGCCGAAGGGTGTTCCGCGGCCGCCGGATTCTCGTCATGATCGGGCCGGGCCGGGCCGGACCCGGCCGGGCACCCGGCCCGGGAGACGGCCCCCGAGGCCGGTCTGCGGGGTTCCGGAGATCGCCCGGGGCTGCCCGCCCCGGAGCTCCGGTCGGTTCCTGTACCGGTTCCCGTACCGGTTCGGGGCACGTAGGGCCCGGACCGGCGCGCCCGCGTCCCCGGCCGAAGGCGTGTCCGGCCCGTGAGCCGGCAGGCATCCGTACCGGACCCGGTCCCCCCGGTCCTTCCGCGTCCTTCCGCACCGGACTGGCGGCGGCTCGCGTTATCCGGCCGCCGTGGTGTCGAGCAGTTCCTCCGCCAACGTGTCCGCTACGGGCAGGAGTTGGCGCAGTGAGGTCCGGAAGAGTTCCTGCGCCCGCACGCCCGGCCATTTCTCGGTGAGCAGATCCCGCGGCAGCCGGGGATCGTGACGGATCAGCAGCAGCCACTCGGCCGTCAACCGGGTCCGGAGCGCCAGGCCGTCGCGCTCTCCGAGCTCCGCGCCCGACCAGCGGTCGGTGAAGCGGCGGTATCCCGCGGCCAGCGCGGACAGGTCCCAGGCCTCCCGGACGATCCTGGCCGGGTCGGTCCACAGGGCCGCCTCGGCCCGGAACACCTCGGCGTGGTCCAGCAGGTCCAGCCGGGCGAGCGTGTCCGAGAGGTCGGCCGCCCGCGTCGAGACCCACAGGCCGCTGCGCAACGGCCCGAATCCGGCCCAGCCGAGGCGGGTGCGCAGCGCGTGCCGGTCCGCGCGCCGGCTCTCCGGTACCGAGAACGCCAGCAGCGTCCACCGGCCGTCCCAGTGGCGGTCGACGACCTCCGCCTCCAGTTTGTCCCGGCCGTCCCGCAGCACCGCCGTTCCGTGGGGCGTCAGGCCGAGGTACGCCCGGCGGCCCCGCCGCACCGAGCGCAGCAGGCCGCGGCGGGCCATGCGGGCGGCGGCGGCCCGGGTGGCGTGCTCACCGACGCCGAGCTGCCGCAGTACGGCGATGACGCTGCCCGTCGACACGGCGACCCCGCGGTCGAGCACATAGTCGCCGAAGAGGGCGAGCAGGAAGCTCTCGGGCCGGGCGGTCTGCCCGGCCCCGGCTGCGGCTGTGGTGCCGGCTTCCGCCGCGGTCCAGGCACCGGCCGCGCCGTCCCCCGCGGTTTCTCCTCCCGGCACGTTCCCCGTCCCCGCCTTCCGCCCGGTCCGGCCCGGACGGGTCCAAGCTACCCGGCACGGGCGCCCCCGATGCCGGCACCCGGGTACTGCCGCCGGGCGGGCGGCCAACACCGTACTGCACCGTACTGCGGCCCGGCCCGGCCCGGCCCGGCCCGGCCCCGGCCCGGCGGCCCGACTGCCGTTGCCCCGCCTGCCGTTGCCATCCCGGTGCCGGACTCACGGGACAGGCGGCGGGGCGGGGCCGAGGGGCGGGGCGGCGCACCGAGCGCCCTCCGCCGGTCAGTGGACGGTGAACCGCACGCCGAACGGGTTGAACGTCGCCGGGAGCGGGCGGCACGGCCCCGGACGGACACGGGAGGCGAGGCGGTACGTCAGCCTCTCCCCCAGCATCGCCGCCAGCCAGGTGCTGGTGTGCAGCAGCACGATGTTCTCCCCCGGGCAGACGCCCGGACCACCGCTGAACGGGACGAGCGCCGGGTCGGACCGGGCACGGCCGTCGAGCCACATGCCGGGGGTGAACCGGTCGGCGTACGGGGCGTGCGGGTCACCGCGGTGGAAGTACGGGGCGTGGGCGAGGACGGTGGTGCGGGCCGGCACGGTCCGGCCGTCCCACTCGACGTCCTCGGTGGTCTGCCGCAGCACGGCGGGGGTCGTCGGCCAGAGCCGGACGGTGTCCAGTACGCAGGCCCGCAGGAACGGCAGCGTCCGCGGGGCGCCGGTGCCGGTGCCGGTGCCGGTGATCTCGTCCCGGGCGCGTCTGCCGTCCTCGGGATGGGTGGTGAGCAGCGCGAGAGTGCGGAAGACCGTCATGCCCGCCGCGTCGAAGGCGAACAGCCAGTGCGCGATCTGGCTGACGGGGGCGGCACCGGTCTCCTCCGCGCGGGCCATGGCCGCGGCCGCGAGGGTGTCCGGGCCGGCCCCCTCCGCCCGCCGGCGCAGATGCGCCAGGAAGCGGGCGCGCAGGGCACGCCGCCGCGGCAGCAGGACGGACCAGTTGGCCGCCTCGCGGAGCCGTCCCAGCTCTCCGGTGAGCCGGTGGTCGTCGCGTGCGGCGTCACCGAGGACGGTGCGCCGGACCGTCCTCCACCAGCACGCCGCGAAATCGTCCCAGGCCAGTTGCCCGGTGACGGCGCACCGGTCGGCGAGCAGGCGGGCCTCTTCCTCCACCGTGCCGGCGACGGCCGGGGCGAGGTGGTGCAGCGGCCGGTCGGTCTCCAGTGCCTCCTCGTTGAGACGGCGGCGGGGCGCGCGTTCCGTTCCCCGGGTGATCAGCGAGCCGTGCGGCTGGAATTGAGTGAGCGCGCCCCGTTTCTCCCAGGAGGCCGGTCCGAACGGCCGCGGTGTCCCGTCGAGGACCCGCCGCACGTCGCCCGGGTCGAGGAGGAGCAGCACGGAGCGGCCGGCGAGACGCATCAGCAGCGGGCCGGCGCCGTGCCGTTCACGCAGCAGGCGCATCGTCGCGACGCCGCCCCGGTCGAGCTGGAGACGTTCGGCGAGTGCCATGACGCGGGGCCGCCGCTTGATCACCCCCGCCGAGAGGAGTGGCAGCAGGACCCCGGTGGCGAAGCGCACCTGCTCCGCCGTACCGGCCTTCCGCGGTCCGGCGGAGACGGCGGGCCCGGGGGCGGGGGACGGCGGCATGGTGACTCCGGCTCGGTCGTGGGCGGACGGGCGGCGGTCGGTCATCGGGCGGTCCGGCGGACGGCGGAGCGCCGGGCCGGCGGACCGAGGGCCGGCGGTCCCGCGCCTCCGCCGAAGTCGGCCGAACAGATACGCGGTCTGTCAGCCGATCGGCCGAACGGGAAGCCCGCCGGGCTTGTCCGGGTACCCGGCGCTTGGGCACGGAAACGACGCCGGGCCGGGCCCGTCCGGTTCGAGAGGGTCCGTCCTCCCGGGCGTCTCAGTCTGCGGTCGCTCCGGTCGTGAGTCGTGCCACACGGGCCGGTTGGCCCTTCCGCGCAGGACCCGCTCTGTGACCGCTCACAGAGATTCAAAAGCCCTGGTGTGCGCCTGATCCGGGACCCCGTGCTCCCTTGCCCCGCGGGAGAACAGCGGGCTAGCCTGCCCACGCTCGAGACCGATCAGCAGGTTCCGCTGCCCGGATCCGCCCAGTTGGAGCCTGCCCGGCACGAAGCATTCCGGGCCCCGTCAACGACGACGTACGGCCTCCGCCAACGGACGACGCGGATCTCACCACGCACCCTTCGGCCACCCGAGTGCACCCGCACCGGGGAGGACCCGGAGGAACGTCACAGAAAGAGGTCGGATCGATGGTCCAACGGCTCGGTGTGGTCGCGGAGTCGGCCACAGGGGAGACGCGCGTCGCCGCGACCCCGGACACCGTGCGCCGGCTGATGAGCCTCGGCTTCGACGTCCTGGTCGAATCCGGCGCCGGTCAGCGGTCGGATTTCGCGGACGAACTGTACGCCGAGGCCGGCGCCAAGATCGGCAGCCGCGAGGACGCCTGGCGGTCCGATGTCGTCCTCAAGGTCGACCCGCCGACCGCGGACGAGATCGGCCGGCTGCGGGACGACGCGACGCTGATCGGCATGATCGGCCCCGCTCTCCGCCCCGAACTCGTCGAGACGCTCACGCAGCGCTCGATCACTGTCCTGGCGATGGACGCGGTGCCCCGGATCTCCCGGGCCCAGTCGCTGGACGTACTGAGCTCGATGGCCAACATCGCGGGCTACCGGGCGGTGATCGAGGCGGCCCACCGGTTCGGCCGGTTCTTCACCGGCCAGGTGACGGCGGCGGGCAAGGTGCCGCCGGCCAAGGTGCTGGTGGCCGGCGCGGGCGTGGCCGGCCTGGCGGCGATCGGCGCCGCGAAGGGCCTGGGCGCGATCGTCCGGGCGACCGACCCGCGCCCGGAGGTCGCCGACCAGGTGCGCTCGATGGGCGGGGAGTTCCTCGCCGTGGAGGTCGAGCAGGAGGCGAGCGCCGACGGCTACGCCAAGGCGACGTCCGAGGACTACGACCGGCGCGCCGCGGAGATCTACACCGAGCAGGCTGCCGAGGTGGACATCGTCATCACCACCGCGCTCATCCCCGGCCGCCCGGCGCCCCGGCTGATCACGGCCGAGCACGTCGCGAGCATGCGCCCCGGCAGCGTGATCGTCGACATGGCCGCCGCGCAGGGCGGCAACGTCGCGGGTTCCGTCGCCGGCGAGGTGGTCGTGACGGACAACGGCGTGACGATCATCGGCTACACGGACCTGCCGGGCCGGCTGCCCGCGCAGGCCTCGCAGCTCTACGGCACGAACCTGGTGAACCTGCTCAAGCTGCTGACACCGGGCAAGGACGGGCAGATCGTCCTGGACTTCGACGACGTGGTGCAGCGGTCCATGACGGTGGTCCGCGCGGGCGAGAAGACCTGGCCGCCACCGCCGGTCCAGGTGTCCGCCGTGCCCGCGCCGCGGCAGCCGGACGCCGCCGCGCGGCCCGCGGCCGGGTCCGCGGCCGGGGCCGGGGGCAAGCAGCCGATGCCGCGGAACCGCAAGCTGGCGATCGGGGGGCTGACCGCGTTCGGCCTGTTCCTGCTGACGGCGTTCGCGCCGAGCCAGCTCGCCGGCAACTTCACGGTGTTCGTGCTGGCCATCGTGATCGGCTACTACGTCATCGGCAGCGTGCACCACGCGCTGCACACGCCGCTGATGTCGGTGACCAACGCGATCTCCGGGATCATCGTCGTGGGCGCCCTGCTGCAGATCGGGCACGGGAACACCGTCGTGACCGTGCTGTCGTTCGCCGCGGTCCTGCTGGCGAGCATCAACATCTTCGGTGGCTTCGCGGTCACCCGCCGCATGCTCGGCATGTTCTCCAAGGACTGAGGCCTCCATGACCGTCACCACGGCCGCGCAGGCCGCTTACATCATCTCCGCCGTGCTGTTCATCCTCAGCCTGGCCGGACTCTCCAAGCACGAGACCGCACGCTCCGGCGTCGTCCTGGGCATCTCGGGCATGGCGGTCGCCCTGGCCGCCACCATCGCGCTCGCCTCGCAGAGCATCTCCGGCACCGGCGCCGCCCTGCTGGCCGCCGCGATGGTGATCGGCGCGCTGATCGGGCTCTGGCGGGCCCGTATCGTCGAGATGACCGCTATGCCGGAACTCATCGCCATCCTGCACAGCTTCGTCGGCCTGGCCGCCGTACTGGTCGGCTGGAACGGCTATCTCGAGGTCGCGGGCCATTCCGCGGACGACGGCGGGCTGACCGGTTCGCTCCTCGGCGTCCATCACGCCGAGGTGTTCATCGGCGTCTTCATCGGGGGCGTGACCTTCACCGGTTCGGTGGTCGCCTTCCTGAAGCTGTCCGCGCGGATCAAGTCCAGTCCGCTGATGCTGCCGGGCCGGAACGCGCTCAACCTGGGTGCGCTGGTGGCCTTCGCCGTCCTCACCGTCGTCTTCGTCGCCGCTCCGAACATCGGTCTGCTGATCGCCGTCACGGCGCTCGCCCTCGCCCTGGGCTGGCACCTGGTGGCCTCCATCGGCGGCGGTGACATGCCGGTGGTCGTGTCGATGCTCAACAGCTACTCGGGCTGGGCCGCCGCCGCCTCGGGCTTCCTGCTCAACAACGATCTGCTCATCGTCACCGGCGCGCTGGTCGGCTCGTCCGGTGCCTACCTCTCGTACATCATGTGCCAGGCGATGAACCGCTCCTTCCTCTCGGTGATCGCCGGAGGCTTCGGCATCGAGGCGCCCGTCGCCTCGGACACCGAGCAGGGCGAGCACCGTGAGATCGGCGCCGAGGAGACCGCCGAACTGCTGCGGGAGGCGTCGTCGGTCATCATCACCCCTGGATACGGCATGGCCGTCGCCCAAGCGCAGCAGCGGGTGGCCGACCTCACCCGCAGCCTGCGCGACCAGGGCGTGGACGTCCGGTTCGGCATCCATCCGGTCGCCGGGCGCCTGCCGGGCCACATGAACGTGCTGCTGGCCGAGGCGAACGTGCCCTACGACGTCGTCCTGGAGATGGACGAGATCAACGACGACTTCGCCGCCACCTCGGTCGTGCTCGTCATCGGCGCGAACGACACCGTCAACCCGGCGGCGCTCGAGGACGCGAACAGCCCGATCGCGGGCATGCCCGTGCTGCGGGTGTGGGAGGCGGAGAACGTCATCGTCTTCAAGCGGTCCATGGCGACGGGTTACGCCGGTGTGCAGAACCCGCTGTTCTTCCGCGAGAACAGCCGGATGCTCTTCGGGGACGCCCGGACGCGCGTGGACGAGATCGTGAACGCGCTGGGGGCCCGGGTGTAGCGGTCCCGCAAGCGCACCGCGGCCGGCCGCCGGGCACCGTTCCGCACGGGCCCGGCGGCCGGCCTTCGCGCAGGGACGGCCCTTTCCGCCGTCACCGGACGGCCCCGGGTTCCCCGGTCCCGCCACGGGCAGGGCGGATTCATTGGTCCGGGGACGAGGACGGAGCAGAGTGCGTTTCTCCCGCGGCGGAGCGTGCGCGGTGGCGCAGCAGGCGGTCGAAGCGGGTGATCAGCGGGGTGACCGAGATGCCGTGGACGATGACGGAGGCGACGATGGTGAAGGTCACGACCGCCCACAGTTCACCGGCCGTGGCGCCGCCGAACTCGCCCTCCCCCAGCGCGTAGGCGAGGTAGAACAGCGAGCCGATGCCGCGGATGCCGAAGAAGGCCGTCAGGCCGCGCTCCCGGGCGCAGCTCCCGTCCCCCAGTTGTCCGAGCCAGCCGGCGGCCGGGCGGATCACCAGCAGCAGGAGCAGGCCGGTGGCGGCGCCCTGCCAGGTGAGCGGGGCCAGGCCGCCGAAGGCGACGAAGCCGCCCAGCAGGAACAGCAGGATGACGGTGAAGAGCCGTTCTATCTGCTCGATGAAGTCGTGCAGGACCTTGTGATAGCCGTGGGCCCGTTCGGCGGCGCGGATGGCGCAGGCGGTGACGAAGACGGCGAGGAAGCCGTAGCCGTGGAGGATCTCGGTGACGCCGTAGGAGAGGAACGTGGCGCCGAGGGCGACGAAGCCCTCCTTGTGCTCGGAGAGCCGGAGGGCCTTGAAGGTGGCGCGGAAGAACATCCGGCCGAGCAGCCGGCCGACGGCCAGGCCGCAGACCACACCGACGGCGCACTTGTAGAGGACGTCGACGAGCGCCCAGTGGCCGATCCAGTCCGCGGACCAGCCGGTGCCCGCGGCGGCGGCCAGCGCGACGGCCGCGCCGACGAAGGGGAAGGCCAGTCCGTCGTTGAGTCCGGCCTCGCTGGTGAGACCGAAGCGCACCTCGTCCTCGTCGTGTTCGGCGTCGGTGGGCTCGCCCACCCGCACCTCGGAGGCGAGGACGGGGTCGGTGGGCGCGAGGACGGCGCCGACGAGCAGGGCCACGGCCGGCGGCCAGCCGAGCAGCAGCCATCCCGCGAGGGCGACGGCTCCGATGGTGAGCGGCATGGTGATGCCGAGCAGGCGCCAGGTGACAGCCCAGGTGCGGAGGCCGAAGGGCCGGTTGATCGCGAGCCCGGCACCCATCAGCGAGATGATCACGCAGATCTCGGCGGCGTGCTCGACCCAGCCGCGGTGCGCGACCGGGTCGAGGGCGGGGAGCGACAGCGGCAGGACGTATGGGAGCAGGTAGAGCAGCAGCCCTCCGCCGAGGAACACCATGGGCAGGGACAGCGGCAGGCGGGCCACGGCGCGCGGGAGGAGGGCGCCCAACCCGAAGAGGGCGAATATCCAGTCGATCAGGGTCACCGGGTGCTTGTGCCCCGTTCCGGGTACGGAAGACCACCGGGGCGGGTGTGACGTGCGATGTCGCACGGTACGAGTGGCGGACGAGCGGCGCCGGGCGGGCGGGCCCGGCGGGGGAACCGGCAGGGGAACCGGCGGGGGGCCGTGGCGGAACGGTCCGTGGCCCGCGCCTCACCGGACCGGGATTGATTGCCGGTCCGGGCCCAATTAGGCTCCCATTGAGACGTCCGTCCGAATGGCGGCGTCAGGAGCCCCGGAGCAGGGGACCACGGGTGGCGCGCCCCCGGGGAGCGCGCCCCGGAGCGGAGCTGGGCGGACCGTGGAACTGCGGCATCTGATCTCTTTCGTGGCCGTGGCCGAGGAGCTGCACTTCGGCCGTGCCGCCAAGCGGCTGCGGATGGCGCAGCCACCGCTCAGCCAGCAGATCCGGCAGCTGGAGAAGGAGCTGGGGGTGCAGCTGTTCGAGCGCAGCACCCGCTCGGTGCGGCTCACCAGCGCGGGGCGGTCCTTCCTCAAGCCGGTGCGGACGGTCCTGGACGATCTCGACATCGCGGTACGCGTCGCGAAGGCGGCCGGGGAGGGCGAGTACGGGCGGGTGACGGTCGGCTTCGCGGGCGCCTCGTCCCATGCCACGCTGCCGCTGCTGACCCGGGCGGTGCGGGCCGCGCACCCGGGCATCGAACTCGTCATGAAGGGCCAGACCTACGCCACTGTGGCCCTCGACCGGGTCGCCGACGGCTCACTGGACCTGGGCTTCGTCCGGCTGCCGGTGAACCGCCCCGGCATCGCCTCGCGCTTCATCGGCGAGGAGGAGCTGCTGTGCGCGCTCCCCTCGGACCACCCGCTGGCGGAGCGCGAGCGGATCGCGGTGGCCGACCTGACCGCCGAGCCCTTCGTCACCTTCCCGGCGAACGCCGGTTCCACGCTGCGGGACGCGACCCTGCGGGTCTGCGAGGAGGCCGGCTTCCGGCCGCGCACCGTGCAGGAGGCGCCGGATTCGTACACGATCCTGGCGCTGGTGGCGGCCGGGGTCGGGGTGACGCTCACCCTCTCGTCCTGCCTGCACATCCAGCAGACGGGCCTGGTGCACCGCCCGCTGGACGGGCCGCCGGTGCGGCTGCGGTCCGCCCTGGCCTGGCGCAGGGACAACCCGTCGGCGGCCCTGCGCAGCGTGCTGGCGGTGGCGGAGGAGGCCCTGCCGACCCCGCCGGCCCCGGACGGTCCGGACGGTGGCGGTGCGGCACCGCACTGAGCGCACCGCCCCACGCCGGGGGCCGAAAGCCCGGCCGTCCGGGAGCGCCGAGCGGATTGATACGAACCGCGTCCGGATCTCTCCGGGATCGGATATTGGACCGGAACAGTCCGGGGTGAAAAGGTCGGGCATACGTTTGCCCTCCTCCCCGGAAAGGCCCCCGACATGCCCGGACAGTCCTCCGACGTCGTCATCTGCGAACCCCTGCGCACCCCCATCGGGCGGTTCGGCGGCGGCCTGGCGGGGCTGCGCGCCGCCGGACTGGCCGCGCATGTGGTCGCCGAGGTCGTCCGGCGGACCGGCATCGACCCGGAGCGGGTCGACGAGGTGATCCTCGGGCACGCCTATCCGACCTCCGACGCCCCGGCGATCGGCCGGGTCGCCGCCCTCGACGCCGGGCTGCCGGTGTCGGTGACCGGCACCCAGATCGACCGCCGCTGCGGCTCGGGCCTCCAGGCCGTCCTGGACGCGGCCATGCAGATCCGGGCCGGTTTCAGCGACGTCGTCGTCGCCGGCGGTGTAGACGTGATGAGCGCCGCGCCCTTCTACACCCACGACGCCCGCTGGGGCATCAAGGGACCGGGACTGGAGCTGCACGACTCCCTGGCGCGCGGCCGGGTCACCGCGGGCGGCGTCAACCACCCGGTGCCGGGCGGCATGATCGAGACGGCGGAGAACCTGCGCCGCGAGTACGCCATCAGCCGCGAGGACCAGGACGCCCTGGCGCTCCGCTCCCAGCGGCGCGCCGCCCGGGCGATGGAGACGGGTCTCTTCGAGGACGAGATCGTGCCGGTGCCGGTGCGGACCCGCAAGGGCGGGACGGTGATCTCCACCGACGAGCACCCGCGCCCGGAGACCACCGCCGAGCAGCTCGCCAAGCTGAAGCCGATCATGCTCAAGTCGGACCCGGAGGCGACCGTCACGGCGGGCAACGCCAGCGGCCAGAACGACGCGGCGGCGGCCTGTCTGGTGACGAGCGCGGAGACGGCGGAGCGGCTGGGCCTGACCCCGGTGGTCCGGCTGGTCTCCTTCGCCCGGGCGGGCGTTCCGGCCGGGACGATGGGCATCGGGCCGGTCCCGGCGACGCGGGCGGCGCTCGGCCGCGCCGGCCTGGAGCTCAAGGACATGGACCTGATCGAGCTGAACGAGGCCTTCGCCGCGCAGGCGCTCGCGGTCACCCGCGAGATGGGCCTGACGGAGGCGGACCACGAGCAGCGCATCAACGTCAACGGCTCGGGCATCTCCCTCGGCCACCCGGTGGGCGCCACGGGCGCCCGCATCCTGGCCACCCTGGCCCACGAGATGCGCCGCCGCGAGGCCCGCTACGGCCTGGAGACGATGTGCATCGGCGGCGGCCAGGGCCTGGCGGCGGTCTTCGAGCGCGTGGGCGCCTGAGCGGGCCGGAACAACAGTCCGGCGCCGGACGCGGGCCGCCGCCTCCGCCGAAGGGGGTGGCGGCGCGGCCGGTCCGGCGGGTGGGACGGGGCGGGGCGGGGTGCGGTGGGACTGCCGGGGTGAGGCCCCCACCGGCTCGCGCGCGGAGGGTTTATGCAATCCGCGTGCCCGAACCGCAGTATTTCCAGGGGCTCTTGACACTGCGCCAAGCGCCCCGTACACACTGTCCCACCCCCTCTCCACCCCCGGGATCACAGGGGCGGCATCGTTGGCCCAGTGGACGATGACAACGATGTCAGAGCAGATGTCAGAGCAGCAGGAGCAGTAACCGGCACAGCGCGGCACCAGAGCAGCACCGGAGCCCCACCACCGGTGGAGCACCGGCCCAGCGGCACCACGCCCTCCCGGGGGTCCCCCACGTCAAGGAGTCGCACCATGAGCATGCGGACAGCCGCCATCGCGGCAGCCGTACTGGGGCTGATGGCCCCCCTGGCGGTCACCGCCCAAGCCGCCACCTCCGAAGCCGCCACCCCGGGATCGGACGCCCCGGCCCGGGCCGCCGCCACCGGCATCCATGTCGGCGACGGCAGGATCCTGGAGCGCGACGGCTCCGACTTCGTGATGCGCGGCGTCAACCACGCGCACACCTGGTACACCTCGCAGACCACGCAGTCGCTGGCCGACATCAAGTCGCTCGGCGCCAACACCGTCCGTGTGGTCCTCAGTTCGGGTGACCGGTGGACGCGGAACGACGCTTCGGACGTGCAGAACGTCGTCGGCCAGTGCAAGCAGAACAAGCTGATCTGCGTCCTGGAGGTTCATGACACCACCGGTTACGGCGAGCAGAGCGGAGCCGCCACCCTCAGCCGGGCCGCGGACTACTGGATCAGCGTCAAGAGCGCGCTGGAGGGCCAGGAGGACTACGTCATCGTCAACATCGGCAACGAGCCGCACGGCAACAACGGCTATGCCCAGTGGACGGACGACACCAAGGGCGCCATCTCCAAGCTCCGCAACGCCGGCTTCGACCACGCGCTGATGGTGGACGCACCCAACTGGGGCCAGGACTGGTCGGGCACCATGCGCGAGAACGCCCAGTCGGTCTTCGACTCCGATCCGGACCGCAACACCATCTTCTCGATCCACATGTACGGCGTCTACGACACCGCCGCCGAGATCCGGGACTACCTGAACGCCTTCACCTCCAGGCGACTGCCCATCATCGTGGGCGAGTTCGGGCACAACCACTCCGACGGCAACCCGGACGAGGACGCCATCCTCGCCGAGACCCAGTCCCGGGGCCTCGGCTACCTCGGATGGTCCTGGAGCGGCAACAGCAGCGACGTCGGCTATCTCGACATGGCCAACGGCTTCAACAAGAACGCGCTGACCAGCTGGGGCGAGCGGATCTTCAACGGCACCAACGGCATCCGGCAGACCTCCAGGGAAGCCTCGGTCTACTGATCCCGTCCGCTGATTCCGCGGCGGCCCCCGGCCTGTACCGCACGACCCGGCGCGCAGATTCCTCCACCACCGCGCCGACGGACCGCGGAACCGGCCCCGGCACCGCCGCCCAGCGCCGCGCCCGGCACCGGCCCCCACCCGGTGCCGGGCGCACCGCTGTCCGGGCGGAGGCGCCCTCAGCCCTCGTCAGACCCCGTCAGGCGCGATCGCGGCGCGGCCGCCTCTGACCCGCGCCGCCGAGGCCCTGCGGCCGGCGGAGTCGGGCACGGTCGTCGGCAAGGTGGTGCTGACGCCGTGACAGGTGCGGCGCGGGGGGCCGGGACCGGGCCGGCAGGCCAGTCGGCCGGGCCGGGGGTCCCGTTCCGCGTGCCGCCTTCCGCGCGCCGCGTTCCGCCCTCCCCGAGCCTCGTTCCCGCGGACCCGCGTGCGGTGTTCCGCTTCGCCGCGGGCCGTGTTCCGCGGCAGTGGGCCACCGGACCCGGGTCTCAGCGTGCGTGATGGGCCGTGCCCTGGCTGCCGGAGAACAGCACCTCGGCCAGTTCGGCGTCCAGCGACTGGCGGACCTTTTCCGTCAGGACGCTGTCGGTCGCCTCGCCGACGACCTCCACCACGCACCGGGACTCGTGGACCGCCTTGGGGTAGCCGGTGCTCGCCCGCTGCGCGACGCGCTCGAAGAACTCCTGGCTGCTCATCCGGATCCCGGTCTCCGGCTCGTCGGCCGCGAGCGCCACCCGGCGCAGGTGCTCGCCGATCTCCCGGGGCAGCTGGGCCGCCAGATGCTCCGCCAGCGTCGCCGGTACGCGCTCCGCGAGCGTCTCCAGGCTGGCCCGGGTCGCCGTCTCGGCGGCCCCGCGGCTGCCCAGATGGGCCCGGGCCTGAACCTGGCCGATGAACGTGTCGTGCTGCATGGGGTGCTCCTCGTGCTCATGCGCGGTGCCGTACAGCACGGGTGCGCGGCGGTGCCCGCCGACCGCACTGCTGTGCCCGCCGGCCGCGCTTGTGCGTACGTGTCTGCGGTTGCAGCGTCCCCGGCCGGGTTTCCGTGCCTTTTCGGGCAAAACCTCCTCACTGCACCGGTTCCGGGCGTCGACGTGCGACGGGGGTACGACTGGCGTGCCTCGCCGACCGGCCGGTCCGCGCGCCGGGTGTCGGGCGGCGCGGGTCCCGGCCAGCACGGCCCCGGGTCCCGGCGTCCCGGCGTCCCGGCCCGAGGCGCGAGCCGGCACGGCCCCCGGTCTCAACCGGCACGGGCCCCGCCTGTCAGGCGTCGCGCCGGTGCACCGCTCGCAGGCCGGCCAGGAGTGCGGCGGTCGCCCACAACGCCGTCACCGCGAGACCGGCCCACGGGCCGATGCCTCCCACCGGATCCTGGTACAGGACTTGCTGTCCGGCCCGGTCCGGAAGCCAGGCGGCGGCGCCCTCGGCGATGTCGCCGACCACGAAGGAGACGATCAGGATGAACGGGATCAGCAGGCTCAGCACAGCGACGGCACTGCGCAGCAGGAACGTGAGCCCCGCGGCGAACAGGGCCATCAGGGCGAGGTAGAGCCCCGCGCCGACGCAGGCCCGCAGGGCTCCCGGCTCCCCGAGACCGATGGCCCGCTCCCCCAGGAACGCCTGGCCGGCGAAGAAGGTGGCGAACGCGGTGGCGAGCCCGGTGACGAGGGCGGCGGCGGCCACGACCGCCGTCTTGGCCCCGTAGAAGAGGCCCCGGTGCGGCACGGCCGCCAGGGAGATCCGCAGGGCGCCGCCCGTGTACTCGGACGACACGGCGGTGGCACCGAAGGCAATGGCGGCGATCTGCGCGAAGTTGATCGCGTAGAAGGCTTCGAAGACGGGGTCCCCGCCGTTGTCCGCCTCCGCCCGGCCGACGGTCGCGTAAACGAGCACGGTGACGGCCAGCGAGGCGGCGAGGACCGCCAGAAGCGATCCGAAGCTCGCCCGGACCGACCTGATCTTGATCCACTCGGAGTGGAGCACTGCTGTGACGGACATGGTCAGGCCTCCCGCACCGCGGCCGGGGACGGGGACGGGGAAGCCGCGGCGGCGAATTCGGTCTCGTCTGTCGTGAGGGCGAGGTAGGCCTGTTCCAGGGAGGCACGTTCGTCGGTGAGCCCGGACACCGGAACGCCCGCACGCGCGGCGACGGCTCCGACTTCCTCGGCCGTGGTGTCCTCCACCATCCACCCACCGTCACCGTCTCCCGTGACGGGGTGTCCCTCGGCCAGCAGCGCGGCGCGCAGCCGGATGGGGTCGCCGGTGCGGACGCGGACGCGTGCGCGGCTGTGCCGGTCGATGAAGTCCCGCAGGGGGAGGTCGGCGAGGAGCCGGCCCCGCCCGAGGACGACAAGGTGGTCGGCGAAGGTCGCGGTCTCGTTCATCAGGTGGCTGGAGACCAGGACCGTGCGGCCCTCGCGGGCGAGCCGGCGCAGCAACTCGCGGATCCAGACGATCCCTTCGGGGTCGAGGCCGTTGGCCGGCTCGTCCAGCAGGAGAACGGGCGGGTCCCCGAGGAGCGCGGCGGCGATGCCGAGACGCTGGCGCATGCCGAGCGAGAAGGTCCTGATGCGGCGGCGTGCCGCCGTGCTGAGGCCGGTCTCCCGGAGGACCTCGTCGATGCGGCGGGCCGGAATGCGGTTGCCGGCGGCGAGAAGGCGCAGATGGTCGCGGGCCGTGCGGGAACCGTGGGCCGCTTGGGCGTCCAGCAGGGCGCCGGCCGTGCGCAGCGGCTCGTGAAGCGTCCGGTACGGGCGGCCGCCGACCGTGGCGGTGCCGGCGGTGGGGTGGCCGAGGCCGAGGACGAGACGCATGGTGGTGGACTTGCCGGCGCCGTTGGGCCCGAGGAACCCGGTGACCCGGCCCGGCGCGATGCTGCACGTCAGGCGGTCGACGGCCCGGGTGCCGCCGTACTCCTTCGTGAGGTCGGTGAGGTCGATGCTGGTCATGGCGTCAGCGTGGCCGTACGGGCGGGGGCCGGGCATCCCCCGCCGTTGGAGTCCGCCTCCCCCGCGCGGGGGAGCCGCCCTTCCGGCCGCTCTGGCACGATGACGGCGTGCCGGGCCTCCTGCTGCCGCTGACCCGGCGGTCACGTACACGCGCTGGCTCCACCTGCTGGTGGGGTCGATCCTGCCGTTCGTCTGCGCCATGGTCTATCCGGGGCTGGACAGTCCGTCGCCGGCCGACTGGGCGCTGATCGCGCTACTGCCCGTTCCGCTCGTTGTGGCCGCCGCCGTGGTGCCCGAGGTGCGCCGGGCAGAGGGTCTGCAGGCCCAGCTGATGCTGTTCCCCGGACCGCACGCGCGGGTGAGGGGAGACGGGGACGCGGGCGTCTCCACCGTTCCGTCCGCTTCGTGGAGCGACCGGGCCCGGACCGGTGCCTGGATGGTGTTGCGGCTGGAAGCGGGGCTGGCCGTCGCGCTGGTGACGGGGCAGCTGATGGCGCTCTCGATGGAGCTCGCCGGGGCGGCGGCCGGGAATCCCGGTGTCGCCGGCCCGCTGCTGCTGCCGGTCTCCGGTACCGGCTGGGGGTACGTGCTGCTGGTGCCGGTGCCCTTCCTGGTGCTGATCACGGTGGTCGCCGGAGCGGGAGCCCTCATGGCCGAGGCCGCCCGCCTGCTGCTCGGGCCGTCGGCCAAGGAGCGCCTGGCCGAGCTGGAGGAGCGCACCGAGCGGCTGCTGGAACGCAACCGCATCGCCCGGGAGCTGCACGATTCCATCGGCCACGCCCTGACGCTGGCCGTGGTTCAGGCCGGTGCCGCCCGGACGACCACCGATCCGGACTTCACCGACCGGGCGCTGGAGACCATCGAGGAGACGGGGCGGGCGGCGCTGGAGGACCTCGAACGGGTGCTGCTCGTGCTGCGCGAGACACGGCGGCCGGCCGGCGCCCGCCCGGCGCTCGACGAGGCGGACCAACTGCTGGACTCCGCACGCTCCTCGGGCTCGCGGGTCGACGCCGAGGTGACCGGACCGCTGGAGGACGTGCCGGGCCCGGTGTCCCGCGAGGGCTACCGGATCCTGCAGGAGGCCCTCACCAACGTGCTGCGGCACGCGGGTCCCGTCCCGGTCCGGGTCCGTATCGCCGTGGAGGAGGGGCGACTGCGGCTGGAGGTGCGCAATCCGCTGGCCGCTGCGGTGCCGGCCCCGGCGGCCGGCGCGGGCGGCGGCAGCGGGCTGCGCGGGATCCGCGAGCGTGCCGCGCTGCTCGGGGGCGAGGCCCGGGCGGCCCGGGACGGCGGCCTGTGGCTGCTCCACGTGGACCTGCCGCTGCGGTGACGTGACGGAACGCCGGCCCGGCCGATCCGCCGCCGGCCCCACGAACCCGCCCGGCGCGGGGGCGGCTGGGGCGTTTCTTGCGGATCATCTGCTCGTTGGTTGATGTGTGCCGTCAAGTGACCTGCAGTGGGCGCGGATTGAGCCGTTGCCGCCGCACCGGACACCCAAGCCGGGCGGCCGGTAGCGTGACCACCGGCAGGTGATCGACGCGATCGGCTACAAGTACCGGACCGGAACGCCGTGGATGGACCTGCCCGCCGAGTTCGGCTCGTGGAAGGGCGTGCACGACCGGCTGCGGACATGGGCCGCCGATGGCACCTGGGAACGCGTGCTGACCGCCCTCCTGGCCCGGACCGACGCCGAAGACGATCTCGACTGGGCCGTCGCGGTCGACTCCACCGTTGTCCGCGCTCACCAGCACGCGGCCGGGGCCCGTCAAAAGGGGCCCCGGCCAGCGAGCCACACGATCATGCCTTCGGACGCTCCCGCGGCGGACCGGCCACCAAGATCCATCTGGCAGCCGACAGCCAATGCCGTCCACTGGCGTTCACTCCCACCCCCGGCCAAGCCGGTGACGCACCCGCCTTCCCGAAGGTCATGGCACACCTGCGCGTGCCCCGGCCACGAGGCGGTCGGCCACGCACCACACCCGGTGTGCTCCTGGCGGACAAGGCCCACTCATCCCGCGCCATCCGCACAGAACTCCGCAGGCGCGGGATCGGGGCGGTCATCCCCCAGCCCGCCGGCCAAGCCGCCCACCGCAAACGACTCGGCCAACGCGGCGGCAGGCCACCGGCCTTCGACCGCGAGGCATACAAGCACCGCGACACCGTCGAGCGCTGCATCAACAAACTCAAGCAGTGGCGCGACCTGGCCACCCGCTGCGACAAGACCGCCACCATCTACCTCGCCGGACTCCACATCGCCGCGATTTACATCTGGCCAGCCCGTTGATCCGAAGGAAGCTCGCTAGACGTGGAAGGCAGTGGTTTTTTCGAGGGCGGCCCGCTCGGCCGTGACTCGGTTCACCGGTGCGCTCTCGTCGGCATAGCCGAAAGAGATGCCCACGAGCAACTTCCCGTCGGCAACGCCGAGGTCGGTCCGGACGGTGTCGGCGTAGAAGCTGAGCAGGCCCTGCGGGCAACTGTCCACGCCGTATGCGGCCATGGCCAGGAGCAGCGTCTGCATGTAGGCGCCGACGTCGGCGGCCAGTCGCGCCCCGCCGTCGCCGGTGACGAACAGGAACGCGGCATGTGGTGCCCCGTAGAAGCGCAGGCTCTCCGCCTCATAGGCCGCGCGGGCCGCGTAGTCGCCAGGGGCGACGCCCAGCACCCTGTACAGATCGGCGCCGAAGGCCGCCCGCCGCTCCTGGTGGACGGGGGCGTACATGCCCTCGGAGTACGGGAAGTCGGCCGAGGTGCGCTGTTCGGCGTGGGCCGCCTGCAAGGCGTCCGCCAGGCGTTCGCGCCTCGCGCCACTGACCACCTCGACCCGCCACGGTTGCGCGTTGGAGTTGGACGGCGCGGTGCCGGCAAGAGAGAAGATCGCGCGGATTGTGTCCTCGGGCACGGCCTCGGGGCGGAACGCGCGTGTCGCGTGGCGGCCGCGTATCAGCTTCTCCGCGTAGTCGCTCAGCTCAGGGACAACCGGCCCACTCATGGAACTCTCCTCAAGGACGCTTAGGTAAACGGAGTCGTTTACCTAACGGGGACTGTAGCAAGCCGCCCGGCGCAAAGTAAACGGAAACGTATACTTTCCTCATGAGTAAGGTGACGACGGCGTCTCGACGGCAGGGGCGCGGGGGACGCGAACGCATCCTGGCCGCCGCCGCCCAACTGTTCGCGACCCAAGGGATCAACGCGACCGGCATGGAGCAGGTCGCAGAGCAGGCGCCGGTGTCCAAGCGCACCCTCTACGCGCACTTCCGTACCAAGAGCGACCTGGTCGTCGCCCATCTCCAAGACCTCGCCTCGACGGGGCACACCCTGGAGAGCGCGCTGACTCGCGAGGACATCCCGGCGAGAGAGCGGATCCTCGCCCTGTTCGACCCACCCGCGGCGGACGCGCCTCCGGTACGCGGATGTCCGTTCATCGACGCCGCCGCAGAGTTCCCCGACCCGGAGAGCGCGGTGCACTCCTACGCCCGCGAACAGAAACTGCTGATGGCGCGGCTGGTTACTGCACTGGTGACGGAGCTGGGCTGTCGCGAGCCCGCCACACTCGCCGAACAACTCGTAACCCTCGCGGACGGGGCCGCCAGCCGCGCCATGGTGCTGAGTGATGCGGACTACGGACGACACGCGCGGGCAGCAGCAGAGGTCCTCCTGCAAAACGCTCTGCCAGGCACGAACTGACGAGGACGACGTCCGCGGTGGAAAGCCTCCGCCGCCGACACAGCTCGCACTCGCACACCGCCTCCGGCGTCTTCCTGCCAGGAGGAGAAGCCGATCGGCCCGCTGCCCCAGCGAATGACCCGAAGGAGACGGCCTAGCCCTGGCGCCCGGCGCCGCGGTCGGGTGCGCTCATGTCCCCCGTCCCGGGGGTGCCCTCGGCGAGCCCGTAGCGCAGAAACACGGTGCCCTTCGGGCCGGCTGCCGGCGGTTCGAGAAGGGTGACGTTCGTGGGCACCGCGCCCCCGTCGAACACCTTCTTCCCGACGCCGAGGACGATCGGGTGCACCCAGAGGTCGAGCCGGTCGAAGAGCTTCTCGCGCAGCAGGGTCTGCACCAGGTTCAGGCTGCCGACGACCTTCACGTGCTCGTGCCGGTCGCGGATCTCGCGCACCGCGCCGGCCAGATCCGGGCCGAGCCGCGTGGACCCGGCCCAGGAGAGGTCGGGCCTGCCGCGGGAGGCCACATACTTCGGGACGCGGTTGAAGAGCGTGGCGATCTCGTCGTCCTCGCCGCCCTCCTGGTGGGGCCAGTAGGCGGCGAAGATGTCATACGTCCGCCGGCCGAGCAGGAGGGCGTCCGTGCCCTCGTAGGCGGCGCCGACCTGCGCCCCGGCGACCTCGTCCAGCAGGGGGGCCTGCCAGCCGCCGAACGGGAACCCCACCGGGTCCTCGTCGGGAGCGCCGGGCGACTGCCCGACGAGGTCGAGGGTGGCGAACAGCTCGATGTGGATGAGGCCCATGGCTTGCTCCCGGTGAGGTGGTTGTCCCGGTCGGTCGAAAGGTGGACCTGCGGGCGCCGGCGAACTCATCGCCGCGACGGCACCGGCTGCGTACGCAGGCCGTCCCGCCCGGTGCACCGGTCACGATAAGTCACGGGCCGCGTCCGCACCGGGCGGCGGGCCCGCGTCCGGCGTCGCCACTTGTCATCGATGCATCTTCCACGGTCGGGAGTTACACCGAACGAACGATTTACAGACCCCACCCGCAATCACGCACCGGCTCGTAAGCATGTCCGCGGGGATGAAACACGGCGGTTGTCGGGCGGTTCGGGGCCGCGGCGGCGACGAGTTGGTTGATACCTGCCTCGATCGCGGCTGTGGCTTCGGCGAGGGCCTGCGCGGACGCTTGCGCGCTCGGGGGAGCCTGGTCGTAGGTGGCGCTGAGGAGTCGTTGGGTTGACGCGAGGATGGTCGGCATTCGTTCTGGGTGGGCGAGGACGGCGGAGAGCGCGCCTGTGGCGAGCATCTCCAGCGCTGCCACCATCTCGTCGATGTCGACGTCCCGTAGCAGGCCGTGTCGGCGCATGCTCAAGATGAGCTGGTGCACGACTTCGCTGGGGAAGTCGTCTACGCCCGTCTCGCCGAGGCTCATGATCCGCGAAACCATGTTCGGATTTATGGCCGCCTCCGTGATCTCCCGGCTGAGGATCGCGCTCAACGTCAGCGCTACGGATCCCGAGCGCAGGTCATCTGAGAGCTCGGCGAGCAAGCGCGCGGTTTCGAGCTGGACGACCGCCTGGCGCAGCCGGGACTTGGATGGCCAGTACAGGAACACTGTCCCCTTACCGACTCCTGCTTGTGCGGCGACCGCATCGATGGTCGTCGCGTCAGGGCCGTGTGCGTGGAATAGCTGCCTCGCCGCGGTCATGATCGCCTCGGCGCGGTCGTCAGCGGTGCGTGCCATCGAACCTCCCTTCCTGTCGAGCCGATCGTAGAAGAAGTTTCTTGACCAGAGTGCGTCAGCCAGTCAACAATTGGAGGTGTCAGCGGATGGAGCCTCCGCGGGGTGGTTCCGTGGCGGCTGACACGCAAATGGAGATGAGCATGGTAGGGAGCAACGGGCCACGTGCGCTTGTGGTCGGCATGGGTATAGCGGGGTTGACGACCGCGCTGCGTCTGCACGAGATCGGGTGGTCTCCGGTGCTGCTGGAACGATCGCAGCAACGGCGGATGGGCGGGTACTTCATCGGCTTGTTCCCGACCGGGGTGTCAGCCGCGGAGCGGCTCGGTGTTCTCGGGGCGATCGGGGACCGGACCCACCGGGAGGCCACGACCTACGACATCTCCCGAAGCGGCAGGAAGCGGCCGGGACTCGGGTTCGGCGACATCCCGGGCTCTCCGCGGTTGATCTTGCGTGGCGATGTCGAGGCCGCACTGTACGCGGCCGCCGGCTCGGTGAGTGAGCAGCGGTTTGGTTCCACTCCGGTGGAGATCGTCGAGCATCCCGACGGCGTCGAGGTCACGATCCGGACGACGACCACGGATGGTGAGGTCACCGAGACGACCGAGCACTTCGATCTGGTGGTCGGTGCCGATGGCGTGCGCTCGACCGTGCGGCGACTGCGGTTCGGGCCGGATGAGGACTATCTGTCCTCGATGAACCACATCGCGGCGGCCACGATCCTGCAGTCGCCCGCCGCCGGGTACACCGCGTCGGACGGGTTGGTGCTCGCCGAGCCGGGCCGGGCCCTCTGGGTGTTCCCGTTTGTCAACCACCTCCCGGGGGTCATGATGAGCTACCGGACTAGCGATGAGGCGTCGGAGTTGCGGCTCCGTCCCGTAGATGCGCTGCGTCGGGCGTTCGGGCCGGCTCCGCTGGGCCCGGTGCTCACCGACGTCCTGGATCAGTTCGACGCATCTGACGACGTCCTGTTCGACTCGACGCATCAGGTCGTGATGCCGCGCTGGCATTCCGACCGCACCGTGCTCGTGGGTGATGCTGCCTGGTGCTTGACCTTGTTCTCGGCGATGGGGGCGTCCTCGGCGCTTGCCGGTGGCGACTACCTGGGTTCCGCGCTGCAACGTAACGCCGGCAACACCCCCCGGGCGCTCCGCGAATGGGAGGGGCGCATGCGGCCGTTCGTGGACCAACTCCAGAAGGTCGGACGCAAGGACATCACCATGTTCGTGCCGCAGACCCGGCGGGACAAGCTGAACCGCACGGTCCTGCAGAGCGTGTTCGGTACGCCATGGGGCAAACAGCTCGCTCGCAGGGCTTTCGCGGATAAGCCCGACGACCCGCGCTCCATTGACATCGCGGCTGCCTGATGAGGGAGCCGAATCGAGAACAGTCCTCAGCCCGCGCGAGCCGCAGGCCGCTCCGGTACATCGCGAAGAACCGCCGCGTGCTCGAAGCAACGGTGCGCCGCACCGAACGCGTTACCCCGAGTATGGTGAAAGTCACCATCTGGGGGCCTGAGCTCGCGCAGTTCCACGCATTGGGCGGCGACCAAATGTTCCGGCTCTTCTTCCGCAGAAGCGGGCAGAGCACGCTCCGACTCCCCGCGCAGGGCAATGGGGGATGGATGCGCGCCTATGCGCTCATGTCCGGTGCCTCCAGGCCCTACACCCGCTTCTACACCGTGCGTGCATACCGGCCGGAGGCGCTGGAGATGGACATCGAGTTCGTCGTGCACGGCGACGCGGCACCAGCCTCCGGGTGGGCGCTCCGCGCGGAACCGGGAGAACAGGTCGGCATCTACGACGAGGGCGCAACCTTCCTGCCGCGGCCCGTGGACGGCTGGCAGTTGCTGGTGGGAGATGAGAGCGCGCTGCCCGCGATCCTCGCCATCCTGGACGGCGCTCCCGCCGACATGCGGGCGCACGTGTTCCTCGAAGTTCCGCACGCCTCCGACATCCGGCGCGTCGCAGTACCCGACGGGGTCGAGTTGCACTGGTTGCCGCGGGAGGACGACGAAGCCGTGCCCGGCAAGCTGGCGCTGCGGACGCTGACCTCGACGGCGTTGCCGGCGCAGAACCCCTCGGAGGCGTTCCTCGCCGGCGAGAGCAGCCTCGCGACTGGCGGCCGCCGGTACCTCGTCAACGAACGCGGAATGCCGAAATCGGCCGTTCGCTTCCTCGGCTACTGGAAGCACGGTCGTGCGAGCCCCTGAGCAGACGTTGACCGGCCCTTCGCCGTTCCGGTGGGGTGAGTCCCAGTCGGTCGGTCGGAACCGGGCAAGGCCACGTTCCCATCAACGCGTTGTCGGCGATGGCGTGCATGAGGTGTCCGTCGAGGCGGACGGTGATCGTGCGGTCGGGCGAGGGCGGATCCCGACCTGGTGGCGGCCTCCGGTCAGGCGCCGCTTCACCCAGTTCCGCAGGCCCTCGGCGCTGCCCCCGAGCTCCCAGGCCACCTCCGCGACCGTCCTGCCGGAGGAATGGCCCGTGGCCTGTCGAACGCGGAGATCGCCGTGCGCCTGGTGGTGGGGGGCGAGACCGTCAAGTCGCACGTGAGTTCCGTGTTGGCGAAGCTCGGGGTGCGGGACCGCACGCAGGCGGTCATCGCCGCGTACGAGTCCGGCTTCGTGGCCCCGGGCTGACCGCCGCGCGGCGGCGGACGGACCACACCGCGCCGGGGGTCTGCCGCTCGCCCCCGACCCGACCGGCCCCGGGGCGTCTTGTGGCCGCCGGGGCGGATGAGTCAGGCTGTCCGGCGTCCGGCCGGGCTCCCGTCCCCCTCGCCCCCACACCGATACGAGGTGCACGCACCATGAGCAGCGACAGGCCCTTACCCACCCGCCGCGGTCTGCTGGCCGCCGCCGCGGCGGTCGCCGCGGGCGCCGCCGTGAGCGGCCCGGGCGCCGGCCGCGCCCTGGCCGCCCCGCCGTCCGGAGCCCCGGCCCCCGCCGCTGGCGGTGGGCCGCGGCCGTCCGCCGCCCGTCCGCTGTTCCTGGGGACGTACACCTCGCAGCCCGGCGGCGGCACGGGCATCGGCCTCGCCTCGTACGACCCCGTGAGCGGGGAGATCTTCCCGGGCGGGACGCTCTCCGGCGTCGCCGATCCCTCGTTCCTCGCCCTCTCCCCCTGCGGGCGCACCCTCTACGCCGTCAATGAGCGCCGGCCCGGCGGCGTCACCGCGATCGCCCTCGGCGAGGAGGGCGGGCACGAGGTCCTCAACAGCCGCGATACGGGCGGCGACGCGCCCTGCCATCTCTCCGTCCACCCCGGAGGGCGCTTTCTGCTGAGCGCCAACTACACCTCGGGGTCCGTCGCCGTGCATCCCATCGGGGAGGACGGCTCGCTCGGGGAGCGCACCGGCCTGGTGGAGCACACCAGTCCGCCGCCCGGCCCGGGGCAGCAGGGGCCGCACGCGCACCAGATCCTGACCACCCCCGACGGCGGGCACGTCCTCGCCGTCGACCTCGGCAACGACAGCGTCTACACCTACCGCCTCGACGAGTCCGCCGGGACGCTCGCCCAGGTCTCCGTCGCGGCTCTGCCGCCGGGCGCGGGCCCCCGGGCGCTGGCCTTCCACCCCTCGGGCCGGTACGCGTATCTCGCCAACGAGCTGAGCGACACCGTCTCGGTCTGCGCCTACGACCCGGACACCGGCCGCTTCACCCCCGGCGCCCCGCAGCCGACCGGCACCGGCGGGGTCACCAGCTACCCCGCCCAGCCGCTGGTCTCCCACAACGGCGCCCACGCCTATCTCTCCAACCGCGGGCACAACAGCGTCAGCCACTACGCCGTCGAGGACGAGGGCGCCTCGCTGCGGCTGCTCGGCACGGTCCCGGTGGGCGGCGACTGGCCGCGGCACCTCGCCCTCTCCCCGGACGGCGCCCTGATGTTCGCCTGCAACCAGCGCTCCGGGACGGTGACGGTCTTCTCGGTCGCCCCGGGCACGGGAGACCTCTCCCCCGTGGCCACGGCCCCGGCTCCCATTCCCGTCTTCGCCCTGCCCCTCTGAGGGACGGCGGGCCGACCGCGCCTCGGGCCGGTCGCGCCGCAACGCACGGGACCCGCCGGGCCGTTGAGCCCGGCGGGTCCTGTGTGCGTCATGCCTCGTCCCGGTTCAGCCGTTCACCGGGCCGGGCCGGTGCGGACCGGGCCGGGCCCGGCCGCTGCGCCGGATCAGTACGTGACCTGGCCGTTGCCGCCGTCGAAGACGACGTCGGAGCAGGAGTAGAAGTTCTCCTGGCTGTCGGAACGGGTCCAGTGGATGTAGAGGATGTGCTGGCCGGACCGCTGCGGCAGGTTGAGGTTCCAGTAGTAGTGACCGCCGTTGGAGCCCGCGCCGCCGGACTGCGGCGGGTTGGTGACGGTCTGCAGGTGCTCCAGGTCGCTCCAGGCCAGGCTCTTGGTCGGGCTGTAGCCGTTCTTGGTGATGTAGACGTCGAACTTGCCCGGGTGGTGTGCCCAGTTGCTGTGCTTGACCTGGATGCTCGCCCCGGAGGTGAGGTGGGTCTTCGGCCAGTCGCTGCGGGCGGCGTTGTACGAGGAGAAGTTGTACGGGCCGCGGTCGCCGCCGCTGCACAGCTTCCCGTCCGGGATGTAACCGGTCGTCCTGCCGCCGCCGTTGGAGTCCAGCACGGCGAACCAGTTGTACAGCGGCGTCGTGCTGGACTGCTGGACCGCCGCGGCGCAGGCCGGGTTGGACGGCATCTGGTGGTTGTTCTTGATCAGGTCCTCGTAGCAGAGGTACGTACGCGAACCCGGCATCATGGTCGCGCCGTGGGCGGCTGCGGGCGAGGGCATCGACGCCGCGACGAGAGCGAACAGGCCCGCGCCGAGGAGGCTCAGCGAACGAGGGGTACGGACCGGGGACTTCTTCCGGTCCGGGTGCCGAATGGCCATGTGGGGGTCTCCTAGGGGGTCACCCGGCGGGACGGGTGCCGTACGGTCCCGGGCCGCTGGTGTGCGGCCGGGCCGGCAGCGGCCCGTCGCCGGATCGGGTCCGACTGACGTGGAGCCACTCCCGCTCCCCGCGGGTGCGGCCGGGGTGGAGGGACGGCCGCGACGGGAATGGGAGCGCTCCCACACAGATAGCACCCCGGGGATCATTCGTAAACCGTTCACACACAATTGTCTTGCGGACACCGGGATTTGACGGAGGAACCGGCCCCGGGAGGGCCGGTTTCCGCCGGTACCGTACGGCCGCCGGGGGCCCGCTCAGGCGCCCCGGAGCCCCGGGACCACGTCCTCGGCCAGCACCCGGGCGACATTGCGCTCGGCCAGGGCGGTGATGGTGACGAAGGGGTTCACCCCGATCGACCCCGGGATGAGCGAGCTGTCGACCGCATACAGATTGCGGTGCCCGCGCAGCCGTCCGTACCCGTCCGTCGCCACGCCCAGCGGGCAGCCGCCCAGGGGGTGGTAGCAGAAGTCGTCGGCGAACGCCCGGTCGTCGCCGAAGAGGTCGTAGCGGTACTCGGTGCGGTTGGCGCGGTTGACGCGGTCGAGGAGGGACTTGGCGGCGGTGACGGCCGGCGCGTTCTGCTCCCGCCGCCAGTCCAGCCGCAGTTCGCCGGTGGCCGGGTCGAGCGAGAAACGGCCGCGCTCCGGGTTGTCGGTGATCGCCAGGTAGAGGCTGATGCCGGTCTCGATCCCGGCCGGGAGGGGGGCGATCTCGGCGAAGACGGGGTGGGTCGGGTGGTTCCAGTCGTCGATGGCGAGGACGGGGATGGACGACTGCTTGCTGCCGGTGGGATTCCAGGGGTGGTTGGCGCGGCCGGCCATGATGTTGCCGTTGGGGCCCCACCCGGTGCCGAGTTCGGGGCTGAGACCGGGCAGGGCGCCGGTGTCGCGGGCGCGGATCAGGAGTTCGGTGGTGCCGAGGCTGCCCGCGCCGAGGAAGAGGTGGGTGCAGGAGACCTCGGTGCGGGCCACCACGGAGCCGTTCTCGTCGATCTCCTTGACCGTCAGCGTGTAGCCGCCGTCCGCTCCCTGCTCGATCCGCTCGACCTGCCGCATCGTGCGGAGGGTGACCTTGCCGGTGCCGAGGGCCGCGACGAGATAGGACTTGTCCAGGCTGCGCTTGCCGTGGTTGTTGCCGTAGATGACCTCGCCGGCGAGGGCGGACTTGGCGGCGTCGCCGCGCTCCTCCCGCTCCATGTAGCCGAAGTCGTAGACGTTCGGCACGTAGACGGTGGAGAGACCGGCGTTGTGCGCCTGGTCGCGGGCCAGCCGGGCGAAGCGGTAGTAGTCGCTGTCGCCGAAGTAGTCGGTGTCGATGCTGTTGACGCCGAGCATGGCGCGGGCCCGGGGGAAGTACGTGCCGTACATCTCGCCGGAGTCGACGCCGGGGAGCACCTTCTCGAAGTGGCTTCGGGCCGGGGTGACGGCCATGCCGCCGTTGACGAGGGAGCCGCCGCCGACACCGCGGCCGACGTAGACGGACATCTCGCCGAAGTGGACGCGGTCGAGGACGCCCGGGTAGCGCTCGATGTCCCGGTTGACGATGTCGAGCCAGAGGAGGCTGTCGAGCGGTGCCTCGGTGCGGTCCTTGAACCACATGGAGCGGCGGTCCGGGTTGATCATGTCGCAGAAGATCCTGCCGTCCGCGGCGGCCTCGTCCCAGAGCCGGCCCATCTCCAGCACGAGGGTGTTCACCCCGGCCTCGCCGAGCCGGAGGGCCGCGACGGAGGCCCCGTAGCCGGAACCGACGACGACGGCGGGGAAGGAGTCCCCGGAGGCCGCCG
Organism: Streptomyces xinghaiensis S187; assembly: GCF_000220705.2. Taxonomy (GTDB): domain Bacteria; phylum Actinomycetota; class Actinomycetes; order Streptomycetales; family Streptomycetaceae; genus Streptomyces; species Streptomyces xinghaiensis. Next base: position 6,545,100 of record NZ_CP023202.1, on the reverse strand, counting down.
AGCGGTCGGCGGCGGACGCGGGGGCGGAGATGCTGGTCAGTCCGGCCGCGGCGGCGGCCTGGAGCGCGGTGGCGCCGATGAAGTGACGGCGCGTCGGACGGGTGCCGGAGCGGGAGTTCGTGAGGGATGCGGGGGGCGTGGAGGACACGGGGCGGCTCCTGCCTGCGAGAACCATGAGAACCGGGGTAGGGGCACCGGCGAGGTCGGCGGGTGGCGGGACGACCTGCCGGGGTGGGCTGCCGATCATGCCGGCATGTGCCGTTACCCCGGGTACCCCCCGGCACGGAAGCGACACCGGTTCCCCGTCACATCGCCGCACCCGGAAGGGTGTTGGGCTCCGGAGCGGCATCCGGCGGACGACGGGGGCCGGCCGTGAACCGGTGCCGGGCAGCCGCCGGCGCGGCCGGTAGCGCCGGCCGCGCCGGTAGTGGCCAGTCGGCGGAGCCCATGAAGTCCCGCACCCGGCGGTTGGCCTTTGCCGCCATGAGTGACGGCGGCGGGCGCGGGGCAGGCACGCGGCCCAGGCCGGGCCCGGCGTGGGGCCGGCTCAGCCGGGGCGGCGCTCTCGCCGGTCGCGGAGCACGGCCTCCGGGTCGTAGGGCCTGAGGTTGAGGGGCGGGCCCGTCGGCGGCCTGCGGATGGCCTCGCGGATCTTCTCGTTGATCTCCGCCACGATGCGCCGGGCCTCGCGCTCGGAGCGGGCGCCGAGCGCGGCCTCGTAGGCGTCCTCCGCCTCCTTGCGCAGGGCGAGCGCCGGGGGCAGGGCGGAGACGCCCTCGCGGTGCATCTTCTTCTTGATCCACCAGTTCTCGTCGTACGGCGCGTCCAGGCCGGTGAGCGGTTGGCCCGCGCCCGGCAGGTTCTCGAACGCGCCGCGCTCGGCGGCTTCGCGGATCTGCCGGTCGACCCAGGACTCGAAGTCGACGCCGGGCGGTTTCCGTTCGGTCATGGCAGGGCCTCCCCTGGGCTCCGCGGGATCTCCGGCCGGATCGGCGGACCGGCCGCCCGGGTCCGGTCGCGACCCGGTTCTCCACCGTACCGGGCGTCCCGCATCCTCCGGGCGTGTCCCGGAGGATGCGGGGTCGTTCTTAGAGATGTACTTCTAAGAACTACGTCTCGACAAAGGACGCCCGCATGCCGTCTCCCCCGACCGCCCGGCATCTTCCCAAGCCGGCCGATATGTTCGACCGGGACTGGGAGTGGAGCGAGCTGACGGCCTTCGCCACCGGACGTGGGGCCGGGCCCAGACTCGGCGTGGTGTCCGGGCGGCGGCGGCAGGGCAAGAGCTTCCTCCTTCAGGCACTGGCCGAAGCCACCGGTGGTTTCTACTACGCGGCTGTCGAGGCGTCCGTGACCGAATCGCTCCAGTTGCTCGGCGAGGCGGTGGCGCGGTACACCGGCGCGTCGTTCCCGCCCCGGCCCGCGCACTGGGAAGAGGCCCTGGACCTCCTCTTCTCCCTCGCGGTCGAGCGGCCGCTTCCCGTGATCATCGACGAGTTCCTGTACCTGGTACGGAACGCGCCCGCCCTGCCCTCGCAGCTCCAGGCGGCGATCGGGGTGCGGTCCGGGCGTCACCTGGAGCGGCATCCGCGGATTCTGCTGTGCGGGAGTGCCATGTCGTTCATGGGCGGGCTGCTGTCCGGCACCTCTCCGCTCTACGGGCGGGCCGGGCTCGACCTGGTGGTCCACTCGCTCGGCTACCGTGAAGCGGCGGAGTTCTGGGGTATCGACGATCCCGGACTGGCGGTCCTCACCCATGCCGTCGTGGGCGGCACCCCCGCGTACCGGCGGGAGTTCGTCGACGACGACGTACCGGCGGGCAGGGACGACTTCGACGACTGGGTGTGCCGCACGGTGCTCAATCCGGCGCGGCCCATCCACGGCGAGGCCTCCTTTCTGCTCGCGGCCGAGCCGGACATGCGGGACCGGGCGCTGTACCACTCCGTCCTGGCCGCGGTCGCCGGGGGGAATCACACGAGCGGCGGCATCGCGAGCGCCGTGGGGCGGAAGGCGACGGACATCTCCCTGCCGCTCACCGTCCTCAGGAACTGCGGGCTGCTCACCGCCGAGCCGGACGCCTTCCGGCGGAACCGCACCACATATCACGTCGCCGAGCCTCTGATCGCCTTCCACCACGCAGTGGTGCGGCCGGAGTCCGCGGTGCTCAGCAGACGGCGCGGGGCGGCGCAGGTCTGGAGCCGCAGCAGGGCGGTCTTTCTGAGCAAGGTGGTGGGGCCGCATTTCGAGCGGCTGTGCCGGGAGTGGGTGGAGTGGCACGCGGACCCGGAGACCTTCGGCGGGATGCCGATCCAGGTCTCCGCCGGAACGGTCGCCGACCCGGCGGCCCGCACGAGCCACGAGGTCGATGTGGTCGTCCACGGCGCGGTCGGCCAGGATCACGGCATCCTGCTCTCGGTGGGCGAGGCCAAGTGGCACAAGGTCATGGACCTCCGGCACCTGGAACGCCTGCGGCACGTCCTCGCTCTGCTGGCGGCCAGGGGCGTGGACACCAGCCATGCCCGGCCGGCCTGTTACAGCGGGGCCGGTTTCACGGACGAACTGCGGGCCGCGGCCGGGCGCGGGGAGGTCGTCCTGGTGGATCTCGACCGGCTGTACCGGGGCTCGTAGCGAGCCGCCGGCCCTCCCTCCGGGACGGCCGGGACCCCGGCCCTCCCCGCGCGCCGCCGGCCTGCCGCAGACTGGGCCCATGGAACTCCAGATCACCGCGACCTCCCCCGAGCACCCCGCCGACCTCCTCGATCTGCCGTGGAGCGTGCCGCTGGAGGAGTGGCCGGACGAGCACCTGGTCGCGCTGCCGCGCGGTATCTCCCGCCATGTGGTGCGGTTCGCCCGGGCGGGCGACGAGGTGGTCGCCGTCAAGGAGGTCGGCGAGTGGGCGGCCGTACGGGAGTACGAGCTGCTGCGGGACCTGGACCGGCTCGCCGTCCCCGCCGTCGACGCGCTCGCGGTGGTCACCGGGCGGAGGGACGCGCAGGGCGAGCCGCTGGAGCCCGTCCTCATCACCCGGCATCTGGACGGCTCGCTGCCGTACCGCTCGATGTTCGAGACGACGATGCGTCCCGGCACCATCAACCGGCTGCTGGACGCGCTCGCCGTCCTCCTCGTCCGCCTCCACCTCAGCGGCTTCGCGTGGGGCGACTGCTCGCTCTCCAACACCCTCTTCCGGCGCGACGCGGGCGAGTACGCCGCGTACCTCGTCGACGCCGAGACGGGGCAGCTCCGGCCCCAGCTCAGCCGCGGGCAGCGGGAGTACGACCTGGAGATCGCCCGGGTGAACATATCCGGCGAGCTGATGGACCTGGAGGCGGGTGGCTCCCTGCACCCCTCGGTGGACCCGGTGGAGTTCGGCACGGCCATCGCCGAGCGGTACGGCGAGCTGTGGCACGAGCTGACCCGCCAGTCGGTGTACCCGCTCGCCAAGCGCCACTACATCGACCGCCGCATCCGCCGCCTCAACGACCTCGGCTTCGACGTGGCGGAGATGCAGATCCAGGCGACCCCCGAGGGCGACGCGGTGACGTTCCTCCCCAAGGTCGTCGACGCCGGCCACCACCAGCGGCAGCTGCTCCGGCTGACGGGCATGGACGCCGAGGAGAACCAGGCTCGCAGCCTGCTGCGCGATCTGGAGACCTGGATGGTCTCGCAGGACGACTACGCGCCGGGCGACCCGCTCGGCGCGCGTCCCGAGGTGCTGGCCCACCGCTGGGTGCGGGACGTGTTCCGGCCCGCCGTCCGCCTGGTCCCGCGCGAGCTGCGCGGCTCGGCCGACATCGCGCAGATCTACCACGAGCTGCTGGAGCACCGCTGGCTGATGTCGGAGCGCGCGGGGCACGACGTGGGCCTGGAGGCCACCGTGGAGGACTACATCCGCACGGTGCTCCGGCCGGGCACGGAAGCCGGGGCCGGGGCGGCCGGGGCATCCGTGTCCGAAGCGGGTACGGGCGCGGCGGCGGCCGGGGCGGGTACGGGCAGCGGCCCGGAAGCCGGGGCCTGAGGCGGCGGGCCGCTCCGGGGCGCTCCGGGGCGCTCCGGGGCGCTCCGAGTCGTCCCGGTCCTCCGGTCCGCCCCGGGCGGGATAGTCCTCCGCGCCGGTGGGTACCCGGGCCGGGCCCCGAACCGGCGAGAGGATGCGATCGCGGTGTCCCACAAGGCAGCCCACCGACCGGCACACGACGGCGGCGACATCGGACGCCGCGTCGCCCGCCAGCGCGAGCGCCTCGGCCTGAGCCGCGAGCAGCTGGCGACCCGGGCCGGGATGGCCCCCGGTTACCTGGAGTATCTGGAGGAGCACCCGGCCGACCCCAGCGGCCCGGGGCTGCTCAAGCTGGCCGGGGCGCTGGAGACCACGGTCGCGGCGCTGCGCGGCGGCTTCCCCTGCCCCCCGCCGGAGCGGGGCCGGCCCGGTGACCATCCGCAGCTGCGCGACCTCGGCCCCGAGGAGTGCCGGGAGCGGCTCGCCTCGCACGGGGTGGGCCGGATCGCCGTCTCCGCCGAGGAGGGCCCGGTCATCGTCCCGGTGAACTATCTGGTCCGGGACGACATGATCGCGTTCCGGGCCCGGCCCGGCACCCCGCCCGCAACGGCTCCGGGGCAGGAGGTCGCCTTCGAGGTCGACGAGGTGGACGAGATGCTGAGCCAGGGCTGGAGCGTCCTGGTCACGGGCCGCGCCCGGGCCGCCACCGGCCACGAGGCGGCCCTGCTGGACGAGCAGGCGCCCACCGAGCCCTGGGCGGGCGACGAGCAGGACCGGTGGGTGCTCATCGCCCCGGAACACGTCTCCGGACGCCGCATGCATCTGGGCTGAGCGCGGCGGGGGTACAAGGCGCACATCTCCCGCACCTCGGCCGGCGCGTGCCGGAGACTCCGTGAAGCCGCGGGCCCGGCCCGGTGCGAGGGGGCGGCGGGCCGCCCGTTACCTTCTTCGTGGCCCGGCGCCGCGCCCGGTACGGGGCGGCGGCACCGCCGTCCCCGGGGCGCGTGGGCCCGGGGACGCCGCGGCCCGGCCCCCGGCCCCGCATCCGTACGGCCCGCAGGTGACGAATCGGTGGCGTCGTGCACTCCGGGGCGGATCGGGGGCACGAGAATTGCGTTCCGTTCCGCTGATCTCTCCGAGGGAGACCGATGCCGTCCACACCGCGAGCCGCCCGCTGGCTCGTACCCGCCCTGCTGCTCGTCGTCTGGCTGGGGATCGGCGGGGCCCTCGGTCCGTACGCCGGGAAGCTCAGCGAGATCGCCACCAACGACCAGTCGGCCTTCCTGCCCGAGAGCGCCGAGTCGACGAAGGTGATCGACGCTCAGAAGGCGTTCCGGCAGAGCGAGACGCTGCCCGCCATCGTCGTCTGGACGGCCGACGAGGGGAAGATCACGGACAGTCAGCGGGAGGCGGCCACCGGCGCGCTGGCCTCGCTCTCCGACAGCCCCGGTGTCACCGGCCGGGTCTCCCCCGCCCTGCCCTCCGAGGACGGTCTCGCGCTGCAGGGCGTGGTCCAGCTCCGCGACGATCTGGGCGACGAGACCGCCGACGTCCTGGACCGCATCACCGAGGCGGCCGAACGGGTTGACGGGACATCAGTGCGGATCGCCGGCCCCGCCGCCACCCAGAACGACCTCTCCGAGGCCTTCGCGGGCGTCGACGGGCTGCTGCTCGGGGTGGCGCTCAGCGTCGTGCTGCTGATCCTGCTGCTGGTCTACCGGAGTGTGCTGCTGCCGCTCGTCATCATCCTCAGCGCGGTGTTCGCGCTCTCGCTGGCCACCGGCATCGTCTACGCGCTGGCCGAGCGGGACGTGGTCCGGGTCGACGGGCAGGTGCAGGGCATCCTCTTCATCCTCGTCATCGGTGCGGCCACCGACTACGCCCTGCTGCTCTCCGCCCGCTTCCGCGAGGAACTGCCCCAGCACGAACAGCGGTTCGACGCCATGCGGGCCGCGGTGCGCCGGTCCGCCGGGGCGATCACGGCCAGCGCCGCCACCGTGGCGCTGGGTCTGCTCGCCCTGCTGCTCAGCGATCTGGCGAACAACAAGGCGCTCGGCCCGGTCGGCGCCATCGGCATCGTCTGCTCCGTCCTCGCCGCGCTGACCTTCCTGCCCGCCGCCCTGCTGCTGCTCGGCCGGGCCGCGTACTGGCCGGCCCGTCCCAGGCCCGTGGTGGACCCGGAGCACCCGGAGGCCGGGCAGAGCAGCATCTGGGCCCGGGTCGCCGCCTGGGTGGACCGGGCGCCCCGGCGGATCTGGGCCGTGACGCTCGCGGTGCTCGCCCTGTTCGCCGTCTTCGCGCCCCAGCTGAAGTCGGAGGGGGTGCCGCTGAGCGAGATCTTCGTCAACGACGCACCGTCGGTCGCCGCGCAGCGCACGCTGAGCGAGCACTTCCCCGGCGGCACCGGCAATCCCGCGGTGATCATCGCGGACGCCGACCGGGTCCGCGAGGCGACGCGGGCCGCGAACGGCACCGACGGCGTCTCCTCGGCGGCACCCGTCACCGAGTCCGGACGGCCCGGCGGGGGCGAGCCCCTGGTCGTGGACGGGCGGGTGCAGATCAACGCCGTGCTGGAGGACGACGCCGACAGCAACGCCGCCCGGGCGACCGTGCAGCGGCTCCGGGACGCGCTGCACGAGGTGTCCGGAGCGGACGCCCTCGTCGGCGGCTACACCGCACAGCAGTACGACACCCAGACCACCGCCCAGCGGGATCTGAAGGTGATCGTCCCGGTGGTGCTGGCCATCATCCTGGTGATCCTGGTGGCGCTGCTCCGCTCGCTGCTGCTGCCGGTGCTGCTGGTCCTCACCGTCGCCCTCAACTACGGGGCGACGATCGGCGTCGCCACGCTCGTCTTCGAGCACGTCTTCGGCTTCGGCGGGGTCGATCCGTCCGTGCCGCTGTACGGATTCGTCTTCCTGGTGGCCCTCGGCGTGGACTACAACATCTTCCTGATGACGCGGGTCCGGGAAGAAGCGCAGCTCCGCGGCACCCGCATGGGCGTCCTCAAGGGGCTGACGGCGACCGGCGGGGTGATCACCTCGGCCGGGGTGGTGCTGGCCGCGACGTTCGCCGCGCTGGTCGTCATCCCGCTGGCGTTCCTCGTCCAGATCGCCTTCATCGTGGCCTTCGGCGTCCTGCTGGACACCCTGGTGGTGCGGTCGCTGCTGGTGCCCGCGCTCACCCGGGACATCGGGCCGGCGGTGTGGTGGCCCAGCGCCCTGCGCCACGACCCGGCCGCCGCCGCGGGCGCCCCTGGCCCGGGCGCCACGGCCGGCGCCCGGGGCTGAGTCCGTCAACCCGCCGCCCGGGAAAGGCGGTTGGGGCGTTACACGGACGTGCTGAACGGTGACACGGCAGCGCAACCGTTCAGCGCGCCGAGTCGTCGTCAGAGGTGCGCCGAAGGTGTTCACCGGGCCAACACGCGCTTGCGGCCCGGTGAACACGCGGCGCTCCCCGCTCGTGTGACGACTTCCCTGGAGGCCCTCTGTGCGTCGCCGTATCCGCCCGTCCCTCGTCGCGCGCTGCGCGGTCGTGGCCGCCCTCGCGACCGTGCCGTCGCTCCTGGCGCTCCCCGCGAGCGCCGGGGAGAGCGCGCCGGCCGCCCGTCCGGCCGGGCTCGCGCCGCAGCCCGACTTCGACGGGGACGGGCACGCCGATGTCGCCTCCTCGGCGCCCGGCGCCACCATCGGCGGTCTGGCGGAGGCCGGGTACGTCGTCGTGGTGTACAGCTCCTCCGGTGGGGTGGAGACCGAGCGGCGGCACGTCATCAGCCAGGCCACGGCCGGGGTCCCCGGCTCGCCGGCCGCCGGCGGGCGGTTCGGCCACCGCACGGTCGCCCGCGACCTCGACGGCGACGGCTACACCGACCTCGCCGTGGAGACCCCGGGGACCTCCTCCGTCACCGTCCTCTGGGGTTCCCGGTTCGGCCTGGACGGCGGCACCGTGCTGCCCGTCTCCGCCGGGACGAGCGGCGACAGCCTGACCGGCGGGGACTTCAACGGCGACGGGCACGCCGACCTGGTGGGCGTCAGCTCGGTCTCCGAGGAGTGGGGCGACCTGCGGATCCTCTACGGCCCGTTCACGCGCGGCGCCGCACCGGCCGGTACGGCGGACGTGCCCACCGGCAGGGTGTTCGAACCCCGGGACCTGGTCGCGGGCGACATCACCGGTGACGGCCGGGACGACCTCGTCAGCCTGCACGACTTCGAAGAGATGACCGAACCGGCCATCTTCTGGCGGGGCACCGCCACCGGTCTCGCCCGCGGCAGCGCCTCCCCCGGGCGCGGTGCCTCCGCGGTGATCGGTGACGTGGACGGCGACGGCCACGGCGACCTGGTGATGCGGACGGTGCCCGGCGGCGTCAACGAGGACCTGCCGACCGACCCGGGGTCGGTCAAGGTCGTCTACGGC